>JAQXDR010000003.1 GCA_029251265.1 Pseudoprimorskyibacter sp. | reverse complement strand
AACCCGATAGCTATTTGTCTGGCGTCCTCACAGCCAGTGCTAGCGGACACAAACACGCGGATATCCAAGATTTGCCACCTTGCAACTACGCCGCCCCCGCGTGAACGGCCCTCCGCTTGCAAATTTGTAACAACCGTCTTGGCAATTCCGTAAGACGACAATCGCAAAGTGGAACTGTCGCAGTTTGATGTCGCTCTTTTGATAGCATTTAGTGCAACACAAGAGACGGACTATGGGACTGAAACGGAGGGATGAATTCCGCCATGATGCGTTACGGATCGCGCAAACAGACGGCCGATGATCTGGGCGTCGCTGAATTTTGCGTTCTTCACACGAATTCTCCTCGGTCATTTCCGCCGAAAAATTCTACTGTTGAACACCACTATTTTTCGGCGGGATTGCCGGGGGTCTCCCATTTCGCGAGTTTTGTGCACATGCACCGTCTGGCCAACCCCGCATACTTCCGTGTGTCCAGACCAAACTGATGCGCCACAAGGATAGCGTCAGACCGTAACCAAACCTAGCGAGTGAATTTTTTGAATTTCACTCGTTTCGGCTCCATTGCCGCAGCCCCCAGACGACGTTTTTTGTCCTGTTCGTAGTCGTCAAAGTTGCCTTCGAACCATTCCACATGGGCATCACCTTCGAAGGCCAAGATGTGAGTACAGATCCGGTCGAGGAAAAAGCGATCGTGGCTAATAACAACTGCACATCCTGCAAAATCTACCAAAGCGTCTTCCAATGCGCGCAGGGTCTCGACATCCAGATCGTTGGTTGGTTCGTCAAGAAGCAGAACATTGCCGCCTGACTTCAAAAGTCGTGCCATGTGTACGCGGTTGCGTTCCCCACCCGACAAAAGCCCAACTTTTTTCTGTTGGTCCCCGCCTTTGAAGTTGAACGAAGAACAATAGGCGCGGCTATTGACCTGCGCATCGCCCAACTCGATCACTTCGGCGCCACCACTGATTGCCTCCCAGACGGTGTTGTCACCTACCAGATCGTCGCGCGACTGGTCGACATAGCTCAATTGCACAGTGTCCCCATAGCTGACGTCCCCTGCATCTGGGTTTTCTTGTCCTGTCAGAACTTTGAACAACGTTGATTTACCCGCGCCGTTGGGGCCAATGACACCTACGATTCCGCCGGGTGGCAGGCTAAAGCTCAGGTCTTCGACCAGAAGCTTATCTCCCATCGCTTTTTGAAGCCCTTCAACTTCGATGACTTTGCCGCCAAGACGTTGACCGTTGGGAATGACAATCTGCGCGCGGGTAATCTTTTCGCGCTCTGACTGGCCTGCCAGTTCTTCGTAGGCCTGAATCCGAGCCTTGGATTTCGCTTGCCGGGCCTTGGCGCCCTGACGCATCCACTCTAATTCGCGTTCCAGCGTTTTCTGTCGGGCTTTATCGTCGCGGGCCTCATGGGACAGGCGCTTGGCTTTTTGCTCCAGCCAGGCTGAATAATTACCTTCGTAGGGAATGCCCCGACCGCGGTCGAGTTCAAGGATCCAACCGGTGATATCGTCAAGGAAATACCGGTCGTGGGTCACAATCAGGATTGTGCCTTTGTAATCGATCAGGTGATTTTGCAACCATGCGATGGTTTCGGCGTCAAGGTGGTTGGTTGGTTCATCCAGCAACAGCATGTCGGGCGCTTCCAACAGCAACTTGCAAAGCGCCACGCGGCGCTTTTCGCCGCCCGATAGGGTCGACACTTCGGCATCATCGGCGGGGCATCGTAGCGCTTCCATTGCGACGTCGACCTGACTGTCTAGATCCCACAGGTTCTGCGCGTCGATCTCGTCTTGCAAGGCAGCCATTTCGTCTGCTGTTTCATCGCTATAATTCATGGCCAGTTCATTGAACCGGTCCATCATGCCCTTTTTGGTCGCGACACCGAGCATAACGTTTTCGCGCACTGATAGCGTTGTATCCAACTCAGGCTCCTGAGGCAGATAGCCAACCTTGGCCCCCTCTGCGGCCCACGCTTCGCCCGAAAATTCCTTATCCAATCCGGCCATGATTTTCATCAAGGTTGATTTGCCGGAACCGTTGACACCGACAACGCCGATTTTCACGCCAGGTAAAAAGCTCAGGCGAACATTTTCAAAGCATTTCTTGCCGCCAGGATATGTTTTGGACACTCCATCCATATGATAGACGTATTGATAGCTGGCCATGTCGCTCTCCGTATGGGTGGTCGGTTTGGACCTCTGTAAAACGCGGATTGCACATAGGCAATTGCCCTTGAGCATCAATTCGTACGGCAATGCTTGCAAGAGCCATGATCTGGGGGTTAAGTCCGCCAGTATGATATCTTCGTTGTCCCTACGTTCCGGAATGTCGGTTGGTCTTCTAGGAGGGTCATTTGATCCACCCCATGCCGGACATGTGCACATCACGCATGAGGCTTTGCGGAGATTTGGACTGGATCGTGTCATTTGGTTGGTCAGCCCCGGTAACCCGCTGAAATCACATGGCCCCGCACCAATGCGTCATCGCATGCAGACGGCGCAGGCTATTATGCGCCACCCGCGTGTAATGATCAGCGATATAGAGGCGCAGCTTGGCACGCGGTATACCGCCCAAACGCTTGTGGCATTGCAGGGTCGCTATCCCGGCGTCCGTTTTATCTGGCTGATGGGGGCAGACAATCTGGCACAGTTGCACCGGTGGAAGGACTGGCATTCGATCGTACGTCGGGTTCCACTGGGCATATTTGCGCGGCCCGGTGACAGGCTTTCAGCGCGGATGTCTCCTGCGGCTAGAATTTACCGGAATGCGCGACTGCCTTATGGATCTGCGCGGGCCTTGTTGAATCGTGCGGCCCCTGCTTGGTGCTATCAGAATGTACCTATGGTTGACCTTAGTTCACGAACGATCCGTGCCAGTACGGTTCGGGGATGTCATTCTGGCTGAAGCGATACCGGCGCCAGCTACCAAAATGGTACCAATGGTGGTCATGCTGTCGGGTAGATCAGAAAAAAAGATCCAACCTAGCAAAGTTGCGGCAACGAGTTGAAAGTACACCATCGGTGCCAGGACAGTCGCCGGTGCACGTGCGTAGGCCAGAATCAAAAGAAGGTTTCCAAGCATGGACGCTAGACCCGAGACAACAAACAATCCGCCTACCTCAGGTGTCATTGCAGGAAGGCCTCCAAGCGCAAATGGCATGAGGATAAATGCTCCAGGCAGCATTTGTGTCGCCAAAAGTCCACGTGGCGGATAATGTGACAGCGCGCGCGATGATGTCAGGTAGACCCCATAAAACAATCCGGCCACGACGGCGTATCCAATACCCGGCGGGGCTTCAAAGCCGGGTCTAACAACCAGAAGAACTCCCATGAACCCTATGGCCAGTAAGGCCGCACGCTGTGGGGGAATGCGTTCTTGCAACCACCAGGCCGAAAACACCACTGACAGGATAGGCCCTACAAAAAAAGCTGCAAACACGCTGGTGATGGGGGCTGTTTCAAGCGCGGTCAGTATTGATGTTACGCCCAGCCCCAAAGCCAACCCACGTCCCCAGACCCGCCAATCGAGCAACATTTTATAGGTTCCGGCTGGGGCTATGAGCCATGCGATTAGCGCGCCAAGCATGAACCGAGCCCAAGCAACAACCAGTGGTGTGACGCCATAGTTCCCGACCAGCAGCTTGCCCGCCGTGTCACCGGTCGGAATAAGGCTCATTCCGACAATCATCATAAGTAGCGCGCCCTGCATACTGGGTGGCTATCACGTGCTTTGGGCGCGTGAAAGGTCCACTGCGTGCTTGCTTCATACGTCTGTGCGCATGTATGACACGGTCATGAAAATTGGGTTCTCAAGACGCCATACTCTTGCCGCATTGGGCGCGGCCTGGGCACTGCCGGTTTGGGCAGGGGCGCCTGCCCGAAGTTTGCGTCCCATGGCCCGCGATCAGGCAGGCCCCAAAGCAATCGTGAACGACGCTGAGGCCTTGGTTGTCCGCGCCCGATTGGGTGGGGAGGTCGGATTTGCCGTGGCGCGTAGTGATCGTCCAGAATTTTTAGAAGAGCTTGGTGCAAGCGTTGGCTTGCCGCCAGCCTCCGTGGTAAAAGCGCTGACTGCGGCTTATGCATTGTTTCATCTTGGGCCAGATTTTCGCTTTGAAACAACTCTATTGGCAACTGGTCCAGTTGAGAATGGCGTGCTTCGGGGCGATTTGGTCCTGATTGGCAACGGTGATCCAAATCTGGATACAGATGACCTGTTTGTTTTGTCACAAAAGCTGGCAGCAGCGGGTATAACATCTGTGACGGGTCAATTCCTTGTCTGGGCGGGGGGCTTTCGCCGGATCTTTTCGATTGATCCGGAGCAACCAGATCATCTGGGCTACAACCCTGCGGTTTCGGGTTTGAATTTGAACTACAATCGAATTTATTTTGAATGGGCCCGAAACAAAGGTGATTACAGCGCAACTTTGGATGCCCGGTCTCCGTCCCATCGGCCGGTCGTCGATGTCGCGCAGCTTGAAATTGCGGATCGCGGGGCGCCAGTCTACCAATATCGCCATAACGACGGGCGTGATATCTGGTCCGTCGCCCGTGGGGCATTGGGCACCGGCGGTGCGCGTTGGATACCGGTACGCCAGCCCGAGCTTTATGCAGGTGAGGTATTTGCAAGTTTTACCGCGGCGCAAGGCATTGTTTTACCCCCCCCGAAAATGGCCGAGACAGCCCCCGAGGGACGCGTGTTGATTGTTCAGCAGGGGCGGGAATTGCACAAGGTCGTTCAAGGCATGCTGAAATATTCCACCAACCTGACAGCCGAGGTTTTGGGTTTGGCAGCAACCCAAGCCAGGGGCTTTCCAGCTCCGACATTACAAATGTCTGCGTCGTTAATGAGCAGTTGGGCCCGTCAGACTTATGGGCTCAATGGTGTGCGCTTGGTGGACCATTCAGGGTTGGGCGATAGGTCGAGGATG
The DNA here is from genome assembly GCA_029251265.1 of Pseudoprimorskyibacter sp. Classification (GTDB taxonomy): domain Bacteria; phylum Pseudomonadota; class Alphaproteobacteria; order Rhodobacterales; family Rhodobacteraceae; genus JAQXDR01. The sequence goes on along the minus strand of JAQXDR010000003.1, from coordinate 65,894 downwards.
TCTGCATCCGATATGGTGCGCGCCCTGCAACTGGCTAAGGGGCTTGATCTGAAGCCCTTGCTAAAGCCGATCCGTCTTCCTGACCGGATCACGCGTTTGCCCGCGAAAGTTTTTGCGAAGACGGGGACGTTGCATTTTGTCAGTGGTCTGGCGGGATATCTTGAAACGCCTGATGGAAGCGAACTTACATTTGCAGTTTTTTGTGCGGACGTGGAGCGGCGCGCGGGCCTAACCCGAGCGCAACGCGAACGCCCTCGTGGCGCACGAGGTTGGAACACGCAGGCGCGCGCGCTGCAACACGGATTGATCGAGCGTTGGGCGCAGTTATACGGTTCATCAAAAAGCTGATCAGGCCTTCATATGTCGGGCGCGAGCACCACGTTCGATTGCAGCTGCATGTAGCCGATCAATGTTGAATTCGTACCTGACTTCTTCTAGCAGGCGCAGCTCTGGTTCGCGCAAAGTGCCATCTGCGGCTGCAACGTCGCAGGCAAGTGCATAGGCCGTTTCATATAGCCGCTCTGGCAGTGCATCTTGCATCAGTCCGAAAAGAGCATCCAAACCGTCCTCTTGTGCGAAGAGATCAAAAACCATGTTTGAGATGGCAGTGACCCTGTCTGCATCATAATCTGCAAAAACTGGCAAATGATTCACCAATTCTTCGATTTTGATCAGTTCGGCGGTTCGGATTCGCTCATCTGATGCGGAAACGGCGATCATAAGGGCGATCAGCCCGTCCTGGGGACTGATCAACGATATTTCTGTGTCCATTTTCCGGGCTCCATTGAATGATGGTATTGGCATCCAGAATATTGACCCTTGTGCCGCCCCGCAATAGGGAGAGGAACATTCCGGCGCTTGCGCCCCTTTCCTTGACGGAGACCCCCCATGACTGCGTTCCGCGATGCTGCTCTTGCCTCGAAAGCCTGGCCCTTCGAAGAGGCACGCCGTCTATTGAAACGTTTCGACAAGCGTCCACCTGAAAAGGGATATGTGCTTTTCGAGACCGGGTACGGTCCATCTGGGCTTCCTCATATCGGGACGTTTGGCGAGGTTGCCCGCACAACGATGATCCGCCGCGCCTTTGAGGTGATCTCGGATATTCCGACAAAGCTGATTTGTTTCTCGGATGACCTAGATGGCATGCGCAAAGTGCCCGACAATGTTCCCGATCCCGCCGCACTGCAACCTTACTTGCAGCAACCCTTGACCAAGGTGCCGGATCCTTGGGGGGATACGCCAAGTTTTGGCCACTATAACAATGCTATGCTGCGGCGTTTTCTGGATACCTTCGGTTTCCAGTATGATTTTATTTCGGCCACGGATTTTTACGGGTCGGGCCAATTTGACGCTGTGCTGCTGCGGGCTGCGGAACGGTATGACGACATTATGAAGATCATGCTGAAAACGCTGCGCGAAGAGCGCCGTCAAAGCTATTCGATATTTCTTCCCATCCATCCCGAAACGGGGCGGGTGATGTATGTGCCGATGAAACATGTGGATGCGGCCCGTGGCGAGGTGGTGTTTGACGACCAAGACGGTCGCGAGTGGACGGTCCCCGTCACAGGTGGCCGTGTCAAATTGCAATGGAAGCCGGATTTCGGGGCAAGGTGGGCGGCACTGGGCGTCGATTTCGAAATGTATGGCAAAGACCATTCCACCAATGAAAAAGTCTACGACTCGATTTGCCGCGCTTTAGGCGGACAGCCGCCCAACCATTTCACTTACGAGCTATTTTTGGATGAAAAAGGTGAAAAGATCAGTAAATCCAAAGGTAACGGTCTGTCGATTGATGAATGGCTTCAGTATGCTTCGACTGAAAGTCTGTCGTATTTCATGTTCCAAAAACCAAAGACGGCAAAGCGGTTGTGGTGGGATGTGATCCCAAAGGCTGTTGACGAATACCACCAACAGCTGCGTGCGTATGCAGGACAGGACGATAAAGCGAAGGCTGCCAATCCGGTATATCATATTCACGGAGAGTCTGTTCCAAAGTCAGATATGGTGATACCTTTTGCCATGTTACTGAACCTGGCGTCGGTATCGGCGGCTGACGACAAGGAAACCCTTTGGGGCTTTATTCGCCGGTATGCCCCGGATGCAACTTCGCAAACGCACCCCCAAATGGACCGGGCAGTGGGTTGTGCAGTGCGCTACTACAACGATTTTGTGAAACCGACCAAAGTTTATCGTGCCCCGACACAGTTGGAGCGCGAGGCACTTCTGGATTTGAAATCGCGTCTGGAGGCATGGACAGGTCCTGTGGACGCAGATGCCTTGCAAGGTGAGGTCTTCGCCTGTGGGCGAGAACGCTTTGATCCAATGCGGGATTGGTTCAAGGCGTTGTACGAGGTCCTCTTGGGGGCGTCACAAGGCCCCCGATTTGGTGGTTTTATCGCACTTTATGGTGTGAACGAAACTATTGCTCTGATCGACAAGGGGCTGTCCGGGGCATTGAGCGCATCCCAATAGAACGGATCGCCTGATAGCCGGTATCGGGATTTCAAGGTGCCGGATTATGCCCAAGCATCCGGCCGCTGCAAAAAAACGGCAAAGCGTCAGCCAGTTGGCGAATACTGCGCATCTGTTGAGGGCAGTGGGTATAGACGGGGTGGGACCAAGCTTTCGTTGCCCAAGATTGCGGGTGTCTTGACGGGCAGATACGGGCGTTGTGTGCCGATCAAATGGCGGTATTTATTGCCTGATTCCGCCACCATAAAGCGATTATGCCTGGTCGCCACAATCTGCTGCAGGTGGCGATGTCTGAAAACATCTGCACCCCGTTCATCATGAGGTCATCAACTGGAATTCACATATTTGTGAACGCCTTAGACCTGTCAAATTTGATCGGGTCAGCGGCAAACGGCGTCATTTTTTGTCTTTTTGAAGATGAAACTACCAAAATTCACGCAGAATTAACTTAGGGACTGGCGCGGGGACGCTTAGGCTGGACATAACTGAATTACAGAGCGGTTTACTGTTCACCAGTGCTCGAGGTTATTTAATGAGGAGTTCTCGAAATGGACGGCGCGATTATACTTCCTGAAACCGAAGAAGCCCAAAAGATTGTTACTCTTCTGGACAATATCACTTTGATATTGGACGCCCTGCCGACTACATTGGTTGCGCCGACATTGAACGCGCAACTGCCAATGATTGGGGCGGGTTTGGCTGCAATCGAGGACCTAAGCGCTACCATCATAAATCCATTGACGGATATACAAGCCGCTATCGAGAACGAACTGACGATATTGCAGTTGGCCTGGGAGGCTGGCGAGGTTGATTTGAGCTTCGAGGACTCGCTCAAAGACGCGTTATCATTAATACCGGAACTGAACTTGGGAATTGAGGCGGATGGCGCAATCAAAGTCACGTTTGAAGTTTCTGAGCAGGTCGAGGGATCTGTTGAGCTTGAGGAAAACCTCGGGATTGCAGGAACAGATTTGCTGGACATTGACGGCTCTGCATCCATAGAGGTGCAGTTCGACGCGAAGGTGGCTGTTGTTCTGGATCTTGACGACGCTTCCGTGACGCTCGAAGAGTCCGAAGATCCTATCGCGACGTTATGTCTGACCGCAGACGCGAGCCTCGAAAGTACCGCCGAATTGGGTGTTGTCGAACTGGGATTTGACGCTGAAACACAAAGCGGCGGCTTATCTGTAAAGTTCGATTTGATGAACACGCCTGATGGTCTTGATGTTAGCATGAGAGAGGGCGCAGAAGCCGGTTTAAGCGGCCGGTTCACAACGCAATTTGCCGGGGGGTTCCTGCCAACGATAACGGCCGATCTCGATTTCAGTTTCGGCACTTTGGAAGGCGATCTTGATTTTGACGCCTTGTTTGAACTACCTGATCTGTCACTGACGGGAATTTCAATCGACGGTGGCGCGTTAATGGATTTTCTTCAAGCCAATTTCGGTCAAATTGTGGATGTGCTGGATACCTTCCCATTTGGCGAAATTGTGGATTTTTTGACCGCCCCTGTTCCGATTATCAGCGAGCTGCCATTCGGCATTGATGCGGACCTCGATGGTATCCCTGGTATCACGATCGGGGATCTCGTGATTTTTGCGTCGGGTGGTGAGGACCTTGATCTATCCTTTATCGGGTGGGCGGCTGATCTGATCGATTTTGGCAAACGTCTGGTGGATTTCAACCTCGACCCGGACGTTGACTTCAGTTTGGGAGATGTCAGTTTTGATGGGGCCAACCTCGGCGATCTGTTTGACGGGACATTAGATCTAGACGGTTTGATAGATGGAGCGCTGGGTGGCGATTTTGGCCTTGATTTGAACGCCCTTTGGGAAGGTCTGGGAACCTGGGGCGGAGAGCTAAGTGGTTTTGCAGCCCAAGGCGAGGTTGATACCGCAGAATATTCGTTCCCGTTGTTCGACTATCCGATGCAGACAGCGCTGTCGCTTTTGTTCTCGGGGTTTGGCGGCAATTCCGACCCTGTGGAATTATTCTCGGTTGATCTACCCAAATTGGAATTTGGCGAAACTGTCCGGATCGGCGCGCCCTTTGGCCCGTTTACGATCGGTCTCGAGGGCGAATTCGAAATGGCCACGGACTTTGCGCTTGGATTTGATAGCAGCGGGTTGTTTGGCGATGGAAGCTTTGAAGAGGGCTTCTTTATCGAGGCGCAACTGGATGATGTCGCCGGCGTTGCGTTTCCCATTCTTGAGCTGGGCTTTTTCATTGGTGCTTTTGGCAGTGTAAACCTTGGATTGGCCGAAGCAGGCGTCCGCGGCGGTGTCAAAGGTGAACTGGGCATGGGCTTTTCGGCCGCGCAGGAAGGCATCAAGCGTCTGAATGATTTTGGCTGCCTGTTTGATGAAATCGGGGGCCGTTTGGCCGCAGTTGTGGATGCTTTTGCAAAGATCGGTGTCGGCCCGTTTTCTTACACCGTGCGTCAAAGTCTTTTTGATATCACCTTGGCGCAGTTCAACGCGTCGCCCTGTTCTGGTGTCGGAGGGCAAGATGGGCTCGAGGTTGAAAACAGCGGGCTTGCCGAAATCAGAAAGGACAGCGGTGCCTTGCATCTGAATGTCGGTGGGGATGCTGAAAAGCGTGCGCTCGACGACGGGATCGATGTTGATTTCGATGAAAACTCTCCAGCACGGCACGAGTCGTTCAGGGTGTCACTGTCACGCGATGAAGATGGCGAAGTGATCGCTGATGAAGTCGTTGTCTCTGCCTTCGGTGTGCTTGAGCGGTACTCTACTCTGGGGCTGACCAAACTCACCGGAAACTTTGGCCGTGGTGAGGACGTTCTGGTTATCGACAGTGATGTGTCATTGGCGCTGGATATTGATTTGGGGTCGGGTAGCAGTTCTGTATCTGACCTTGACCTTGTCCATGGTAGCAGCCTGAACGACACCATCAGAGGGGGGATCGACGCAGACGTCCTGCACGGGTCTGCCGGGGCCGACCGCCTGCATGGTGAAGCTGGCGACGATATTTTGATTGGCGGCGCTGGTGGTGATTTGCTGCATGGCGGTGCTGATAGTGATGAGGTCGACTATTCCGCGAGCTCGGAAGGGGTCACGATCGTTCCTTTCGATTTCGATGACATCGGCACACTCGATGCGGCGCAGCTGGCTTTGTTGGACGGCATCAATTCTGGCCGGGCCATGCTGGGCAGCGGTGGTGATGCCGAGGGCGATGTCCTTTTGAACATAGAGCGTCTGGTAGGATCGCAGCACAATGATGTTCTGACGGGCGATCCGCTGAACGCGAACCAAATCGAGGGCAATAGTGGTGACGACATTATTGTCGGCGGTGCGGATGACGATCTTCTGGTCGGTGGCCAAGGTAAGGATAATTTGTCTGGGGGGCAGGGATCGGATTGGACGTCCTATGCGTTCTCGCGGTCGGCCGTTTCGGTATACTTTAACCTAGGCGTGGGCTTTGGCAGTGATGCCAGTGGTGACACCTACGCGTCGATCGAGAATGTGGTGTTGTCGGGCTTTGGCGACAGGTTCTTTGGAGACAACGGCGCAAATGAAGTGCACGCCCTGAGTGGCGATGACTTGCTTGACGGCGGTGGAGGTCTCGACACCATCAACGCCGGTTCTGGCGATGATACCGTGCGTGGCCATGGGACCGGCGCAGTCTTGTCCGGTGGGGGGTATTCCAACCGGGCCAGCGGCACCGACCTTATCAGCTATGCAGGCGTCGTACCCTTGGGTCTTGTCGAAAATGGCTTTGAGACAAAGATTGACCTGCTGTCTGGCAAGGCCAACATTGGCGACCCCGGCGTGCACGACGTCCTTGTTCTTGCCACCTTCCTTGATAGCGACGACAAAGAGCAAGAGATCGCAGGAATAAACACATTCAATGATGTCGAGGGTACGTCTAAAAATGATTGGATCCTGGGTGACAATCAAAACAACCTTGTCATCGGAGGGGATGGATCTGACTCCATCGAAACAGACAGCGGTTTTGACACTCTGATCGGCGGTGTTGGGGCTGACACACTCAATGGTGGTAATGGGCGTGACTGGGCTGACTACAGCGAAGCCACTGGCAGCGTGAACGTTAATCTTGATAATGGAACGGGCCAGGGCGCAGAAGCACAGGACGATGTTTTGGTTGCCATCGAAAATCTACGTGGCTCTGCGTTTAATGATATCCTGATAGGCAGCGACAGTGTCAACATCCTGAATCCCGGACTTTACGAGGCGGTTGGTTTTGACAACGTAGATGGCGAGGACGGGATTGATATTTTACAGCTCGTCTATGACGAGGCCCCGGATGCAGCTGACGGCTTCAAAATTACTCTTGATGCCGGTGGTAACGGTATTGTGGAAACCTCTGCGCTGCGCAAAGTTGTCAATGCGAAAGACATCGAGCGGCTGGACATTGTTTTGGGCGAGGGCGACGATGTTGTTCAGACGCTTACAGACAGCCATGATGTCATTTATACAGGCGGTGGAAACGACACCGTTGAAGCTGGCTATGGCAGTGACTTGGTTAACGTCGGGGCCGGCGATGATGTGGTTGTGCATGGCGGTAACCTCGTCGAAGACGGTCCTGCTGGGGAGGCTTCAAGCTTTCTGCTTGATGGTGGTGCCGGTTTCGACATCCTCGACATGGATTTTTCCTTTGCCAAGTCAAACATCGTTATAGATCTGACGACCGAGGCAGGGATGCGCGCGTTTCAGGCCGGGATTGCGGACCGGGGCGCGCTTATCAGAAATTTTGAACAGGTGGGTAACTTTGCCACCGGTGACGGCAATGACATCCTCCGGTTGACGGATGACATCGACAGGATAGCACTCCTCGGAGAAGGCGATGACCAGCTTGAATTGCTGGATGGCAACGCAACGATTGACGCCGGATCCGGGTCGGACGAAATCACCATCCACGGCGGGTTCAATATCCTAGAGGGCGGGGTTGGTGATCACGATATCCTAATTGCAGATTTTTCGGATCAATTGGTCGAAGTCGAACTGCTCTTTGACAAGGGTGGCGATCCCGGTGACGGCATTCTGTCGGTTAAAGAGGTTTTGCAAGCAGCGTTCACCATCAGCTCGACAGATTTTTCCAGCATAGAAGGTTTGAATGTGACCGGCGGGGCGCTGGACGATCAGCTGAACGGCGCTGATCGAGAAGGTGCCAAAGGCGATATTCTGGACGGCGCGGCGGGGGATGATTACATCTCGGGCAAAGCGGGCGCTGACGTTTTGTTTGGTGGTATCGGTCGTGACCGTTTATTTGGCGATGCGGGCGACGATACACTTGTTGGCGGAACCTATGAAATTGAAGGTGGGGCGTTTGATTTCTTCGGGGGCAATTTTGAAAACGGTGATTATCTCGACGGTGGGGCAGGCGCTGATTTATATGTCCTTGGTGATGAAAACGGCACTTTTTATGGCATCGGGGACGCAACTGAAAACGACTATGCACGGGTTGTCCTAACGGATCTGGACCAGATCCAGCTCGCAGGGTCTGCCGAAGATTACGAGCTTGAACTTACCGGTGATAACCCGCCCATCATCCGTCTTGTCTCAACAGGTGAGATGGTTGCCATTCTCGAGGTCGAGGACGGATCCGCTGTGGTGGACACGCTTGATGACACGCGTTTTGAATTCGTGCCCACCTTGCCCGGCGCCCAGATGGGGCAGGCTGTGTTGGATATTGATTTGGTGGTGGTGCCACCTTCGTTTGATATCCCAGTATTGCCAAAGGCATTTGACTTGGTTGGTGATGAAGGTGGTCTGGATATTGGCGCCGCTGGTGGACATGGCATTGACCAACTGGATTTGATGGATCGAACAGAACTGGCAAGCGTGTTGAACACGTTTGAATTCGGGTCTTTTAAAGATGTCCGCTACATCGGTGCCGATGCGTCTTTGGGCGACTTTACAGGAAATCTGGATTTTGTCGGGGGCACGCGGTCCGGGTTTGTGATGTCCACAGGTCGCGTCGATGAAATCGCAGGCGAAAACACCGATGCCGGACAATTGGTTGCCTCTGGCTACGCTGAAAACGTCGCGCTGGAGTTTCAGGCATTGAAAAATGGCGTCGCGGTGGCGCAACTACCCTCCCTGCCCGGAGGTTTAAAGTCGCTAACGCTCGTTGACGATAACGACCGTGTAGGCGGTGGCACGGGTAGTTTTTCAGGTTTGGATCTGGACGCAGTCTTTCTAAGCACCACGCTTTTGAAAATTGAGGATTTCGGTGCAGCGGTCGACCTCAATGATAGCGACCTACTTCCCAAACTGGATGTATTCCAGTTTGATCCCGGGTCCTTACGGTACACTGCGGGTGACATGCGGGAGGGTGGCGCCAATGACGAGAATTTCAAAGGTGTTATTGGCGGCATGGTGCAGGCAAATGACGCCCGGCTGGACTTAGTCGATTTTTCAGGAGGCGGGGCGCCTAATGGTGTGGTCACCTTTGGAGATGGTGGCAGGCTAGAGATGGAACTGTCTGAAGTTGTGGAAACATCTGATCAGCCTGTCTATCTGTACACCGTCGAAGGTGGTGGTGTCGAAGCGCTGTTGGCCGATATCAGTGCGTCGGACGAAGGGATCAATCCCACGGGTGATTTGTCCACGGACCTTGGCGCGCCGGGACTGTCGGGTGATGCCGCAAGCCTGACGGCAGAGTTTACGGCCCAAGGATCAGATGGTCCTGTTGATCTGTTTCAGGTTGTTATCCTGACAGAAGAATTGCCTGAATTCGGGGGCGCTGATCTGACAGACAGCTTCTCTGTTCGTATCAACGGTATTGAGGCGCTTGTCCTGTCTGATGGTCGCGCGGCGACCATGCAGAACCTTGCAACCACGCCAATGGGCAGCTTTCACTCCGATCTGGTGTTGAACTTGCCAGACCGGGGACCGCTTGCCGATACGTTGCGCGCAGACGCCTATACAAAGGTCCTGACGATTTCGGCGCCCGTGCAAGAAGGGAACAATCTGCTTGAGATTACTGTCGAGGACGGGCGGGACGGTCTGCTCGACTCCGCCTTAGTGATCCTGCCGATGTCTGATGTTTCGGTCATCACGGGCACGGATGGCGACGATATAATGGTCGGCAGTCTGGGTGATGATGACGTCCGTGCAGGCTTTGGCGATGATCGGTTTACTATGGGTCTGGGCCATGATCGGTTCGATGGCGGGTTTGGTCATGACACCGTCTTTACCGATATCCAGCTCGAAGATCTGCAAATGCAGTTCGAAGATGATGCACTGATTGTCACAGATGGAGCCGTCAAGGCAGAGCTGCGACAGGTTGAAACCCTTGTTCTGAACGGTGGTGACGGTCCTGATGTGGTTCTGGATATAAACGAGGCGATGGCCACGGATAACTTTGCGGTTGTGGCAAATGACGACCATGCAGAGGTCGCGCAGAACCAAAACAAGCTGGCAACTCCAATACTACTCACTGGAAACGATCTGAACGTCGATGATGACGATCTGACGGTTGTGCAGTTGGCGTCAACAACGACGTTTGTACCAAGCGATGGAACCAGCGGACAAATTGCTGGCCTGTACGGGACGCTCCAGATGGTGGGCCCTGGTAAAGCGCAGTATTTGGTGGATGAGGCCTATGTCGGGTCTGATGTCGCCCGTCAGGATGTCTTTACCTATACGGTCAGCGACGGTGTTCATTTTTCCGAGGCACAGATCACGATCGATCTGTTGCCTGTGCCGGATGTGACGCCTCCTGAAATCACGATGGATCCATTGGCATCCTTTGAAACCAGCCCTGCGTTGACTGGAACCATTGATGACCCCGATGCAACGATCGCGGTTGTCATCAATAATATGCCCTATGACGCGAACAATCTTGGGGATGGCACTTGGATTTTGGATAAAGGCACCATTGCGCCTTTGCCTTTGGGCCCAGTAGAGGTCACCTTTATTGTCACAGACTTGGCAAAAAATACCAAAAAGGTGGTGGACGATGACAACCTCAAGATCATCCTGCCGCCCGATACCACAGCGCCAGTGGTGACCGTCAATCCGGTTGAAACCACTAGCCCAAGCCCAGAGATCACGGGTACGGTGGATGACACAAACGCGCTGGTCGAGGTCGAGATCGACGGATTTTCGTACCCTGCATTGACTGAACAGAATGGCACCTGGATCCTGACAGAGTTCTATATCGGTAACCTGGAGCCCGGCACATATTCGATCACAGTCACTGCAATAGACCAAGCCGGCAACGTGGGCGAGGTGACAGATGTGGATGGCGTGGTCATCCTGCCACCAGAGCCTGTTGTTATTGATCTGACAGTGGAACAATTCCAACTGGTTATCGACGAGGGCGAACTTGATCTTTTGGTCGAATTTGTTGCTGGAACGACATTCATGTCGTCATTGTTCCTGAATTCCATTGACCAGTTTATCGTTGCTGAGGGTGATGTTGCACTACACATTGGCGGGACGCCTTTGGACGTGTTTATTAAAGGAACGGACAATGCGGATGCGCTTGGAACGGGTGCCTACAGCCTGATCGGTGATCAGACGTTGCAGGACAATTCACTTGGTGAGGATTTCATTCTGGGCAAGGCCGGAGCGGACGAGATTGACGGCGATGTTGGTGATGATCTGTTACTCGGTGGTGCAGACAACGACACGTTGCGTGGTGGCAGTGACAATGACACCCTCTTTGGTGGATCGGGTGACGATCTCTTGGAGGGGGGATCCGGAGACGACGCAATCATTGCTGGCCTTGGCGACGATATGATCGTGCTGGGATCCGGATTGGACAGCCTTTCCGGGGGAGAGGGCCAAGACACAGTTTCAATTGATTCACCTGATTTCGCACCTGATCCTTTTGTGGCGGAAGTGAACTTTGTGACGGGTGAAATCGGTGCCAAAGGCATTGCCGAGAACAGGAGCTATTTTGATGAGATAGAGCACCTGGTCTTTTCAGGTCCGGTTGCCGTGGACGTCACGGGTGATGAGCATGACAACCATCTTATCACGGGCGGTTTGGCCGATACCGTCAACGGGGGTGCAGGCGACGATACCATCATCGGTTTTGGGGGGGCGGACGAGCTGTCTGGTGGCGCCGGTATGGACAGTATTGACGGCAAAAATGGCAATGACTACCTGTTTGGCCGCATCGATGATGATTACCTTGTCGGTTGGGGAGGACGCGACCGACTGCGCGGAAATGCCGGTGACGATACGATGGTTGGTGGCAATAAAAATGACTTCCTTCAAGGTGGCAGCGGTGCAGATACGTTCGTTTTCAACACTGATAACGGGTTCTGGGCTAAAGATTTGATCAAGGATTTTGAGCTTGGCGTTGATCGCGTCGTTATTGAGGGCTTCTCACAGGACGATGTGAACTGGAAACCGTTGAAATCAGGTCTTGGTGTTATGGCGATCGTAGAAAGCGGAGGAAAGATCGTTTTCAATGGTCATCAAAAAGAAGACCTGCATGATTTTGCGGACTGGGATTTCCTTGCCTGAGGAAAGACAAATCAAGCCCTAGCGAAACTTGGGCGGGCGTTTTTCTAAAAATGCCCGCAAACCCTCTTTGGCACCGTCTGATGTTTGGGACATGGCCGCAGCAAGACTTTCGGCAAACAGGCCGTCGCCTCGCGCCATATCATGGATCCGAGGGAGAGCTTGGATCATAAGGTAATTGGAAAACGGGGCATTGCCTGCAATTTGCCGTGCAAGTTGTTTGGCTATCTCTAATCCCTCGCCTTTGCCGACTGAGTAATGGGCCAGACCCAGACGCAGGCCGTCGTCTGCCGAATAGGTTCGGCCTGTCAGCATCATCTCGCGCATGCGATCAGGACCAAGGATGCGCCCGACACGGACAGTTGCACCACCGCCCACAAAAATGCCCCGCTTGCCTTCGGGCAATTGGAAACGCACGCCTGTCTCGGCAATGCGGACATGGGTCGAGGTCGCTATTTCAAGACCTCCGCCAATAACGGCTCCGGTCAAAACAGACACCACGGGCAGCCCGCCAAATTCAATTAAATCCAGAACACGATGCCAATTCCGGGAATGGTAGACGCCTTCGATCGGCGGGCGCTGTTCGTGTTCAGCCAAATCCAGCCCTGCGCAAAAATGACCGCCACTGCCCTGAAGAATGACAGCATGTATTCCCTCAGGCGGGGCCATGAAAAAGGAGGCGAGTTCCGTGATAAGCGCATCACTCACAGCGTTGCGTTTTTCCGCCCGGTCCAATGTCAAACAAGCTATATCACCGTCAATCTCAATCTTGACGAGTGGTTTTTCGGCATGTGACGAAGTCATTTGTAGCTCCTGTGCGGTGCGCGTTCTGTTGCACCTAATTTAGGCTTCATGTCATTTTGTGTATAGCAGTATCTACGGCCGTACCGGATGATGAAGGGATGTATTCAAGGTCTTAAAGGTCTGGAACCTTCGTGCTTATGCAGAAAAGCCAAACCGCAGCTGCCGGCGCCACGGCTATGATGAACGCCAGACAGGTCGGGCTAAACGTATTGAAGGATGACTGTGCTCCAAGCCCCTTGGCTGACTGGCCCTGCTGAAATATGCAGGGATGGCCCCTCAAGGTCCTGTGAACTGATGAAGCCCCAGTTTCTGAAAAATGCTGTTTTAGACCGGATTGTTCCGCGATATCATCAGATTGTTGACTGAAATGTGTTATGACGTTGTGTGACCTGGTGGGTTCCAAGGTGAGCGCCGCTGCGCTGTTTGCTAAGACAGTGAGGGGGCGTCCGCAAGGCCCCAAGCGCCGTACCACATGGAACGCTTAGGGATGGCCGATCCCATCAATCTTGCCGGTCTGGTCATGGATCACGGCATCGACGTCTAATTCGACGACCAGACCTTTTTGTGTCAGCCCGGCTTCGACCACTGTCAGGACTGGTTCGATGCCACGAAAGACGTCTCCGTGGGCACGTGCCATTTCAGCGGCCAGTAATATATCGGTGACGTATCCACGTACGCGGGCCACATGGCGCAATTCCGAGCCCACAGCCCGAAGCGCCGTGTCGATCCGGTTCAAAATAAAAAGAGTTTGGGCATAGGCATCGCCAGGGGCGTGAATTTTGCCCGACGGCTCGATCGCTGTTGTCCCCGCAACCCAAACAAAGGGTCCAATACGTTTTGCGCGGGCGTAGGCTGCTATATCCTCAAATCGACCGCCACCTTTGTGAATGCGCAGGGTCATAGGCCCAGTCTTTCGCGAATGGCGGCGGCGGCGGCTTTCAGGTTTTGCGTTTCAGTGGCACTCAGGCGCAGCTCTTCGATTTTCAGCAAACCCGTGGCGCCCAGAAACGCGGGCACACCCAGCACCACATCGTGAATTCCATATTCGCCACGCAGCAGGATGGACACGGGCACCGGGCCTGTTCTGGCACCCCGGATATGATCCAGCACTTCAATTACCGCATGCGCCGGCGCAATCGTGGCAGATCCAGTTTTCTTTAGCGCGACGACCTGTCCACCGCCGGTCACTGCATCATGCACACAGTCGTCTATTTGTTCGGCGGACAGGTACACCTCAAGAGGGCGCCCCTTGATTGTCGCGCGGCTGGTTATGGGCGCCATTTCTGCACCGTGACTGCCCAATGTAATCGCCTCAACATCACGGGCGTCGACCCCTGCGGCACGTGCCAACGCGGTGCGAAAGCGCGCGGAGTCCAACGTGCCGGCCATGCCCAGCACCCGTTCGCGGGCAAAACCTGTGGCGCGCAGCATTTCGACTGTCATTTCGTCCAGCGGGTTTGTGACGACAATCACGATGGCGTCGGGGGCCTGTGTGCGGATGGCCTCTGCGGTTTGTCGTATCACGCGCGCATTTGTGGTAATCAGATCGGCCCGCGACATTCCCGGGGACCGCGCGCGCCCTGCGGTGACAACCACTACGTCTGCCCCGGCAAGAAGATCTAGTGATGTGCCGCCTGTGCAACGCGTTTTGGCTCCTGTTATGCCGGCGGTGTGGTTCAAGTCCATCGCCAAGGCTGCGGCCATTCCCGGAGTAATGTCGATCAACGCAATTTCATGGGCGATATCACTCAGAGCGCCAAGATGGGCCACGGTGCCACCCACGCCGCCCGCGCCCACAAGAGCCAATTTGCCAAGTCTGCGCGCCTTGCGCGGCGCTTTAGCCGGGGCCACCCATTTCGGGGACCGGCGATACAAAGCTCTGCGCATGGAGACAGCACCGTCTGTGCAGATCAGCGCAGGTTTTTCCAGTGGGCCGTCTACCAACCGTATCCCCAAGCGTTGCGCGGCCTCTTGTGCCAAGGCTGTCACAATATCGCCTGGCAGAACCTCGAACACGATCCGGCCCTTGCGGCGGGCATCTTCAACCGCCTCGGCTCCTATGACACGCGATGCGTTCATTACCCGACCTGACCGTCCACGGATTCGATTGCCCTGACCGCAGCGTCCACCGCGGCTTGGACAGAATTTTCGGAACCAGAGATGAAAAGTCTGCCGAAACGTCCAACGGCACGGACCTCGACAATATCAATTTCAGCGGCTTTTTCGGCTTCGTTTGCGGCGATGGAAATATACGCGGCAGGCGCGCATTCAACGATGCCCAGAGTTTGTCCCGGCACCAGCAAAGATCCCTTGCGCCATTTGTTCAAAAGCTGGGCCTGATAGGGCTCGACACTGGTGATGATTTGGGTCGAGCTGATCGAGGGCTTCAACCGATCCGACATAGATGCGCCAAGCTCTGCCAACATGGCGTCTCTGGCCGCGCTGACTTCGGCGTTCGAGGGCGAGCGCAGGATAAAAAAGCCAAATTCACGTTCGACCATCTGTGTGGTTGCTTCTACGGACGAGGCCTTGAGCGCGGCGTCTATCAAAGAAAAGACCCCATTGCCGGGCGCAAATTCCCCGATCAAAACGGTGTCACCGGACAAAGGAACCGACCCCTGTACAGTGGCGCCGTTGTAGGCTGCAAATTTTGGCTGCAGATTGTCGATTTGCATCAGGGCCCGAATGGTGATGTCAGACATATCTTGTCCTTAAAAAGTTGGTGCGTTTTACGAAAGGGACGCAAAGAGACTGGTGCTTCGTGCCTTTTTATTCGGCATATTCGTCATAGATGTCACGCCATGGCCGGCTTTGATAAGCAACGCGCTTTATATTGATAAGATGCAGGGCTGTTACGTTGTCGGATGTGATAGACCCTGACCATGTCCCAGTTCCGAGCATGAATGACGGCTCCATGTCCGTGGAATAGCCCATGCCGCCCAGAATTCCCGGGGTATTCACAAGGACACGTCCGGTGGGCACAGTCGCGAATTGTGCGACGATCTCGGGGTCATCGGCATGAACGACCGCAGAATGGCCCCACCCTTCGAACCTTGCGATGGAATGTGCGCGTTCAATCCCGTCGTCGGAACTTTCTGCCTCGTAAAACGCCAGCACGGGGTTTAGCTTTTCAGCAGACAATGGACGCTGCCAACCCACTTCTGTTTCGTCCGAAACCAAACAGCGGGTTCTGGGCGGGATGTCGAATTCAGCGGCTGCGGCAAGTGCGTGCGGGCTTTGCCCCACCCGATCGGGATCCATGGCACGCGGGCCGCGGAAGATCACGCGCGCCAGTCGGTCCGCTTCTGACCGCGAACAGAAATAGGCGCCCTTGAGCTTCATTTCGTGGCGTAGATCACGTGCAATTTCCGGATCTGCCACAACGGCCTGCTCTGAAACACAGGCTGTGCCGTAATCAAAGCTTTTGGATGTGATGATCATCTCGGCCACCTCGGCCAGATCGTGACGCTTGGATTTATGCACGTAGCAGGGGACATTTCCGGCGCCCACGGCCAGTGTGGGTTTGCCGGATGAATAGGCGGCGCGCACCATGGCCGGGCCTCCGGTTGCCATGACAACTGATGTGCGACGATGCCGCATCAGTTCCGCTGTTCCTTGTATGGTGACGTGATCCATACATTGGATCAGCCCTTTTGGGGCACCCATCTGCTCGGCCACTCGCGCCATGATGCCGAGGGTTTCCATTCCGCACCGCAGACCGCGTGGATGCGGTGCACAAACAATCGCATTGCCCGCCTTCACGGCGGAGAGCACTTTGAATATTATGGTCGATGTCGGGTTGGTCACTGGAATCAGTGCCGCTACAACCCCCATGGGTTCGCCAAAGGCCGCAATTTTTGTAGCATCATCATGCCAAAGCATCCCCAAGGTTGTCACATCGCGCAGATAATCCGCAACTGACAGGGCGTTGAACATGTTCTTGATCCGCTTGTCTTCGACATTCCCGTAGCCTGTTTCATCAACGGCCATAACCGCGAGGCGTTTGGCCTCGGGTTCGATTGCGCGCGCCATTGCATCGACGATGGCATTCACATGGGCGGGATCTGTTCCCAGGAATTTTCGATATGCTTCAAAGGCTGTTTCGGCTGCGCGTCGGGCCGCAGCGATGGATTTCAGATCAGCGTCCATCAGCGGTTCTCCATCAATGCATCAAAGGTGCGACGCGCACTGTCCACATCACCTTCGCGCACGCCAACGGTGTCCAGTCGGCGTCCTGAAGCGGCGACATCTGCCCCCAAAAGCGTTTCGGCCAAAGTGATCAGGCTCTGTGTGCGGGGTACGGGCAGACCTGCCAGATCCGCCGCTGATACCAAAGGCACCAGTGATCCGATCACGCCATCGCGCAGCATTTGTGCAGCCTCTGTCTGATGTGGCACCGGTCTGTGACCGGCACCGCGCTTTTGCCCGGCGAAACAAGTGATCCAGTCGTCTGTTGGGGGCAAATTGCGCACGCCATAGGCCTTGGCCACTGTTCGGCGTTCATTGGCTACGGCATCGATGACCGTCCGTTGATCTGGACCAATCAGTGCCGCAAACGTGGTGTTGGCGGGCAGGCTTTGTGCCCCCATCGGAATCGGGACACCACCAGGCCGCAGGCCCGGCCCCCCCAATATCAGGGCCGGAATATCAACCGCCGCGGACAGGTCGGCAAAACTTGATCCAAGCACGCTGTCACACCGCAGCACCTCTCCGAGCACTGAGGCAAGACGGTCCAGAACGGTTTCGCGTCCCCGCGGCAGGGTCGCTGTTGGCATAGGTGCCGCTTTGGAAAGTGTCAGGCGCGTGCCCTCGGCCTGTAGCCAGTAAGGAAGGCCTTGGCATTCGACTATGGTGACGTCTGCCGTGCAGCCCCCCATACGCAGCAACCATGCGGTTTCCACCGCACCCAGCGACCGACCTGCCGCAAGAACCAGTACCTGCCCATCCTTAAGATGGCCTGCCAGTACCATGGCATAGGTCCGTTGTTTGTGCAGGGGGCCCGTTAAAAAAAGCACCTCCGCATCGCGCACCGCTGCGTCGAGTTCTGCCGTCAGTTCGATCGCGACATCGCCGGTGCCCGCGTGGTAACTGCCGATCGGTCCATCGCCCAACAGTGTGATGCCGGCGCTTGCCCGTAGCGCGTCAAGCTCTTGCCCATAAGCAGAAAAAAGTACAACGCGATTGCTCTCGGCCAGACACAGCGCAGCCAGTGCTCGGGCATCTGTTCCACCGCCCAATACCGCAAACCGGCGAAAGGGAGCCTGCGCGATGGGCGCTGACATGTGGCGGGTGCTTGCAGCACGTGTGAAGTCTTCGAAACCGGCAGCCATAGCCGCTCCTTTTGATCTGGATCAGACAGGTTGCCTACGATGAGGAGCCCGGTCCAAGCGTCTCTAGGATTGCTTCCAGCTCATCATGAGGACGGGCGATCACATGCACTGAAACAACGTCGCCAACCTTGTTTGCAGCGACCGCACCGGCATCTGTAGCTGCCTTCACGGCGCCAACCTCGCCGCGCACCAATGTGGTGACCAATCCGCCACCGGCTTTGGTCTGGCCCATCAGCGTGACGCTGGCCGCCTTGACCATGGCGTCTGCGGCCTCAATCGCGCCCACAAGGCCGCGGGTTTCGATCATACCAAGGGCCATTTGGCCGGGTGCTGGTTTTGCCATAGGTGTCTCCTCCGAGAGCGTAGAATATGCATATTCAGGTCAGGCTGACCCGATCTACGATTGCAATAATGGTTAAGTCTATTGGCAGGGTAGATAATCCCTGTCCCATGCGTGCAGCAGAGCCTGTGGTCACAATGACCAAATCGCCCGGGCCAGCTCCGATCGTATCCACTGCGACCTGTGCCGCAGTCAAAACAGTTCCGTACCCGTCGACAAGGTCGGCCAGTAAGAGCTTTTGTCCTACCAGTTGAGCGTCCTTGGCGGTGGCGGTTACCGTGCCTGTGATTTTTGCCAGTTGCATCAGAACGTCCTGAGGTATCGGTCCAGTTCGACCTGTGTGACTTGCTGTTCAAAAAATCCCTGCTCGCGTTCTGCCTGCTGACAGGTCAGCTCCCAAAGCAGGTCGCCCAGAACACCCTTGAGCCAGTCAGAGCCTCGGGCCAGCCCGATGGCGGTGCCCAGATCTGTCGGCAATGGTGTGGCGTCGGCTTCTTCATAGGCGTTGCCCAGTACGGGATCTGCGGGCTCAAGCCCCTGTTCTATGCCATCCAGTCCGGCGGCTATTTCCGCGGCTAGCAGCAGATAGGGGTTGGCATCGGCCCCTGCGTCACGTTTTTCAACACGCACTTTGCTGCTGTGCGAGGGATCATGCGCTTCTATTACACGAAGACCGACGGTTCGATTATCATATCCCCAAGCGGTGTTGATGGGGCAGAATGTGTAGGGTTGGCGACGCCGATATCCATTGACCGTACCAGAGCAGCAGATTGACATTTCACACATGCGTTTTTGAAGGCCCGCGACGAATGCTTTGCCGGTGGCCGATATCTTGCCGCCATCCGACATCATATTCTGACCGTCCCGCCAAAGCGAATAATGGGTGTGAAAACCGTTTCCGGATTCCTCAAAAAACGGTTTGGGCATAAAGGTTGCAAGATAGTTCTGCGACACGGCAAGTTGCTTTACCAATGTCTTGAAAAGCACCACGCGGTCAGCCGCCTGCAAGGCATCGCCGTAGCGGATGTTTACCTCGACCTGTCCCGCTGCATATTCGGGGTTGGACTGTTCTATTGGAACACCGCATTCATTTATCTGCGACCTGATGGGCCCTAACACATGTTCCATTTCAGCGGCGCGGGACAAGCCATACACATCGATTCCGCTGTCGCGTGGACGTCCCGTTTCGGGATCTAAAAGGTAGAATTCCAACTCGGTTCCGCACATGATGTCGAAACCCATCGCACGCGCGCGGTCAACCTGCGCAATCAGCGCGTTGCGGGGATCAATCGGAACCGGCTTCTGATCCACCCCTTCGGCACGCCCAAAGCAGATGGCCACTCCAGCTTCCCAAGGAACAGAAACCGGTTTGGTTAACGGAAACATATGCATATCAGGGTAGCCGTTGTCGAAGTTCACGTAGGGCGTGTCCCAGACATCGCAGTTCATATCAATGGCGAGCATTGCGATCGACAACGCGTTGCCTTGCTTGCAAATCGTGTCCCAGTGACTGGCTGGAATACGCTTGCCGCGCATAATGCCGTTGGTATCTCCTATGCCTAGAATGACGGTATGTGTTCCGTCTGGCAAAGAAAAATCCCTATCCATCGCGCACTCTCCCTTGTGTTTTGCCATTGTATTTTCGTGTATTCTGTATACGGTATTCATATAACCAGCCACCTGACAAGGGAAATCTTTGCCATGATACGCAACCGGGCACAGAGTTCAGTTATTGTGGTGGGCGGTGGTATCGTCGGCGTGATGACGGCGTTGCAGCTGCAACGTCGCGGTGAATCGGTCACATTGATTGACCGTTGGGAACCGGGACACGCGCGCGCATCGTCGACAGACTATAACCGGGTGATCCGCGCCATTTCGGGTCGGGATGAATTCTACACGCGATGGGCCCGAGAGAGCCGCAGTCGCTGGTTGGAACTTCAGGCTGAAAGCGGTCAGAATCTCATGTATGAATGTGGCGCATTGATTTTAGCCACCGAAGGTCACTGCGATTGGGAAGATTCGACATCCGACACATTCGATCGGGTTGGTGTGCCCTACTACCGTTTTTCCAAACAAGATATCGAAAGTCGCTTTCCACAGTTCAAAGTTGACGATATCTCGTATGCGTTGTTCGAGCCCGAGGCAGGCATGTTGATGGCCCATCGCTGCGTTATCACAGCGCTTGGACTGTTTCGTCAGGCCGGAGGGGTTGTCAGGCGGGGACATGTCACGACAGACAAGTCCGAGCGTCCGATGCTGGACGGTGCACCGTTAGAAGCAGACCTGATCATTATTTCAACGGGTCCGTGGATGGCTGATATGTTTCCGCGCACAATCAAACCGATCTCTACCATCGTCGGCGTCAATGTCCTGTATACGTCTACACCGGATGGGTCCGAGATGTTCGACATGACCCATATGCCATGCTGGATCGACCATGGGCAGGGATCTTTTGGTCTGCCGTCTTCCGAAGGCTCAGGCGTCAAAGCGGCCGTTGTTATTCCGGACAAGATTGACCTCGACAACGATGAACGCTTGATCCGGCAGGAAACGCTTGGCCGGACGCGCAGTTATATCGAACGACGGTTTCCCGGTCTTGTGGGCGAACGTGTGGTCGATTCCAAGTTCAACCAGATTATCCTGACACCGGACACGCACTTTGTCCTTGATTGGCATCCAGAGCATGAAAATGTGCTGTTTGCAGGCGGATGTTCTGGCCACCTTTTCAAACATGCACCAATTTTCGCGGAATATGCGACGGGTGTCGGTTTAAAGGATTTTGGCACTCCGGACCGGTTCAAGGTCGCAGGGCGGCGCAAGTTGAGCCCCAAAGAGAGCCCGTCTGGCCGCTAACCGGGATCAGGGACCGCGGTTCGAAAAAAGGCAGCGGCCTGTTTTGCAAACAGGTCAGGTTGCACGTTTCCTGCGTCAATTTCGCCAAGGGCAACATCGGTTGCTGCGTTTTCCAAAACGTTGCCACGGGCGCGCTTTAAAAACCCGCCCATATAATGGGCCTCGTATTCGGGGTGAAATTGTACTGAAAGCGCCGGAAAATCATAGGCCAGTCCGGCCAATGGACAATAGTCCGCTCGTGCAATGACCGAGGCACCCGGTGGCACGCGGGTGACCTGATCCTGGTGCCAGACATGCGCTGCATGTTTGACGCCACCTATGTCAAATGTGCGCACGCCCACGATCGGAGGCCCAACCTTTTCAGCCTTGCCACCAAAAACATCCGCCATGATCTGGTGACCGAAACAGACACCCAAAAGGGGACGACCAGCTGCCTTTGCAGCCAGTAAAAACATGCGAAGGGGTGCCATCCAGACAGGATCATCATACACTCCCTTGTCTGACCCGGACACCAAGTAGCCATCAAAGTCCAAAGCTTCGGGCAGGGGGTCGCCTTCGACCACGTCAATCACGGTAAACACCGCATCGGGTAATCCACGCGCCATCCAGCGCGCCAGTTCCTCGCCAAATTTTGGCTGACCGCTCATATATTCCGCCGGCCAGTAGGACAGATCAAGAACCGCAATCCTCACCACTCGAACGCCTTGTCTATGCCTGCCATCTTAACGCCGGTAAAGGCGGATGCCTCGAAACTCAGGGCGCGCAAATCCTCGACTTCCAGATTGTGGACAGACGATTTTCCGCAGGCTTTTGCCAAGGCGGTGATTTCCATCGTCATGGCGGTCAGATAGCGGGCGACGCGTTCGGCGCCTGCGGCGGGATTCATACGGGCCTCAAGCTCGGGGTCCTGCGTGGCAACACCGACCGGACATCTTCCGGTATGGCAGTGGTGACAGGCGCCGGGGGATGTTCCGAGAGCTGCGTAGTCGTCCAGATATCGTGGAGAGTTGCAGCCAAGCGCGATCATCGCGCCGTTGCCAATCATGACGGCATCCGCGCCCAGGGCCAGGCATTTTGCAGCATCAACGCCGGACCTGATACCACCAGCAGCGACCAGAGAAACCTTGCCGGTCATGCCGCAGTCATCCAATGCCTCGCGTGCGGCGCGAATGGCGGAAATATTGGGTATTCCGGTATGGTTCAACAGCAATTCCGGTGAGGCCCCCGTGCCGCCCTCGGCGCCATCCACAACGATGACATCTGCTCCGGCTTTGGCGGCGACGGCCACATCAAAGCGCGGACGTGTTGCCCCCATTTTGATGAATATAGGCACCTGATAGTTTGTGGCGATCCGCAGTTCCTCAATTTTGACGGCAAGGTCATCAGCGCCCAGAAAATCAGGGTGACGGATTGTGGAACGTTGATCGACACCCTCCGGCAGGGTGCGCATCTGTGACACCCGCGGAGAGACCTTCATGCCCAAAAGCAGCCCCCCTGTCCCCGGCTTGGCCCCTTGTCCTACGACCAGTTCCAGCCCGTCCGCGCGGCGCAGGTGATCCAAGTCCACACCGTAGCGTGCAGGGCTCATCTGGTAGACCAAGGTTTGTGATGCGGCGCGTTCTTCTTCGAGCATTCCGCCCTCGCCGGTGCAGGTCATGGATCCCACCTTGGATGACCCGTATCCAAGCGATGCCTTGGCTGATGCGGACAATGCCCCGAAAGACATGGAGGCAATATATATCGGGATTTTTAACTTTATCGGTTTTTCTACCAGCCCCCGTCCGCCTCCGAGAACCGTATTGGTATCGCAGCTTTCCCGGTAACCTTCCAGCGGGAGCCTCGTCATCGTTGCAGGTACAAACGTAAGATCGTCGAATGTCGGTAGGCTTTTGTTGAACGTGTTATATCCGCGCACCTGATAGCGGCCCAGCTGAGCAAGAGCGTGCACCTCGGAAATCGCCTCTGGTGTCCATCGGGTCGATCCCCCGACGTCGTAAGAGGACGGGACGCCTGCGGGGCGGGTCTCGTCGGCACCAGCGTCTTGAAAACGCACCTCCTCTTCAGGTGGCATGTCAAAGGGATATTCGTAGGGGGAGGGGTCTTGGTCTGCCATATGTCGTCTCCCGGGTTGGGGATGCAATGAAGGTGGAGGGGTGAGCGGATATTTGGACGCAGTGGTTAGATCATCAGCCAGGCGTTTGCATCGCGGCTTTCAAAGAACCAAAGTCGCTGGCCAGACACCATTTTGCGCCAGTTGCGGCTGCTGTCGACCAGCCCAAGTGGGTCAAGGATGGCGTCGACTTCGGCAACCTCTTCGGCGGTGGGCTCGATCACATCAACGTCAACGCCAAGGCTTTCGACATCACCCGCGACCCAGACTTCGCCTTGCCATAAGGCATCCGCGCATGACGCACCTGCGCCGCCAAGGGCAATGATTTTTCCGGCATGTGCCATAAAGCCGGATTGATAGCCGATTTTGCCTTCGACCACGATGTTGCCGCCTTTCATGGCCACGCCGCATCGGGGACCTGCATTCCCTTTGACATGAATAGTTCCGCCAATCATTGCGGCACCGCAGGACATGCCGGCATAACCGCCTACGGTGATATGGCCTTTGGCCATGCCTTCACCCAAGGCCCAGCCGCAGTTACGTTCAATCTCGATTCGGGCGCCGGTATTCAAGCCACCGCAGTAATATCCGACGGACCCTTCAAAGCTAAGGTGGGCTGCATCCGGCAGGCCTACGCCCAGATTGTGCCGTGACAACGTGTTGATCACGCGCATCGCCTCGCCTCGGGCCGCGGCTGCCTGCATGTCTTGGTTGATGTCTCGGATGTGTCGCTGTCCAACGTCGATAATTGTTTCCGTCATGCTGCCAGACTCCGATTGCCAACACCCCAGATGCCAAACAGGCTAGGCCCGTCATGATTGATGACATCGCTTTCCTCGGCAAATACCCTGCGCACGGCCTGTTCTTCTGTGGCTGCGGCCAGATCCCCCGCCTGATCAATGACGACCAAGGGTTTCATGGCAAAGCGGTCTTTGGCAAAACCTATGCCGTCTTGCGTCGCGATCATGAAAGTAAAGACACCATCAATCGATGTAATTGATTTTTTCAGAGCCTGCTCCATCGTCAGTCCGGCTTGCATTTGATCTGATACCCAGACCGCAATCAGTTCGCTGTCGTTTTCCGTGAGGAATTGATACCCCTGCCGTCGAAGACGATCCCTTTGAGTGAAGTAATCTGTGATCTGGCCATTGTGGACGATGGCTACGTCGGAAAACGGTCGTGCCCAAAACGGATGGCTTGCATTGGGCAGCACGCTAGATTCGGTCGCTAAACGAGCGTGACCCAAGCCGTGAGAGCCGATCATATCCCTGACACCGTGTTTGTTGGCCACCTCTTCAGCACCACCAATGTCTTTGATAATTTCCAGACTGCGACCGCAGGACTGTATTTCGATCCGGTCACAAAGCGTATCTGCATCACGCACCCAGGCGGTTAGATCTTTCGGATCTGATATTTCCAACCGAAAACAATAGTGCTTGTTCGCGTCGGTTAAAATAACCGGATCGCCTAACAGGTCCCCACCATTTTGTTTAAGCAGATGCTGAACATCATCCAGATCATGGTCCAATTTGTTTTTGTCAAACCCCATTCCGCGCAGAACATACCCGGTATCGCGCGGTGCCGTATAAACTGCAAAGCCGGTACTGTCGGCCCCACGATGTTTTTGGGCGTCCATCAGGTTTACAAGATCGCGCCCTACGGTTCCAGGGGTCGACAGAATTCGTCCCGCGATGCCACACATATCAGAGCCTCCCGTGATTTTTGAATACTGTATTCAGTATGCGAAATCATTCAAGCTCTTTCGGCTTTTCGTCACCTGTTTTTTCGTATACTGAATGCAGAAATACGATAAAGCGGTATGGCGAAATGGCCCTTAAAGGTATCAAAACCGAACGAATCCGATTGGCTGATCAGGTCTATGACCAATTGGTCGAGGCCATCATGGATCAGGAAATAGGCAAAAACGACCGGCTGGTACAGGAAAAGCTGGCGGCGCAGCTGCAAATTAGTCGCACGCCTGTGCGCGAGGCGTTGTTGCGCCTCGAAAAAGAGGGTGTGCTGACGACGGCGGCCAGTGGTGGCTTTAGGTTGGCCCGTATGGATGAAGGTGAGGTGCGCCAGCTCTATCAGGCGCGCGCCGCAATAGAAGGTCAAGCAGCGCGTATCCTGACTGAAAATGCGACCAAACAGGATCTGGAGGCACTAGGCACATTGATTCGTCGCCAAGAATCGACACGCAAAACGGCGACGCGTGATTATTTTACCGCCAACAGAAGTATCCACCGTGCCTTTGTTGAAATGGCTGGTAACCGCTTTTTGTTAGAGATGTTTGACATGATTTGGGGAAAGGCGATGGCCTTTCACCTATTTGCAACCATCGGAAATATAGATCTTGAAAAGTCGTTGGGCAATCATCTTGCTTTGGTAGAGGTCATTGCCACAGGTGATAAGACGCACGCACTTGAAGTCTTTACCGACCACATCAAGGATGGATTTGATCTCCAGATCGAAGGTCTTCGGTGCGATACCTGATACGCCATATCCTTGATGACACCAAAGCCTGATCATAGGTAGACAGGGGACGGCAGCTGTCTCAGCAAACCTGACAAAAGCGCGTTTTGACGATGTCCAGAACCTCGTCTGGGGGGCGTGTCCACCAATGCCTTGAGGAAAAAATCTCGACTTCGCAGGGACCGCTGTAGCCCATGTTTTCAACGAGGCGCCGGATGCCTTTTACGTCTGCGACGCCATCGCCCATCATACCGCGGTCCAGCAACATATCAGTGGTATTCTCAAGCCAGTCACACAAGTGAAATCCGAAAATCCGCCCCTTGGCCGAGGCAAGGCTGGCTGCAAGCGTTGTATCCCACCAGACATGATAGACATCAATCGCGACGCCCAGTCGATGGTGGTTGATGGCATCGCATATTGCCAAGGCATCTGCTGTGGTGAACAGACATGTCCGATTGCCCCCAAACATGGGGTTCAAAGGCTCTAATGCGAGGTTGATGTCGTGTGTGGCTGCATAGTCTACAGCCCAGGCCAACCGATCGCACAACCGTTTTTGCGACTCCATGACCCCTTTGTGTCCGGGATCTGTGCCGCCGGTTACAATCGTGACAACCGGTGCGCCCAGCCCCGCTGCGGTGTCAATCGCGTGTTTTATGGCGTCATCTGATCCTGCGTCACGCCCCGTGAGGTAGGGTGTTCGACACAGGCCGTCGACCCGCAGGCCGGCTGCGCGTGTCCGCAGACCCAAGGCCACTGGATCTGTGACCTCACGCTGCCAGAAGACAATGCCACCGTACCCACGCTCGGCGCAGGCATCGATCACCTGTTCGCACGTCCATCCCGCGCCGTGGCCATCCACATTATGACCAAGGGTCGCAGTGTTCAGGGACAAAGCGTTGGTGTCTTGCGAAAAGTCACGCATAGCCATAAATCGCTAAAAGTCGTTTCATACGGATCACGGCCGTTTCAGGATCGCGCAGCAGCCCCGCTGTGTCTGCCATCCGAAAGCAGTCCGTAAAATAGGGCAGGGGACGCATCGACTGTGCGCCGCCCAACATAACAAAATGCTCCTGAAATCCGTTCAGCCATGCCAGAAAAACAACGCCTGTTTTGTAATGCTGTGTGGGCGCTCTGAAGATATGCCTTGCCAGAGGCACAGTCGGGTCCAAGGTCGCCCGAAATCCCGCAATGTCCCCTGTGCCAAGCTGCCCAACCGCTCGGGCGGCTGCCGCTGCCAGCGGGTCAAAGATCCCGAGCAAGGCGTGGGAATAGCCCTGACTGTCACCAGCAATAAGTTTGGGATAATTGAAATCGTCGCCTGTATACATTTTAACGCCGTCCGGCAAACGGCGTCGCATCTGAATTTCTTTGTCTTTGTCCAGCAGTGAGATCTTAATCCCGTCGACCTTTGATGAATTCTGTCCAATAATTTGCAGGACCGTGTCCATGTTTTGTTCAAAGCCGCCGGATCCCCAGTACCCCGACAGCTGAGGGTCGAACATCTCGCCCAACCAATGCAGAATTACGGGTTGGTCGCAGGCGGACAGCACCTTGGAATAGAGCTGCACATAGTCATCTGGTGATTTTGCAACCTGTACCAGCGCCCGGCTCGCCATCAAGATCAGGCGCGCATCAAGAGCCTGAATCGCCTCGGCTTGTTGCATGTAGGCGCGGTAGACATCCTCCAGTGACCTCGCATCTGAAGGGAACAGGTGGTCTGTACCACACCCGTTGAACACCAATGCGTCAGGCAATTCCGTTCGGGTTTGCCTGATCAGTTCCAATGCACCGGCCCAATCCAAACCGGCACCACGTTGCGCCGTGTCCATGGCTTCGGCAATGCCCAGACCCAGCCCCGCCAGATGATGCCGGAACCTCAGCGTTGCCTTCCAATCTACCGCAGCACGACCCGAAGGTTCGTTTGATGTTGACGGATCGGCAACCACATGCGCCGCGGAAAATACGACGCGGCAGGCTGACCGACCAATGGGTTCGGCTGCAACCGGTGTCCCGTTTAGGGTGTAAGGGGTCATCCGACCCGATGTATCAGGAAGATCAATGCGCATAATGGATCTTTCTAAAAGCGTGGGACCAAAAGTCCGGCATCTGCCGAAATAACCTGTCCGGTGGTATAGGGAAGTTTGCCTGTCGCAAGTGTGGTGATAATCTGACCGACATCACTCGGGGTGCCGATCCTTGGAAACAAGGTCAGGCCCGCGCGTGCGCGGTTTGCATAATGGTCGATCACGGGTGCGGTCATATCTGTGTCAATCAAACCGGGCTGTACATCATAGACGGCAATGTTGTCCCGGCCCAAACGCACGGCAAAGCTTTGCGTGATCATGGCGGCAGCGGCTTTGCTCGCGGCATATTCGGATCGGGGTTCAGCAACAGCCCGCGCATTGGAAGAGCTGACGGTAATGATGGCATGGAATAAATCCGGGTCGCGAGGTCGGGAGAGTATTTGTTTTGAAAATGCCTGCGTCAAAAAGAAAACGGCCTTAGCATTGACGTTCATGCAGCGGTCCCAACTTGCCTCGGTCACGTCCAGCGGGTCACCCCGGCGAAGCACGCCAACGCCTGCGTTGTTGACAAGTGTGGTCAGCGGGCCCAGCCGGTCCTCGATCTGCGCAAGCATGGTGGCGTGTTGCGACAGGTCCGTGACATCGAACGGTGCGGCCATAACGGGCCCGATACACGACAGTTCTGCGACCGCAGTGGTCAGGTCTGGATCCTCGACCAGACCATTCAACGCAACGGAAAAACCTGCATGGGCCAGCGCCTTTGCAGTCCCAAACCCGATGCCGCGCGCTGCACCAGTCACGAGTGCTACCTGTGCCATGCTCTATACCTCGAAATCGAGAACAAGAATGCCGTCTGCTCCGCCCTCGGTGGCGGCGACGATCCGCGCTCCGATCGCCTGATGTGTCTGATCATCAAGATAGGCGTCGCGCACGGTAATATCCCTGAAATCAAACCAGAAAAGATCACAAAATCCGCGAACAACTGCCGTTTCGGGGCTAATGTTCTGGCGGATTTGAAAGTTGATGACGCCATCGATCACGGTACACAAAGCACGCAGATCATCATAAAGCGCAATCTTGTCCGCCTCTGTTATGTCAGCGTGAAAGTTCAAAGCGACGATGTGCCTGATCATGATCCCTCTTTCGTAAAGTCGGGTGAGCGTTTGGCGCGAAATGCAGACAGGCCTTCAGTCAGATCTTTTGAGCCTGCTGCAATTTGCCCGGCCATTGCCTCAATGATGCGGCCAGTTTCTTCCCCTTCAGCGGCGTTGATCATCATTTTGGCAAGTCGTGTGGCTTGTGGGCTGCGCGCGAGGATCCGTTGCGCCATCGTCTCTGCTTTGGCCATAGCTGTGCCAGATGGAACGACATGATCTATGATGCCCAGGATCAGTGCCTCGTGTGCTGTAAATACTTCGCCCATCAGGGCCATACGCCGCACAGCTTGTGTGCCAAAGCGGCGGGCCGCACGTTGTGTCCCGGACCATCCGGGAATTATTCCAAGCGCGCTTTCGGGCTGGCCAATCTTGATATGGTCTTCACCGATGCGCAGGTCGGCACACGCCGCAAGCTCTAATCCGCCCCCAAGGGTGTGGCCATCCAGAACAGCGATCACCGGCTGCAACAGACGGGCCAGCGCATCAAAGGCCACATGTCCTTGTCTGACCCAATGATCGGCAAAAGCGGCGGGGGTGTTGCCGCTCCAGGCCTCTATGTCACCGCCAGCACAGAATGCACGACCCTCGCCGGACAGAATAACAACACGCGCCGTACTGTGTTCGATCTCGCGGCAGCGCATGGCCAGTGTGTCCATCATCGCGGCGTCCAGTGCATTCAGTTTATCGGGCCGGTTGATCCGCAGGTGTGCAATGGAATTGTGTTCGGTCAGCGTAATTTGGGTCATGGTGCGGTCCCCGTGCGTATCGGTACCCGGCCCGGAGTGTCCAGATCCAGCGTCATTGGTGCGTCCTGAAACAATCGGGCGTCCATCAGGCGCAGCGCATCTGACACATGTATCCGGCCGGTTGCCTGACGCAGGATGTCGCGTTCCACATCGATCCCGGGGGCAATTTCAGTGACGACGAGGCCCTGCTCTGTCAACTGCATCACACAGCGTTCGGTGACATAAGTGATCTGTTGTCCCTGTGCCACGGCCCGCTTGCCCGAAAACGAGATCTGGTCAACAGCAGGCACAATTTTGGCGATCTTACCCTCGCGCAGGATCGTCAAACGCCCCTC
Organism: Pseudoprimorskyibacter sp.; assembly: GCA_029251265.1. Lineage (GTDB taxonomy): Bacteria > Pseudomonadota > Alphaproteobacteria > Rhodobacterales > Rhodobacteraceae > JAQXDR01. The sequence continues at coordinate 35,790 of JAQXDR010000003.1, read as the reverse complement.
TTCAATCCTGAGCTTGGCCCCGGCGTTGAAGTTCCCAGAGAATATAATCTTGCGCGCACGGGCTGTGATATCGACAAACCCACCGGCCCCGGCGGTGCGGTGTGGTGTGGCGCGCAGGCGCGAGACATTGACCGAGCCATCCTGGCCGATTTCCAGAAACGACAACAGCGACGCGTCAAAGCCGCCAGCTTGAAAATATGCAAATTGATGGGGCGAGGTGACGAACGCCTCGGCATTTGAAGCGCACCCGAATTTGAAGTCGAGCAGGGGTACACCGCCCACGGCCCCTTGTTCGATGACCCATGTGACATCGCCGTGCAGGCCCTCTTCCAAAAGAATGCGGGGCACATTGGCTGAAACGCCAAAACCGACGTTTACGGCCCAGCCTTTTTGCAATTCCTGTGCCACGCGGCGTGCAATGACCTTGGCCGGGCCAAAGTTCGGGATGTCAAAGCTGTCCAGTGGGCGGATCACCTCGCCAGAAATTGCAGGGTCGTGACGTGTTGCGGTTGTCTGAAGCATGTCAGGCTCTTCGACGATGGCATCAATCAAAATGCCGGGGACGTGAACATCATGGGGGCGGATCGTCCCATTTTGGCATACCCGCCGAACCTGTGCGATCACATAGCCCCCTGCGTTGTGCACGGCCAAGGCCATTTCCATGGCGCCAAGGTAGGCGCCTTCCTGTTCGAAGCTTAGATTTCCGCGCTGGTCCGAGGTCGTTGCCCTGATAATTGCGACATTCGGCGTTATAGCGGGAAAATAAAGCCAGTCGTCGCCGTCAAATGCCGTATGACGAACGATTGGAGCCTGTTTGGCGGTCTCATTCATGGCACACCCATCATGTTTTGGGTCAACGAACGTATCCAGTCCGACTTTGGTCAGGACACCGGGACGTTTGGCTCCTGCTTCGCGCAATATGTCAAAGATGATCCCGGATGGGACATTATAGGCTGCCAGCGCTTCACCTGTGATCATTTTCCAGATTTCAGGGGGATCGGCATTGGTTGGTCCTGATGGATATGACCCTCCAATGATGCGTCGCAACAGTCCCGGTTTGGCAATGTGATCAACCCCTTTGGTGCCAAAGAAATCCCCGGCGGCGATTGGGTGTATCGTTGTCAGATCGCGCGGGTGTGAGGTGTCATCAAATCGTTGCCCGAGCGCCTTTAGGACGGCGTCAGGACAACATAGTCCACTGGATGAATTGACCGCGATGGTGGACCCGTCAGCGATGCCGGCGACCGCCTGCGCAGCAGAGACTTGCTTTGTCATCTTGTTCCACCCTAAGTAACCAAATGGTGCATTTGAGTATGACGCGTCTAAACGTGGCCTTCAAGAGCAGCAAACACAGTATTTTTGCAGCACGGTGATGACCTTGGTTGCATTAAGTAACCATTAGGTTACTAATGGGTTTGGGTCCATACCTTGAGGCTGTGATGTCGATCTACTACCAAAAAAGCTTTCAGCGATCTTTCGGCACCTTTCCCCTGAATGGCGATGCCCTGTTGGGTGCCATTGACGCGGCAGTGCAGGTTGGATTTCGCGCCTTTGATACAGCGCAAATGTATGGAAACGAGGCCGCGACGGGTGAAGCGCTGGCTGCATCCGGAATTGGGCGACAGGATCTTTGTATAACGACCAAGGTAATGGCTGAAAATTTTTCTGATGCTCGTTTTCTGGTATCTGTAGAACAGAGCCTTAAAGATTTGCGAATGGATCACGTGGATGTTTTGCTAGTGCATTGGCCGCCCGCTGACGGTGACATAACACCGTCTTTGCAGCAGCTGCAAAAGGCGCAGGAACGTGGATTGACCCGCCATATCGGTGTGTCCAATTACACGGTCACAATGATGCAAAAGGCGGTTCAGGTGCTGGATGTTCCAATCGTCACGAACCAGGTCGAATTTCACCCTCTTTTGGATCAGACTGTTCTGATGAAAGGCGCAAACGCGCTTGGTATTCCGCTGTCGGCCTATTGCGCCATTGCCCGTGGTGAGGTCTTTCGCCGCCCTCTTCTGAGTGAAATCGGGCTGGAATATGGAAAGTCGGCGGCCCAAATCGCTTTGCGGTGGACGTTGCAAAAGGGTGTGAGCGTCAATGTCATGTCAACGCGTCCGGCAAATATTGCTGCAAATTTCGATATAATGGATTTTACGCTCAGCAATGTTGATATGGCACGGATTGATGAATTGACCCGCGAAAATCATCGGATCGTAAACAAGAGCCTCGCGCCGTTTGCCCCGGATTTCGACTAGGACTGGCGAACGGCCCTTTGGTCTGGTCCTCGATGAAAATCAACGATTGCCGCGTACAAGGTCGCTGGCTTTCTCGGCGATCATAATAGTTGGTGCGTTCGTATTGGATCCGACAAGGCTTGGCATAACAGAACTGTCACAAATTCTGATCCCTTCAAGACCGTGAACACGCAGACTGGGGTCAACGACCGACATGTCATCATTGCCCATCTTGCAGGTGCATGTCGGATGATACGAGGTTCTGCCATAGCGACGCGCGTAGTTTTCAAAGTCGGCTTGCGTTCTGACATCATCACCGGGCAACACCATGCTTTTAATATATTTCTGTAAAGAGGGCTGTTGGAAAATTTCGCGACTGATGCGTACACCTTCGGCAGAGGTCGTTACATCTGCAGGATCCGCCAGAAAATTCGGGTCTACTACAGGCGCGTCTTTGCTATCAGCAGATCGCAGGCGCACGGTGCCCCGGCTTTTGGGACGTACGGTATAGGAATTCAGCGTGATGCCGGACGCGCCTTTGGCAACTGTGGGCACGCCTTCTTCTGCACCGGCACCAGCTAGAAAATGAAACTGCAAATCCGGGATAGGTTGGTAGGGGTCTGTGTACCAAAACGCACCACCTTCGACCACATTTGACGTCACAGGGCCCGAGTTGAACAAAGCATATTGTAATCCCGCCCACACCATCCAGTGGGGTCGATTGTATTTATCCAGACTGTCATGTCCCTTTAGTTCCGCAACAATATCCACACCGAAATGGTCGGTCAGATTTTCGCCCACACCCGGCAAATCATGCAGGACGGGGATTGAGTGATCGTGTAGATGTGCCGCGGGTCCCACACCGGATAACATCATCAATTTTGGTGTTCCAATTGCACCCGATGTTACCAAAACCTCTTGGTCCGCGATGATTGTCTCGACACCGTTTGAAGATGTCCAGATTTCTACCCCGGTGGCGCGCAGTCCTTTGAAAGTCAGCCGCTTGACATGCACGCCGGTGCGAACCGTCAGGTTATCCCGCGCCATTGCCGGCCGCAGATACCCCACCGCAGCCGAGCAGCGCCTGTTGTTACGGGTTGTTGTTTGATAGCAGCCAGCACCTGCCTGTTTTACGCCATTAAAGTCGGGGTTATAGGGCATCCCTATTTCTTGGCAGGATTGAACAAAAGCCCGCGTTATAGGCATAGGGTCTGGTATATTGGATACGCTAAGGGGGCCATCTGTCCCATGCCATTTACCTGACAAAACAGTGTTGCCTTCTGAGCGCAGAAAATACTGTTGAATCTCTGCAAACGACCAACCGGTAGCGCCTTCTTCCTGTGCCCAACGGTCGTAGTCCGCGGGGTTACCTCTGGTAAAAATTTCGGCGTTAATGGAGGAACCACCACCGATAACGCGCGCCTGCGCATAGGGGATTTCGCGATTACAGGCATGACGCTGGGGTGCAGTTTTAAGCCCCCATGTCAACGGTCCCGAGGTCATTTTGGCAAAGCCTACTGGCATATGGATATAAGGATTGGAGTCCTTGCCACCTGCTTCCAATAACAATACGCGGGCTGACGGGTCTTCGGTCAGCCGTGCTGCCATCACGCATCCTGCCGATCCGCCACCAACAATCACGAAGTCATAGCCTTGGCTCATTGTTGCTCTCCCTTGGCGTGCCCCTTTGCCGCGTTGTGGTCGACTTTGTGCACTGTCTGGTTACTTAATTGAAAGCGCTTTTGTCAATGTGCTAACGTTGGCAATACCAAAGACGTCTGATCCAGTGACGACATAAAATGTTTGAAAGGGTGTGTTTATGCACAAACCCAAAGCAAAGGCGCAGGCCACAAAACCACGCCAGCGCGACGCAGAAGTCACGCGTGCAAAGATCCTGAAGGCCGCAAAAATCCAATTTGCTAAAAATGGTTTGGGTGGCGCGCGCGTCGATACGATTGCGCTCGCGGCTGGCGCAAACAAGCGCATGATTTATCATTACTTCGGATCGAAAGAAGCCCTGTTTCGCGAAGTTCTAGAGGTGGCCTATCTGGACATACGACAGGCCGAGCAATGCCTGCCTTTGGATCAATTGGCACCTGTCGAGGCGTTGGAAACCCTGATACGTTTTACATGGGATTACTACCTTCAAAATCCTGAGTTCATTACCTTAGTGAACAGCGAGAACCTGCACAAAGCGCGTCATCTGGCAACGTCGGAAAAGATCAAACTGGTCAGCCGGGCCTTTGTGGACATGGTCCAACGGCTATTGGATCGAGGCGTTGTCGAAGGTTATTTTCGGGCGGGAATAGACCCCGTGCAGCTTAATATTACAATTGCGGCCATTGGATACTATTACCTGACAAACCGATTTACTGGCAGTATCGTTTTTGAGCGCGATATGATGTCAACACGCGCACTGGATGAGCGTTTAGCCTTCAACATTGAAACCATCATGCGGCTCGTGAGACGACCGGATTAAACCCTGCATAGCGTGACAGTTTGTAATCGAAAAGATAATGTGAGGACCAAACATCAAAGGGATACCCTGACAGGGCTTGTCGCTGATACAATCACGTTGGGCGTTATTTATCCGGAGTTTCTTTGGGGTAAAAGCGCGTGAAGGGCACTTTGACGTCAGCTAATTCAAACGTAGCGATAGCAGACATCAATAAGCCAGTTCTCTTGATGAAATAAGTCACATTTTCCGCTTGCACGACAGCCAGCCTTTGCGTAAACCCCGCATCAGTGGCCCGTTCGTCTATCGGTTAGGACGCCAGGTTTTCAACCTGGAAAGAGGGGTTCGATTCCCCTACGGGCTGCCACTTTCCAACTTCCACACGCGATCAATAGCGTGCGTAACTGCCTGCGCGGTTTCCTGTACAAGTGGTGTACAGCGTCGACAGCAGGTTGACCTATGCGACGCACGGATTCTGAACCAGCTTGGCAGCAGCTCGAACAATTCACTGCGGATTGTCCGTTGTGCGCCCTAAATTCCATGTGAAACCTGCATAAAAGGATGCAGACGCGGTTCCTTGTCGTTCTGGTGTGGTTGTGGGGGATTTTATTGCCGGATCAACAAGGGCTAGCAATCGACGCCATTTTCTTGATCGGTATCTTTGCTTCGTTTCATTTAGCCTTGTGGGTGAGGCGACCGTTTCAAGCCATCTTGTTTGTTAAGTGGGCTATGTTGAGGCTGCACAAGCGGGTCCAACCGAATTCGTGACCTCGGCTCAGCCTGCTTGAGTGTCTGACCGAAGGATTTGGGCCTTCTGTCGGACTCTCAGTCTGTATTGATCATGTGATTTTAAGCCCGCATCATACAGACGTATTGCGGTGTTGGCACGGCCGGCCAAAGTTTGCCCGCCGTGCCTCGTATACTCAGAAATGGACCGAACGCGCCGCAGAAGGACGCTGCAGGGGCGGTGCGAATTTGGTCAAATCAATGCCTTTGACGGCGAGCTTGTATTCCTCGAGCGAAGGGGTGCGACCCAAGATTGCTGACAGCACCACAACAGGTGTCGACGCCAGAAGCGATTCGCCTTTTTTGGTCGCGCTGTCTGCCACCACCCGGCCCTGAAAAAGTCGGGTCGAGGTTGCGAGGACCGTGTCTCCTTTGGCAGCTTTTTCCTGATTGCCCATGCACAGGTTACAGCCCGGCCGCTCAAGATACAGGATATTGTCATACTCTGTTCGGGCGGTGGCTTTGGGCGCAGTGTCGTCGAATTCAAAGCCCGAGTATTTCTTCAGGACGTCCCAGTCACCTTCTTCCTTCAATTCATCAATGATGTTGTAGGTCGGCGCGGCAACCACCAGTGGGGCGTTAAAGCTGACCTCGCCGCTGCTGTTTTCCAAATTACGCAACATCTGGGCCACGATCTTCATGTCGCCCTTGTGCACCATGCACGATCCAACAAAGCCAAGGTCCACTTTTTTCTCTGCCCCGTAATAAGACACTGGGCGGATCGTATCGTGGGTGTAGCGTTTGGACACATCGGCATTGTTGACGTCAGGGTCGGCAATCATCGGCTCCACGATTTGGTCCAGATCAATGATAACCTCGGCAAAGTACTTGGCCGTATCATCTGGTTGTAAGGCAGGTTTTTCACCTGATTGGATTTCGGCCATGCGGCGTTCTGCTATATCAATCAGGCTTTGCAGCATCTGGGCATCATTCTCCATGCCCTTTTCGATCATGATCTGGATACGGTCACGTGCTATCTTCAGCGATTCAATCAATGTTGCATCTTCGGAAATACAGATTGAGGCCTTGGCCTTCATCTCGGCAGTCCAGTCTGTAAAGGTAAAGGCCTGATCCGCCAACAGTGTTCCGATATGGACTTCGATGATCCGGCCTTGGAACACATTGTCTCCAAATTGCTGCAACATCTGGGATTGTGTGGCATGCACCACATCGCGGAAATCCATATGATCGGCCATTTGCCCTTTGAAGGTGACCTTTACGGATTCAGGGATTGGCATCGAGGCTTCGCCCGTGGCCAATGCCAAGGCCACAGTGCCACTGTCAGCCCCAAAGGCGACACCTTTGGACATACGCGTGTGGCTGTCACCGCCAATGATAATTGACCAGTCATCGACAGTAATGTCGTTTAGCACTTTGTGGATCACGTCCGTCATTGCATGATAGACGCCTTTTGGATCGCGGGCTGTCACCAAACCGAATTTATGCATGAAGGCCATGAGTTTTGGTGTGTTGGCCTGTGCCTTCAAATCCCAGACTGACGCTGTATGACAGCCCGATTGATAAGCCCCATCGACGGATGGTGACAGAACTGTGGCCGCCATTGCCTCCAACTCTTGGCTGGTCATCAACCCGGTGGTGTCTTGCGACCCCACGATGTTCACTTTCACCCGAACATCCGAGCCCGCATGCAGCACCTTGCCCGGTGTGGTGCCTCTGGCATTGGCATTAAAGATTTTTTCAACGGCAGTAAGCCCTTGGCCCTCATGTGAAATTTCCTTGGCTGGTGCAAAAGCTGATTTCAGCTCAACTCCCAATGCTTCGCAGGCAAAGGTTTGCAGTTTCTTGCCAAAGACGATGGCGTAGGATCCACCTGCTTTCATAAATTCCAGTTTTTGTGGAGAGAATGACGCGGCCATGTCGACCAGTTCGGTGTCACCATCCGCGTTATATAGTTTTTTCTTTTTGGTGTTGATGGTCAGCACAGTGCCGGTTTCGACCGAATAGGTTTGTTCCAGAACGGGGTTGCCATCATTGTTCATAATCGGCTTGCCATCATCGTCTAATTTTTTCACCCAGTTCTTTAGATCGACACCGATGCCGCCAGTTACGCTGACAGTTGTCATAAAGATGGGTGAGATGCCGTTCGTACCAGCCACAATAGGCGCGATGTTGACGAACGGCACATAAGGCGACGCCTGACGACCGGTCCAAAGTGCTACGTTGTTCACACCAGACATCCGCGAGGATCCGACGCCCATGGTGCCTTTTTCAGCGATCAGCATCACTTGTTTGTCGGGATGTTGTAATTTCAGCGCCTCAATTTCCTTTTGAGCAGCCTCTGAAATCATGCATTTGCCATGTAATTCGCGGTCTGAGCGTGAATGTGCCTGATTGCCCGGGGACAGCAAGTCTGTCGAGATATCGCCTTCGCCTGCGATAAAGGTGACGACTTTGATGTCCTCGTTCACATCGGGAAGCTTCGTAAAGAACTCTGCATTGGCGTAGCTTTGCAAAATTTCGGCCGCAATTGCGTTGCCGTCTTTGTAGGCTGTGTTTAGCCGATCAGTGTCGGCGTCATACAGATAGACTTGGCTTTTCAGAACCGCTGCCGCGTCTGTCGCCAAATCGGTGTCTTCGCCCAAGGCAAGATCCAACAGCACCTCGACCGAGGGGCCGCCCTTCATGTGGCTCAGCAGTTCAAAGGCAAAATCATAGGTGATTTCGGGTACTGTGACCGCACCGGTGATGACCTCTTTCAGAAACTGGGCTTTTTCACCCGCCGCGCTCGTTGTGCCAGGGATGGTGTTATAAATCAAAAATTGAAGCGATTGACTGCGATGTGGATGATCACTCACTTTTATCTGGGAAATGATTTCCTGTGCCAAAGCACCATCATCAACAGGCTTAGGATTCAAACCTTGTTTTTTTCGCGTCGCTATTTCTTCGAGGTATGCTTTGTAATTGCTCATGGCTGGCTCGACTTCAAGGATGATTGTGTGGGTTATTTTCACGGGAAAACGATTGCAAATCCCGATCAGCTAATTTGTATACCAATGTATGCTAATTGTTGGCGAAATTCAAGGAGCGGTTGGTGTGGCTTGTTGCCACGATTTCGTGATACTTTTGATGCCTAAATTACGGCTTTTTCAACCAATGGTCTGTTTTCAACGATCCGTTCATACTGGAACGGGCTCAGATCTAGACTGCGGAACGCGCCGTAGGTCAGCCATTCCGCCATTCCACGTCCCATAGCGGCTGATTGCTGCAAACCATGGCCGGAAAAGCCGTTGAGAAAAAGGAAATTTCCCAGCTCTGGATGTGGTCCCAAAATAGCGTTCTGATCCAGAGTGTTATAGGCATAATGCCCGGCCCATTCTGTGACGACCCTAAGGGCTTCGAATTGGGGAATACGGGTGGCGATGATAGGCCAGACATGATTTTGCCAGCGATTATGATCCATATGAAAGTCATCAGGATCTACTGCGGGATCCGGATCAGCCGGGCATCCTGCCAAATAGGTTTTGGGTCCATCTTGCCGCATATGTACGCCTGAGGGATCAATAGTCAAAGGCAGGTCCTGATCGAGAGGGTGTTCTGCGCTGAAAATCCATGTAAACCGCTTGCGCGGCTCGACTGGCAGGGTCACACCCGCCATAGCTGCGGTTTTGGCCGCACGGGGCCCGGTGGCGTTGACCACCTGTCCGCATGCGATAACTTCTCCGGTCGCAAGCGTGATACTGTCAACCTTCGAGCCATTCGCGTTGCGGGTGATGGCGACGACTTCATTCTGGATGTAGTCAACACCGCGATTGCGAGCAGACCTACGCCACCATTCAAAGACTGTACCGCCGTCCCAATATCCTTCATCCTTACGGTTGATCGATCCGAGCACGATGTCATCCATATTGTAGAATGGATACCGCGCCAGTATTTCATCAGCAGTCAAAAGCTCTGTTGCGGCACCTGCCGCACGCTGCACACCCTGGTTTTCGCGCAGAACATCAGCAAAGCTGTCGGTGTCGGCCAGATACAGATAGCCATAGTTCTGGATTGCCAGATCAGGAACGCGATTGTCACCGATCCGCTCGCGCAAGGTTGTGATGAATTCGGCGGCAAATTGGCTAATCCGCACATTCAATTCATTTGAAAACTGCTGTCGGATACAGCTGTTGGTATGCGCTGTCGAACAGGCCTGATAGGTCATGTCCCGTTCCACCACCAGAACGCGGCCTTGGAAATCTGGCAAGTCGGTCAGAAACCAAGCAGTCGCAGAGCCCATTATGGCGCCCCCGATAATGACCACGTCATATTTGCCATTCTCGGGTCTTTGAAAAAGGCCGGTGTTCATATCACGTCTCCTTTTTTGACCTTGGCGTGGGTTTCGGCAATCTCCTCTGCGCTTAGGCCATAGATTTCGGATGCGGTTTTGTCCGAGATGTAGCCCCGCGCAAGGTCACGGATAACATGTTCAGGATTGCGGTCTGCCGGGTCGCCGTAGCCTGCTCCGCCGGGAAAGGCCATCGCGACCCGTGCTCCATGTGGGACAAATTGCTTTCCTTTTGTGCGCATGGGCGTGCCGTCGTCTCGGGTGATTGTCGTCGCTGCGCCAGGGCCACCGCCGCGTCGCCCCCGGGCAGGATGCGCACTGCGATCAAACATTGCTTGTAGATCAAATTCATGACCCTCTTCGGCGCCAACTTCCATAAATTGGCCAAGGCCGCCTTGGGTTTTGCCGACACCGCCGCTGTCGGGGCGCAATTCCTTGCGCCAGATGATGACGGGCCCTGCATGTTCGGTTGCTTCGACCGGCATGGTCATCACCCCCGACGGAAAGGCGGTCGCATTCAGGCCGTCAAGTTCTGGCCTCGCGCCCGAGCCACCGGAATTGAACGTCAGAACTTCGGAGCGCCGGGCGGTTTGGGGGGGCTCTGCGTCTGTGCGGGGTCGCAAGGATACCTGAAAGTTGCATAGGCATCCGGCACCTTCGGCGGGAACCAAACCGGGTACGATTTTGTCAAAGGCATCATAGACCGCGTCAGGCACGAAATGCCCGATGATGTGACGCAACGCGACCGGGGCTGGGTGCACCGCATGAACGATGGTATCGATGGGGGCTGTCACCTCAAATGGGGCAAGCGAGGCCGCGTTGTTTGGAATGTCCGGAGCAATAGCAACCTTAAGCGCGTAGCAGGCATAGGCCTTGGTGTAGACCAGCGGACAGTTGATGCCCTTTTTGTCAACAGCTGAAGTGCCTGTAAAATCTGTGATAATTCTGTCGGACTGTACGGTTATCTTGACGCGCAAGGTGATGGGAGTGTCAAAGCCGTCTACTGTCATCTCGCCCTGCGCAGACAAAGGGGGCAGGGCTGCAATTGCTGCAACGGTGGCGCGGCGCGAATTGTCGAGGATAAAGGATGCGATGCCCTCAAGATCGGCCAGATCAAATTCCTGCATCATCTCAATAAGGCGGCGGTGGCCAATGTCGTTGCAGGTGGCAAGCGCAAAGATGTCTCCTACCAACTGGTCAGGTTCACGAACGTTGCCTCTGATAATGCGTAGCAGCGTTTGATCCACGCGACCTTGGTCTGCGAATTTCATGATTGGGATATAGAGCCCTTCTTCGTAGACGCTGTGCGCATCGGCGCCAAAACCACGCCCTCCTATATCCACGATATGGGCGGTACAGGCGAAAAAACCGGCCAATCTGCCCGCATGGAATGATGGTGTCACCATCGTGATGTCATGCAGGTGGCCCGTTCCTTCCCAAGGATCGTTGGTGATGTATATATCGCCTTCGAAGATGTTATCGCGGCCAATCCGGCGAATGAAATGCGCAACAGCATCAGCCATTGCGTTGACATGTCCCGGCGTGCCGGTGACCGCTTGGGCCAGCATGCGTCCTTGCGTGTCATAGGCACCTGCTGACAAATCCCCGGCTTCGCGGACACTGGTCGAAAATGCAGTTCGCACCAACGCTTGTGCCTGTTCTTCCACAACCGAAATCAGGCGGTTCCACATGACTTGATATTCAACAGTTTGGTGGTCCATCGCTCAGACCTTTCGGGGCTTTAAGACAATGTCGATGCAGCCGTCCGGCTGGCAAATTGCATCGCGGCTTTGGGGGACGATGATGGTCGTCTCCGCTTCGGTCAAGGCAACCGGGCCCTCGATGCGCTGCCCGGCCTTGAGCCGAGCGCGGTCAACCAACCCTGCATCCAGATAAGCGCGCTGTGCTGCATCAAAGATCGGGCGATATTTTTGCGGTATAATTCGATCCGGGCCATCAGTCGGGCTAATCTTAGCAACATCCTGTTTGGGCGTTGTCGCATTCACGGACCAAACGGTGATTTCAATGTCCATTCCCTCGACCGTCCGGCCAAAAAGATTTGCGTAATCTTCTTCAAAGCGGGCTTGAAATACGTCTGCACGAGGGGTTTCTGCTTGGTCCTGACTAAGGGTGATGGGAATTTCCCAACCCTGCCCGCTGTACCGCATATACGCCTTGAATTCGGACAAGATGGGGGTGTCCTGATCGCAGCTGCGAACAAAGCTAACGGCCTCGGATCGTAAATCGTGCAGGATCTGCGCTGCGGCATCAGTATCAAAATTTGAAAGCCTCATGTATATGGACCTGTTAGCCTCGAAACTGTAAGGCGCACGCAGAAACCCGATGGCGGACCCAACCCCTGCACCCGGAGGCACAATCAATCGGGCCACACCCAGCTTTTCGCACAGGCGTGCTGCATGAAGCGGGGCGGCTCCTCCAAAGGCGATCATGGTATACTGGCTGAGGTCCTCTCCGTTTTCGACGGCATGGACACGGGTGGCATTCGCCATGTTTTCATCGACCACTTCGGTCACACCAAACGCGGCTTCGGTAGGGCCCATGGCCAAGACCTCGCCGATTTGTTTGGTCAATGCCGCCTGCGCATTTTCAAAGTTCAAGGGGATTGAGCCACCTGCAAAATTGGCGGGGTCCAGTTTACCCAGTACCAGATCTGCATCTGTGACGGCAGGCCGTGTGCCGCCTTGATCGTAACAGGCAGGTCCGGGCTCGGATCCTGCACTTTCGGGGCCAACGCGGATTTGCTGCAAGGCATCCACATGCGCCAGACTGCCACCACCAGCCCCGATTTCCACCATGTCGATCACCGGAATGGATATCGGCATGCCCGAGCCTTTTTTAAACCGATAACTGCGTGCAACTTCAAACACGCGGGCCGTTTTCGGCGTTTGGTTTGTGATCAGGCATATTTTGGCTGTTGTGCCACCCATATCAAAGCTCAACGCTTTATTGATCCCATAACGCGCGGCGATATCTGCAGCGAAAACAGCACCGCCAGCTGGACCGGATTCCACCAGCCGAACTGGAAAATCGGCTGCGTTTTGCAATGAAATAATTCCGCCGCCAGAGTGCATCAGAAAGATACGAGCGGCCACATCCTCAGACCGCAGGCGGTCTTCGAGGCGCCCGAGATATGAGGCCATCAATGGCTTTATATAGGCATTTGCCACCACGGTGTTAAAGCGTTCGTATTCCCGCATCTGTGGCGAGACCTCTGACGAAATCGACACTGCGACATCCGGCAGTTTTTGGGACAGAACATCGCGGATCATGCGTTCGTGAGAAGGATTGAGATAGCTGTGCAACAACCCGACTGCGATGCTGTCGACGCCCATTTGCGCAATGCGGTCTGCCAATGTTTCGACACTGGAACGCTTCAATGCGATTAGCACCCGACCATGCGCATCCACACGCTCACACAGGGTAAATCGCATGTGGCGCGGCAGGAGCGGCTCTGGCAGGGTAAGGTTCAGGTCATATTGTTCAAATCGGCTTTCGGTGCGCATCTCGATCACGTCCCGAAAGCCTTCGGTCGTTATCAGGGCCGTCTTTGCACCCCTGCGTTCGATAAGTGCATTCGTGGCCAGTGTTGTTCCATGAATGATCTGCTGTATTTGATTGGGCAGGACATTTGCTTTTTTACAAACTTGGTGAAGCCCCTCAATTATCGCATTTTCAGGTGCGGCGTAGGTGGTCAACACCTTGGTGGATGTCAGGCCAACAGGTGTTTCGAGCACGACATCAGTAAATGTACCGCCAATGTCGACACCCAGTCTTATTGTAGGATGTGCCATCCCCATTTCCCCGCCTGCCAGAATTAAACACAACGATAAGCGCAGAAAACAGGACAGAAAAAAAGCTAATTCCCTCTTTGTTGATGTGGTTTAATGACCTCGCGTCTGTCGCCTGTGATCCACTCTTCTATTCTTAGGTTTGTGCCTGCAGTCAGGCGACCGAGGGTCATCCCCCGATTTTCACTTGGTCTCTGCGGTAGAAATCATGCGGTTGTTACTATTTTGTCAGCAAGTTTGATCCCACCGATGGCCAAGTTGAGCCTATCGTGTTGTATGTCCTGAGCCTCCTCTCTCGGTTCAAAGATATTTTAGTCCAGCCATTCGTGCCGAACCATGCGGTTGTAGCGCTCGTTATTGGCGGTCTGCTGCGGCTTGCCCGGCTGACTATATCGGCGGCTGTGCCGCGCTTTTTGGCCATCTTTTTCCTTTGAGACGACCTTAGCGCTGTTTTCCAAGCGCCTTCTGGAGACGGGCATTTTGCATGCTCATCTTAGCATAGATCCGCTTCAGGCGGTGGTTCTGTTCAGTTATCGATTTGATCTCAGACATCATGCTGGCATCCGTCATTCCGAATTTTGCACGCCAGTCTTGGACGCTTTGACACCATCGGAATGCTGGCGCCATCGGTATGGTTTTCCGAAACAAGCTGCCGCTCGAAATCATCCGTGTATTTGAAACCGCGCTCGCGTTGACGTGTATTCATCATTAAAATCCTCATATCGCGCCAGCCAAATCGCCGACCTTGCGCAATAATTGCACTTTAAATCATGCCAAAGTGGAGAGGGGGGCCTGTATGCTTACATCTGAACATGTCGCTTTGGCGTCACGTCCGATTTAGATGATGAAACAGGCCAGCGCAAAATGTTTCGGGGTGCCTCAAGGTTTTGTGGCTTTGACCCTGTCGATTTGCGTGATCAGCGATCTGTCGGGCTTTGCCCGCCCATCGGCAGATGCGCTGGACCAAGGCGGGTTATAGCGCGTCACGTTGTACGAAGCGCGTCTGGATCAGGACATGGATTTTTCGATCCGATCCAGTGTTTGCATGGCCGAAAGCACATCTGCGACGCTGCTGTTTGGCGTACGGCCGTCCCTGATAGCGGCGATAAACTCTCTGTTGATCAGCTCGATGCCGTTGTTGGAAACAGCCACATCGGACAGATCAATCTGATTTTCCTGTCCATCGTATAAATCGTCGTAGCGTGCAATGTAGGTGCCGTTGTCGCAGATATAGCGGAAAAATGTACCAAGTGGCCCGTCATTGTTGAATGATAGCGACAAGGTACAGACCGCGCCGTCTGCCGCCTTGAGGCCGATTGCCATATCCATCGCGATGCCCAGGTCGGGGTGCTTGGGTCCCTGAAGCCCAAAGGCCTCGACCGCCGTCCCGCCGGTTTGATACTGAAACAGATCGATCGAGTGACAGGCATGGTGCCAAAGCAGGTGGTCCCTCCACGTGCGGGGCTCTCCCTTGGCATTCGTATTTGTACGTCGGAAAAAATAGGTCTGAACATCCATCTGCTGGATCTTTAACTCTCCAGCCTTGACCTTGTTGTGTATCCACTGATGCGAAGGATTGAACCGGCGCACCTGTCCTGCCATCGCGACCAGTCCGGTTTGTTCCTGTTTGGTGACGATTTTTTGGCTGTCTTCAAGGCTGTCAGCCATCGGGATTTCAATCAACACATGTTTGCCGGCGTCCATGCAGGCAATGGCCTGTTGCGCATGCATTTGGGTTGGCGTCGAAAGGATCACTGCATCGACATCATCGCGCGCAATACAGTCCTCTATCGTGGTGGCCGCGTGAGCGATGCCGCGCTGGGACGCCAGAGCGTTGATCTTATCCTTGGAGGGCCCCATTACGGATGTGACCTTGACACCTTCGATATTTGCCAAAGCGTCCAGATGTTTGAGGCCAAAGGCACCATAGGCGCCGGCGACGCAAATCCTCATAAGCTTTCCCTTAGGTCAGGTTTTCAAGAATGATGTGGCCGACAGCGGTATTCGATGCGGGAACGTGGTAGTGCCGGTGCACTTCGGTGACATGGTCATCCAAAGCCCCGCGCATGATGTGCCACATAACCATTTCCACGCCCTCAGAGCCCGCCTCGCGCAGATATTCAACATGCGGCATCTGCGCCAGCCCGACCGGATCGGACGTCAGGCGGTCAAGAAAGGCGTTGTCCCATTCGGGGTTGATCAGGCCGGCGCGTTTGTACTGAAGCTGGTGACTCATACCACCAGTGCCAAAGATGACAACATTGAGATCTTCGTCAAAGCTTTCGACGGCCTTGCGGATCGCCTTGCCCAGATTGTAGCAACGGTTGCCCGTCGGGGGCGGATACATGACCACATTTACAGCGATGGGGATGACTAGCGTGGGCCATGCCTCGGGCTGACCAAACATGACCGAAAGCGGCACCGTCAAACCGTGATCCACCTCCATCTCGTTCATGATGGTGATGTCGAATTCATCTAGGATAAGGGATTGTGCCAGATGGCTGGCCAGTATCTGGTGGTTCTTGACCACCGGTACCGGGCGTGGCCCCCACCCCTCGTCTGCGGGTTGAAATTCGGCGGCACAGCCCAAAGCAAAAGTTGGAATGACCGAACTGTCAAAGGCGGTGCAGTGGTCGTTGTAGACCAAGATGATCACATCCGGGTTGGCTTGCTTGATCCATTCCCTCGATTTTTCAAATCCTGCGAAAACGGGGCGGTAATAGTCGTCGTCCGTTATTCCCTGATCGATTGCAACACCGATTGCGGGTACGTGGCTGCATCCGACTCCAGCGGTGATCCGGGCCATTAGGCATCCTTCCATTCGGATTTGTACCGATTGCCATCTATCGACCGGCCACCGTTTACCATCATCTTGCGATAGGCGTCTCGTCCCATTCCGGTCATCAATCCAGCGAGATCCTGAAAGTTGATCCCATCAAAAGCGGCCAGTTTCGATGTGTAGTAGATGTTGCCACATAATTCCAAAAGGCCGTTCCAGTCGCGGTTGATCACCGCTTGGCGCTGGTCTTTGCTCATTGGGAACTTGTCCAGATATCCCTCGGGATCGGCTCGAAACGCCGCGCGCCCTTCGGCCTTGCCGAGAGAGATACAAAACTGCTTCAGATGATACCCCACCCGCGCGCGATCCGCATCAAAACAAAGGTGCCGGGAATATCTCCATAAACCTTTTTCATTGGCAAATTGTGACCTTCCTTTTGGTCTTTATGACGCCTGAAGTTCATGCGTCACCCATGCCACAGGTATACCGAAATCCGCCCAAAACAGCGAATTTGATTGCAGATTTCCTTATTTGAAAATGTTATTTTCTAGTGAGTATCTGTATTCTGTCCCAATCGCCTTAAGATCTCTAGAAAACGTGTTTGTGCAGGTGTTGCGGACCAATCCTTACGAAACGTCAGACCAATGGGGCGCGCTGAATTGGGCAAGTCGATCGGTAGCTGCACCATAGCGCCCATGTGTTCGTCGACCTTGATCTGTTGTGCCGAGGCTATGGATATGTAGTCACCGCGCGCCAGTAGTCCCCGCAGCAGCACCACTGAACTGGACACCGTCCGAACGGGCGTATTGGGGCGATCTGCGATCTTAAGTGTTTCGAATAAATAGCGACCCGTCGGCGTGGTTTTCGGAGGGGCTATCCATGGATAGGCCAAGGTGTCTTTTAGGGTAATGTTTGCGTTGCCCACCAAGGGGTGTCGTGGGGATGTGACAATTCCCAAGCGGTCATCAAAAAGAACCTCTTGTTCAATGTCCTGCGACGGCGGAGGAAAGCGCAATGCGCCGATCAGAATGTCCAGCTCGCCAAATCGAAGGCTGCGCAGCAGGACGTCATAGCGTGTATCGACACAATTTACCTGAACCCCTGCGCCGATATCCTTGAGCAGTTCGTCAATTGCCGCAGGCAAGAGTGTGACGCGCGACAAAGGCAGCGACCAGGCATTTATTTTTGTGACATCACGTCCGGTCAATTCATTGATCTCAGAGAGGGCCTGACGGAATTCGCTGATTGCCAGGCGAACCTGTTGACCAAAGACGTCTGCCGCAGCCGTCAACACAACCCCGCCGCGCGTTTGTTCAAACAGCTCGAACCCCGCCAATGCCGACAGGTCCCGCGCCGCGCGATGAACACCGGGTTGTTTGATACCAAGCAAATGTGCCGCTTGCTAAAAGCTCCCGGTTTGCGCAATTGCCAAAAGGGCGCGCAGTTGCACCGGCGTACAAAACGGGAAAAACGGCTTGTTCTTCCTGTCAGGGTGCGTCCGCGATCCCTTGCGCCGCGTTTGACTGTCGCCAGTGCGCAAATGGGCCAGTATGCGATCCAGTCACCGCTTGAAGAGTACGCCGGCTTTCGTGCGGGACATGCCTTTTGGACGGCGATCAAACAGAGCGACGCCGAGGATCTGCTCTACACGGGCGACGGCCTGTGTTGCGGCAGGTTGTGACATATGGGCATAGTCCGCAGCCGCGCCAATTCGTTTCAACATAAAGACGTGGTCAACCGCGCAAAGATAACGAATGTGCGGCAAGTCTATCATTGGCATGTCGCGTTAGAATAACAATTCTATAACAAAATCAAATCAAATATGCCAATAATCGAAATGGTGGTGTAGCGCCTTTCACGACTAGAGTGACGTAAGTCTCAAAAGACAGACATAGGGGAGGACACGGGTATGGCGGACAATAAAACCGCGCTGGTCATTTCGGCACATGCGGCTGATTTCGTTTGGCGGTGTGGCGGTGCGATCGCCCTTCATCAAGAACTTGGATATAACGTGACAGTGGCCTGCCTGAGTTTCGGCGAGCGCGGAGAAAGCGCGCGCCTGTGGAAAGAGGGCAAGTCCCTGCAAGAGGTCAAGGCCATCCGGAAAGGCGAGGCCGAGAATGCTGCAAAAGCGCTAGGCGTACATGACATCAAATTCCTTGATATGGGGGACTATCCTCTGCGGTTCACCGAAGAATATGAAAATCAGGTGGTCGATATCATCCGCGATGTTCAGCCCAACTTCATGTTCTCGCATTCGAAATGGGACCCGTATAATACAGACCATATGAAAACCACGGAATTTGCCCTGACGTGCCGGATGATTGCGCAGGCTTGGGGACATAATCCGGGTCAAAAGGTTCTTGGTGCGCCGCAAATGTACCTGTTTGAACCGCACCAGACAGAACAGATGCACTGGAAGCCCAATGTGTTTCTCGATATCACCGCGGTCTGGGACAAAAAACGCGCAGCAATGGAATGCAACGAGGGTCAAATCCACCTTTGGGATTTCTACACGCGTGTCGCCCAGCAACGCGCCAATCATTTCAAACGCAATTCCGGCGGCATGGCCGGTGGCCGTGATTGCAAGTATGCCGAAGGTTTTGAAAGTATCTTTCCCTTTTGCGTGGATGAGCTGACATGACCGTGCCTGTCGGAACCGTGGGTGTTGTGGTCCAGAACATTGAACGCTGTGATCAACAAATTATAGACGGTCTGGCTGACTGCGGTGTGGCCACCGTGCATGAAGCTCAGGGACGCAAAGGGCTTTTGGCGGAGTATATGCGGCCCATCTATTCCGGTGCCCGTATTGCAGCAAGCGCGGTGACAATTTCTGCGCCTCCATGTGATAATTGGATGATCCACGTCGCCATAGAGCAGCTCAAGCAGGGCGACATACTGGTGCTGGCGCCGACGTCGCCGTCCAATGCCGGCTATTTTGGAGATCTGCTTGCAACGTCGGCCGCAGTTCGGGGCTGCAAAGGCTTGGTTATAAATGCCGGTGTGCGTGACGTCAGGGATTTGACGGAAATGGGATTTCCTGTTTGGTCAAAGACTGTTTTTGCTCAAGGAACGGTAAAGGAAACGCTTGGTTCGGTAAATGTGCCTGTGGTCTGTGCTGGCGCGTTGGTCAATCCCGGCGATGTGATCGTGGCCGATGATGATGGGGTTTGTGTTGTGAGACGCGAAGAGGCGGAAGACGTGCTTGGAAAGGCACGTGCGCGCGAGGCCAATGAAGCCGTAAAACGCGCGCGCTTTGAAGCGGGCGAGCTGGGACTGGATATCTATGACATGCGAGGCCGGTTGGCCGCCAAAGGTCTGACGTATGTCTGAAGCTTCCACACCGGTTCTGGGTGGCGCCCCCACGTTTTCAACTATGTCAATGCAAGACGGCATTCGGGCAATGTGGATGCGTGGTGGTACGTCCAAAGGGGGGTATTTCCTGAAAGAGGATCTGCCAGATGACCCTGTCGCGCGCGATGCTGCCCTGCTAGGGATCATGGGCTCACCCGATCTGCGCCAGATTGACGGGATGGGCGGTGCCGATCCCCTGACATCCAAAGTTGCGATCGTTTCGAAATCGAAACGCGCCGGTGTTGATGTTGATTATCTGTTTCTTCAGGTATTCGTCGATCAGGCCACGGTCACGGATGCCCAAAACTGCGGCAATATCCTTGCCGGTGTCGGCCCCTTTGCTGTCGAACGCGGTCTTGTTAAGGCGCAGGATGGCACAACACCTATAACGATCTACATGCAGAACACCGGTCAGATCGCCATGGCTCAGGTGCAGACGCCCGGCGGCAAGGTCACCTACAAGGGTGATGCGCGGATCGACGGCGTTCCAAATACCTCGGCGGCCATTCCGATCGAGTTCAAGGACACTGCCGGGTCCAGTTGTGGGGCGCTTTTGCCGACCGGAAACGCGCAGGATATGGTCGAGGGCGTCCCCGTTACCATGATTGATAACGGGATGCCTTGCGTCGTCATGCGGGCAAGCGATCTGGGAATTTCCGGACAGGAAGATCCGGACATGCTGGAAGGTATGGACGCATTCCGCGCGAAACTGGAGGCGATCCGCCTGTCGTGTGGCCCCTTGATGAACCTTGGCGATGTGGCGCAGAAATCGGTTCCCAAAATGACAATGGTCAGCGCACCGCTGAACGGTGGCGCGATTTCAACACGCACATTTATTCCGCACCGCTGTCACAAAGCGATTGGCGTGCTTGGTGCTGTCAGTGTGGCAACTGCGTGCCTGGTGAAAGGTTCGACGGCATATGACTTGGCCGCGCGCGGGCAGGGAGCCTCGCGAAATATGTCGGTGGAACATCCCACAGGCGAACTGACAGTGGTGGCCAAGTTGGATGCTGCTGCCGGTATCAGCAGTGCTGCAATCCTTCGGACCACGCGCAAATTGATGGATGGAAGGGTATTTCCGTGACTGAGTTTCAAAAAATGGATGACGACTGGCTTGTCTTTCATCCCGCCCCCAAAGCGCCTGACTTCAAACTGCCAAAAGGCGCGGTGGATGCGCATTGCCACGTCTTCGGTCCCAGCCCAAGGTTCCCCTTTGCGCCCGAACGCAAATACACCCCATGCAATGCAGGCAAGGATCACCTTTTTGCATTGCGCGATCATCTTGGGTTTGCCCGCAATGTTATTGTACAGGCCACCTGTCATGGCAAGGATAACAGCGCGATGGTTGACGCCTGTCGAACCGCAGGCGGTCTTGCACGGGGTATCGCATCGGTCGGTTCGGATATCTCAGAGGCCGAGATTGCCGAAATGGATGAGGCTGGCGTGCGGGGCGTGCGGTTCAATTTTGTCAAGCGGCTGGTTGATGCGACACCACAAGAGGTTTTCCTGACCATAGCCGATAAGATTAAATCTTTCGGCTGGCACATTGTCGTGTATTTCGAGGCCGAGAGCCTTGAGGAGCTTGAACCCTTTTTGAAACGGCTGCCGACCGTATTGGTGGTCGATCATATGGGGCGTCCGGATGTCACCAAAGGGGTCGATCATCCTGATTTTCAGCGTTTTCTGCGTCTTATGGAGGAAAACGAAAACATCTGGTCCAAAGTGACATGCCCAGAGCGCCTGACCAAGGCAGGCCCCCCCTACGACGATGTGGTCCCGTTCCCTGCAACTGTGGTCGACCGCTTTCCTGACCGTGTGCTTTGGGGGACCGACTGGCCGCACCCGAACATGAAATCTCATGTGCCGGACGACGGGGTCTTGGTGGATTTCATTCCGAAAATCGCACGCACAACAAAGCAGCAGCAAAAGCTGTTGGTTGACAACCCTATGCGGCTTTACTGGGCATAAGCCAACCAGGCTCTGGGACAATGGGTCATGTTCGAAGTGGCTCCACTGCCCGAGCCATGTTTGTGGTCGATAAGCGCTCTTTCATTGCATATTTGCACCCTCAAAATAGGTCCGATATCCCGCAAACATCCTTTGATGTGCGCAGGATTGCGCAGCATCTGATTGACCTTAGTGGTCGGGACAGGCAGGAATGTCCCATTGCCTACCGGAGATACCAACCATGCCCATTGACCCCGTTGATCTTACCGCAGGCCTGATCCAGTGCCCCTCTGTGACCCCAGAAGAAGGCGGTGCGCTGGTCCTTTTGCAAGACACGCTCGAGCAGGCCGGGTTTTTTTGTGTCCGTGTGGACCGGGGGGGGGTGAGCAATCTGTTTGCAAGATGGGGTCGACAGGGACATTCGCGTACGCTGGGCTTTAACGGTCACACCGATGTTGTGCCCTTGGGTAATCCCGCGGATTGGACCCATGCGCCCTTTGGGGCCGAAATCGAAGACGGGTTTATGTACGGGCGTGGTACGACCGATATGAAATCTGCCGTGGCAGCTTGGGTCGCCGCGGCGATAGATTTTGTGGATCAGACGCCACCGGATGGCGCGCTGATCCTGACGATCACAGGCGACGAAGAAGGCGATGCGACGGATGGCACCGTGGCCTTGCTGGATTGGATGTCTACCGCACAAGAACGCATGTCAGCTTGTGTGGTGGGCGAGCCGACCAGTCCTGATCATATGGGCCAGATGATCAAGGTTGGACGTCGCGGCAGCCTGACGGCCTGGTTCACCGTGGTGGGTAAACAAGGGCATTCCGCATATCCACACCGGGCGGTGAATCCTCTTCATGCCCTGACGCAGCTGGCACATGGCCTGACATCGGCACCTTTAGACGACGGGTCAGAGCACTTTGACCCGTCTTCGCTTGCGATCGTGACAATCGACACAGGCAATCCGGCCTCAAATGTTATCCCCGCACAGGCGAAGATGACCGTCAATATCCGATACAATGACCGTCACACTGGCGCCGATCTGTCACAGTGGTTGCGCCGTCAGGCTGCGGATACCGATGCCGCAAACGGCACCCAGACCGAAGTCAAAATCAAGATAAGCGGCGAAAGTTTTCTGACACCTCCGGGTGCATTGTCATCGTTGGTTGCCGATGCCGCCGAGGCCGAGCTTGGCGTTCGGGCAGAGTTGTCAACAACGGGGGGTACCTCTGACGCGCGCTTCGTCAAAGATCACTGTCCGGTTGTAGAGTTTGGTCTGGTTGGTAAAACCATGCACGCGGTCGATGAAAGGGTAGAGATCGCCCAGATTCATCAGCTCAAGGCAATATATACACGTATTATGAAAGCCTACTTTGCCTAAAAAAACATTGGTTGTGATGGTCAAAGCCCCCCGTGCGGGGCGTGTTAAGACGCGGCTTGCCCGCGGGATCGGAACCGTCGCGGCCGTGTGGTGGTATCGTCATCAAGTGGCGGGGTTGCTGCGCCGGTTGCGTGATCCAAGGTGGCGGATTGTTTTGGCAGTCAGTCCTGACCGCGCGGTTGATCGCACATGGCCAAAGGGTCTCGGACGCGTGTCGCAGGGACGTGGGGATCTTGGGGATCGTATGCGACGGCAGTTGAGGTCTGTGTCAGAGGGTGCTGTGGTTTTGATTGGCAGCGATATACCCGGTGTCAAGCCCGCTCATATATCGCGTGCGTTCCGGGCTCTTGGATCAGCGGATGTTGTATTCGGTCCCGCACCCGACGGAGGCTATTGGCTGGTTGGCGTGCGCAGGGGGTGCGCGCTTGCGACTGGCGCAATGCGAGGTGTCCGTTGGTCCACGCCATACGCATTGGCAGACACCTGCGCCACATTTCCGGGAATGCGGATCACATTGGTTGATACATTGACTGACGTAGATACCGCTGCCGATTTGCCACAGCGACAGATCACCCCGTGACCTGCCTCGCTTCGCGTGCTAGGGGCGCGCATGGCTCAGATCCCTAGTAAAGCGCAGGTCCTCGACTGGATTGCTGCGCATCCCACCCAGACGAACAAACGTGACATTGCCAAGGCCTTTGGCATCAAGGGCAGTGACCGGATCGAGCTTAAACGCCTGTTGCGTCAGCTTGCCGACGAAGGTCACCTGGAAAAACGCCGCAACACATATCGTGATCCAGATCGGCTGCCTCCGGTCAGCGTGTTGCGGACGACCGCTCCGGATAGCGACGGCGATATTTTTGCCGTGCCGGTCGAATGGCACGGAGAGGGTCCAGAACCGCGCGTGCTGATCGTGCCTCAGGACGGTGATCCGGCATTGGGCGCGGGCGACAGGATACTTGCCCGCTTGCAACGTGTCGAAGACGAAGACCACGACTATCAGGCGCGCCTGATCCGGCGCATCGGAACCAGCCCGCGTAAGGTCATCGGCGTGTTCCGCAAGACCGCTGAAGGCGGACGCATTCTGCCGATTGACAAGGGATCGGATACAGAATGGCTCGTGCCCGCCGGATTAACCAATGAGGCCGGGGATGGCGAATTGGTTGAGGCCGAACAGGCAGGTCCCAAGGGTCGTATGGGGTTGCCGCGCGCGCGGATCACAGACCGTCTGGGCGATCCGTCCGCGCCGCGTGCGGTGTCGCTGATTGCCATACACCAGCATGGAATTCCGGATGATTTTCCATCTGACGTGCTTGCTGCCGTTGACGAGATGGCACCAGCGGGCCTGCAGGACCGTCTGGATTTGCGCGATCTGCCGTTGATAACCATCGATCCTGTCGATGCGCGTGATCACGATGATGCCTGCTGTGCGGCGTCCGATGATGATCCGACCAATCCCGGGGGGCATGTCCTTTGGGTGGCGATTGCTGATGTGGCCCATTACGTTCGGTCTGGCAGTGCTCTGGATCGCGAAGCCCGCAAACGCGGCAACTCAAGCTATTTTCCTGATCGGGTTGTGCCAATGCTGCCTGATCGTCTGTCAGGTGACTTGTGTTCGTTGCACGAAGGCGTGCCTCGGGCCTGTATTGCGTTGCGTATTGTGATCGATGCCGATGGAAACAAGCTGCGGCATGCTTTTCACAGAGGATTGATGCGGTCTCCGGCGTCCTTGACATATCAAGACGTCCAATCGGCGATGGACGGAGCGCCGGATACCAGAACCCAGCCTTTGCTTGACGATGTGATCCGTCCTTTGTACGCGGCCTACGCAGCCCTTGCCACAGCGCGCGACCGGCGCCAGCCGCTGGACCTTGATCTGCCCGAACGTAAGGTGCGCCTTGGCGATGATGGAAAGGTACAATCTGTCAACTTTGCAGATCGTCTGGATGCCCATCGTCTGATCGAGGAATTCATGGTTCTGGCGAATGTGTGTGCGGCTGAAACTCTGGCTGCAAAACGCTGGCCGCTGCTGTACCGTGTGCACGAAGAGCCTCCGGCGGAAAAACTGGAAACCTTGCGCGAGACGGCGCAGGCGGCCGGTTTGGTCCTGGCTAAGGGACAGGTTTTAAAGACAGCTCATATCAACCGATTGCTGCATGATGCGGCGGGGCGGGACGAAGCTGATCTGATTAACCTTGCCACCTTGCGATCCATGACGCAGGCTTACTACAGCCCGGCAAATTTCGGTCACTTCGGACTGGCTTTGCAATCTTACGCCCATTTCACATCACCCATTCGGCGATATGCGGATTTGGTTGTGCACCGCGGACTGATTTCGGCGCATGGCTGGGGGGACGATGGCCTGACGCAGGACGATATCGCAGCGTTAGACAGCACAGCGTCCCACATATCAGATACCGAGCGGCGGTCCATGCTGGCCGAACGAGACACGACAGACCGCTACCTTGCGGCGTATTTGTCAGATCGAATAGGCGCAGAATTTCCTGGCCGTATCAGTGGAATTGCCCGATTTGGCGTATTTGTGAAGCTTGATGAAACCGGAGCCGACGGGTTGATCCCCATGTCCCGCTTGGGGGCTGAATATTTTCATTTTGATCGCGATGCAGGCATGTTAACCGGAGCCGACAGCGGCATCGTGATTACACCGGGTCTGCGGGTCACTGTACGTTTGGTCGATGCGGCGCCAGTGACTGGGGGGATCGGGCTTGAGTTGCTGACCCTTCAAGATAAGGTCATGCCAATGAGTGAGGGTCGTGCCGGACGTTCAGGCCGCCCGCCGCGGCGCAAACTGGCTCGGGCCAGAGGCAAGGCCGCCAAGGTAAAGCGCCGCCGATCCAAGACCTGAGAGTGCCTTTTATCCGCTGAATTCGAAAAGTTGTTTTGGCAGCCTCGGTCGATTGGAAGATTTGGAAGCACAGGCCGAATGTCTTGTTGAACGATGCTCACGCAAGACATGGCATTGGGTTACAGACGCGCGCGGTTCTGACGCGCTTGCGGCGTTGAGATTTGTCAGACTGGATGTTAGTGTATACGTAATTGTGGCGTTGCGACCGAGCGACGTATTTTTCAGGAGGACCATGACCTGTCCCTATCCGTCGATGCAGCTTCTGCCGCCCTTTCGGGGCGTGCTATAATGGCTGCGCATTCTAATGCGTCCACCAGCGAAAAGCTGCTTGATGCAATACTGTCCACCTTACATGAAATGAAAGCCGAAGACGTCGTTCAAATTGATCTGCGCGGTAAAACGTCAATTGGCGATTCTATGGTGGTCTGCTCTGGTCGATCTTCGCGGCAAGTGTCTGCAATTGCAGACCGTGTGGTTGAGATCCTTAAGGCCGAGTATGGGGTGCTGTCCCGTACTGAAGGCAAAGAAACCGGCGATTGGGTATTAATCGACGCCGGAGACGTGATTACGCACGTCTTTCGACCAGAAGTCAGAGAGTTCTACCAGCTTGAAAAGATGTGGTTGCCTGCCGGGGCTGTGTCGCACACCTGATGCGTGTGCATCTGTGCGTTGTTGGTCGGTTGAAGGGTGGGCCAGAGGCTGACCTTTTGCGCGACTATCTTGATCGGTTTGGCAAAACGGGTCGGGTGCTGGGGCTAGGGCCTGCTTCGGTTCACGAGGTTGAGGATAAACGTGGAGGGGGCCGCGCTGCAGAGGCTACTCTGCTGGCGCGTAGTGTGCCGCGCGGGTCGCTCATATGTGCTATGGATGAGCGTGGCCAGAAGCTAAGCTCACCCGAGTTTGCGAACCTGTTGGCGCGATACCGCGACCATGGGACCAAAGACATGGTTTTCATGATTGGCGGTGCGGATGGGCTTGATCCATCTTTATGTGAAACTGCGGGTGTTCGGGTATCTTTCGGATCAATGGTTTGGCCACACATGTTGGCGCGGGTGATGTTGTCCGAACAATTATACCGCGCCGCAACGATACTGTCGGGGTCTCCCTACCATCGGGCGTGAGTGTCACAACCGGATGGCACAGCCAAGGACGGGCCTGGCTTCCATGTTTGTCACGCCGGAATGAGTGTTCAGCTGATATTGGGCATGTTTGTCCCGCTGTATGCGATCCATAGCAAAACGCCGCCAAGGACCACCCGGTATACAACGTATGGTGTGAAACTGATACGCGTCAGAAGACGCATCATAACCGCCAGCGCGATCAGAGCGGAGAGGAATGCAAAGCACGCAGCCACTGCGGCCTGTTGTACGTCGTTTGCATTGGCAGTGGCGACTGCTTCGATGCCCAACAAAGCGCCCGAGGCTATGATGGTCGGGATCGACATCAACATCGCCAAGCGCGCGCTATCATCACGGTCGAACCCAAGTACACGTGCGCCGGTGATGGTAATGCCCGAGCGCGATGTGCCGGGAATAAGAGCAAGGGCCTGCCACAGCCCCATGATCACAGCATCCCGCATGTTCCAGCTTTCCGCTACGCGACGCTGTGGCAGGCGGTCAGCCCAGTATAGGACCAGCCCGAACCCCAGCATCGTCCATCCAATCACTGCGATGGACCTCATTCGGGTCTCCAGTCCCGTTAGGTTCAAAATCAAACCAACAATGATTACTGGTACTGTTGCAATGATCAGTAAACCGGCAAGACGGGCCCCCGGTTCGGTGATGCGTCCACGCAGCAAGTCCGGAACGCCTGACACGGCAAGGGCAACGTCGCGCCGAAAGTATATCATGACAGCAAAAAGGGTGCCCACATGCACAGCCACGTCGAGCATAAGACCCTGATCTTGCATGCCAGTCAGTTTCGGGAGGAGTATAAGATGGCCTGATGATGAAATCGGTAAAAATTCAGTGACGCCCTGAATGATCGCAAGAATGAGCAGATTAAAAAGCGGCACAATGGGTCCTCGATTCGTGGCTGATTGAGGTATACGCTCGCAATATACGTAAGGGAATTACTGGTTTCGGTCCATATCGGACCTAATTTCAGCTAAAATTTCGTTTTTGCCGCATACTTTTCGTTAACGGGCGCAAATTAGGTCACGTATTGTGACTTTTAATTTGTTTAGCTCTCCCTTATACGGTTCGTTCAACATTTTTCAGCCAGGGGTCCACGCTATGACCAAGCCACCGATGCTTAGATTCGTTACAGTTGATCGCGATATGCCGGAAAAGCGGGCAGCAGATGCGCGTCGCGAAGACTTTGACGAGATCTACGCCCAGTATGCTGAAGTCAAAGCTGCCGAGCAATCCAGTCGGTGTAGCCAATGTGGTGTGCCCTACTGCCAATCGCATTGTCCGCTTCATAATAATATTCCCGACTGGCTCAGGTTGACGGCAACGGGGCGGCTCAAAGAAGCCTACGATGTCAGTCAGGCGACCAACACCTTTCCTGAGATTTGTGGCCGCATCTGCCCGCAGGACCGTTTGTGTGAAGGCAATTGCGTGATCGAGCAGTCGGGTCATGGAACCGTGACAATCGGGTCGGTCGAAAAATATATTACCGATACGGCTTGGGACAATGGTTGGGTTGTCCCCGCGAAGCCTGCGGTCGAACGGGCTGAAAGTGTT
Organism: Pseudoprimorskyibacter sp.; assembly: GCA_029251265.1. GTDB lineage: Bacteria > Pseudomonadota > Alphaproteobacteria > Rhodobacterales > Rhodobacteraceae > JAQXDR01. The sequence goes on along the minus strand of JAQXDR010000003.1, from coordinate 7,198 downwards.
GGGATCATCGGTGCCGGTCCCGGGGGGCTCGCTGCTGCGGATCATTTGCGTCGCGCGGGTGTTCAGGTGACTGTCTATGACCGATATGATCGGGCAGGCGGTTTGCTGACCTACGGAATTCCGGGGTTCAAACTGGAAAAGCCCGTGGTCATGCGCCGGATTGAGCAGCTGGAACAGGGTGGCGTGGAATTCCGGCTGAATTGTGCCGTTGGGCAGGATATCTCCTTTGAAGAAATGCGCGCGACCCATGATGCCGTGATTATTGCAACGGGTGTCTACAAAAGCCGCGATCTGGCCGGGCTCGGCGTCGGGGCCAAGGGGATTGTCAAGGCGATTGATTATTTGACGGCATCCAACCGGGCTCTGAATTTTGGCGATAGCGTTCCTGAATTCGAAAGCGGCGCGCTGAATGCCTCTGGCAAGCGGGTTGTTGTGATAGGTGGCGGTGACACTGCGATGGACTGTGTTCGCACGGCCATACGTCAGGGGGCGACCAGTGTGAAATGCCTCTACCGTCGAGACCGGGCCAACATGCCCGGCAGTCAGCGTGAAACACAAAACGCCGAAGAAGAAGGCGTTCAGTTTGAATGGCTGACCGCGCCAAAGGGATTTGTTGGTGAACCTGTTGAGGGGGTCATCGTGCAAAAAATGCGTTTGGGAACGCCGGATTCAACCGGTCGTCAAAGTCCCGAGGTAATTGATGGGTCTGATTACACCGAGCCGGCGGAACTGGTGATCAAGGCGCTCGGTTTTGAACCCGAGGACTTGCCAAAGCTTTGGGACACAGATGGGCTGGAGGTGACCCGGTGGGGCACAGTCAAAGCATCGTTCACAACAGGCAAAACGGTTTTGGATGGCGTATATGCCATTGGCGATATTGTGCGTGGTGCAAGCCTTGTAGTTTGGGCAATCCGGGACGGACGTGATTGTGCGGATGCCATCTTGGCGCAGTTCAGCGTGAGCGCCATTGCGGCAGAATGACTTTGCTTGCAACGGTCGACCATCTTTCTGAGGATGTAATGTTAGATCACAAAGCACTATGTCATCAGATACATAGACCAGACCAAAGACGTGCAGGATGCATTGCTACATCGCATAATCGGACGGTCAAGCGATAACGTTTGTCGGGGCTGCCTGTGGCACAGGCGTCCGATTTGGATCAAAACAACACGCCGCAGGTTTTTATCAGCGGCAGAACCTAAATTGGCCAAAGCGGCCTGAATGGCCACCAAGGAGACCTGTCATGACCAAATTTGACCAAGACTGGGCCAAGGAAACCGAAGCCAAGCGCAAGTGGCTGGCGGACAACGGGCTGTATTCGGAAAGTGAAGAGCACAGCTCATGCGGTGTGGGCCTCGTGGTTGCTCTGGATGGGCAGCCGCGCCGATCGGTGGTCGAGGCTGGCATCACAGCGCTCAAGGCGATCTGGCATCGCGGCGCGGTGGATGCAGATGGCAAGACCGGTGACGGGGCTGGCATCCACGTGCAAATTCCAGTCCAATTTTTTTATGATCAGGTCGAACGTACCGGCCATATACCACGCAAAAAACAACTGATGGCTGTCGGGCAGGTGTTTCTGCCGCGCACCGACTTTGGTGCTCAGGAACGCTGTCGGACGATTGTCGAGACCGAGGTCCTGCGCATGGGCCACTTCATTTACGGATGGCGGCATGTGCCGGTCGATGTGCGGTGTCTTGGTGACAAGGCAAATGCGACACGCCCCGAAATCGAGCAGATCCTGATCTCGAATGACAAGGGACTGGATGATGAGGCTTTTGAGCGTGAATTGTATGTGATCCGCCGTCGGATCGAAAAAGCCGCAGCGGCAGAGGGCATTGGCGAGATGTATATTGCCTCGATGTCATGTCGGTCAATTATATACAAAGGAATGATGTTGGCCGAACAGGTGGCCGAATTCTATCCTGATCTGCAAGATGACCGCTTTGAAAGCGCTTTTGCGATTTACCATCAGCGGTATTCGACCAATACGTTCCCGCAATGGTGGCTGGCGCAGCCATTCCGTATGTTGGCCCACAACGGTGAGATCAACACCCTGAAAGGCAACATAAACTGGATGAAAAGTCATGAAATTCGCATGGCAAGCGCATCCTTTGGAGATCACGCCGAGGACATAAAGCCGATCATCGCCGGTGGTGCCAGTGATAGTGCGGCGCTTGATGCTGTGTTCGAGGTGCTCGTGCGGGCAGGTCGTGACGCTCCGATGGCGAAAACCATGCTGGTGCCGGAAAGCTGGTCCCAACAGGCCGTGGAATTGCCGCAGTCGTGGCGTGACATGTATAGCTATTGCAACAGCGTGATGGAGCCATGGGACGGTCCCGCCGCGCTGGCGATGACGGATGGCCGTTGGGTCTGTGCCGGTCTGGATCGGAATGGATTGCGCCCCATGCGATATGTCGTGACGGGCGACGGGCTTTTGATCGCGGGCTCCGAGGCTGGAATGGTGCCTGTGGACGAGGGCAGTGTCCGCGAAAAAGGCGCGCTTGGACCGGGTCAGTTGCTGGCTGTCGATATGGCCGAGGCCAAGCTGTATCATGATACGGAAATCAAAGATAAACTTGCGGCGAGCCAGTCTTTTGGCGAGTGGGTTCAACGCATAAACGATTTGTCGGCCGATTTGGCCAGCGTAACGGAAACGGCCCTGCACTCTGGCGAAGAGCTGCGCCGCAGACAGATCGCGGCGGGTTTCAGTGTTGAAGAGCTCGAGCAGATACTGGCACCCATGGCCGAAGACGGAAAGGAAACCTTGGCCAGCATGGGCGACGATACGCCATCTGCGGTTCTGTCCAAGGTTTACCGTCCGCTCAGCCATTATTTCCGGCAGAATTTCAGTCAGGTCACAAACCCTCCCATAGATAGCCTGCGCGAATATCGCGTGATGAGCCTCAAGACGCGGTTTGGTAACCTCAAGAACGTATTGGACGAAAGCAGCGCGCAAACCGAGATCCTCGTGCTGGACAGCCCGTTTGTTGGCAATGCCCAGTTTGAACGATTGATGACCTGCTTTAATGCGCCAAGCGCCACAATTGACTGTACGTTCCCTAAAACCCAAGGCAGTGGGGCGTTGCAGGCGGGACTGGAACGGATCAGGGCCGAGGCCGAGGATGCCGTGCGTTCGGGGGCTGGCCACATAATTTTGACCGATCAGAATGTTGGCCCCGACTTTATCGCAATGCCAATGATCCTTGCGACCAGCGCCGTCCATAGCCATCTGACGCGTCAAGGTCTGCGCACCTTTTGTAGCTTGAGTGTGCGCGCAGCAGAATGCGTAGATCCCCACTATTTTGCCGTTTTGATTGGATCGGGTGCCACTGTTGTCAACGCCTATCTGGCCGAAGACAGCCTTGCTGACCGGATTGAACGCGGCCTGCTGGATTTGACATTGACCGAAGCTGTGTTCCGCTATCGTGCCGCGGTGGATGCGGGTTTGCTGAAAATTATGTCCAAGATGGGTATTTCGGTTATCTCCTCCTATCGCGGCGGCCTGAATTTCGAAGCCGTTGGGCTTAGCCGTGCGATGTGCGCGGAATATTTCCCCGGGCTGACCAGCCGTATCTCTGGCATCGGTGTCAGCGGCATCCAGGGCAAAGCCGAAGAAGTCCACGCGCTTGGCTTTGATCAGGTTGAAAATGTGCTGCCGATTGGTGGCTTTTACAAATCACGCAAATCGGGCGAGACCCATGCTTGGGGTGCGCAAACAATGCATCTGATGCAGGCGGCCTGTACGCGGGCGAGTTACGAGCTTTGGCAGCAATATTCAAAATCCATGCAGGCCAACCCCCCGATCCATTTGCGTGACTTGTTGGCGATCAAACCTCTCGGTGCGCCGATCTCTGTTGATGACGTCGAAAGCATCACATCCATCCGCAAACGTTTTGTCACGCCGGGCATGTCATTAGGGGCCCTGAGCCCAGAGGCACATAAAACTCTCAATGTGGCCATGAACCGGATTGGCGCAAAATCAGACAGTGGTGAGGGCGGAGAAGACCCCGCACACTTTGTGCCCGAACCGAACGGCGATAACCCCTCCGCCAAGATCAAGCAGGTGGCTTCGGGGCGGTTTGGTGTGACAGCCGAATATCTGGGTCAGTGCGAAGAACTGGAGATCAAGGTTGCGCAGGGGGCCAAGCCGGGCGAAGGCGGCCAGTTGCCGGGAATGAAGGTCACCGATCTGATCGCGCGGCTACGTCATTCGACCAAAGGCGTGACGCTGATTTCACCTCCACCGCATCACGATATCTACTCGATCGAAGATCTTGCACAGCTGATTTATGACCTCAAGCAGATCAATCCGCGGGCCAAGGTGACGGTCAAACTGGTGGCTGCATCTGGCGTTGGGACGATTGCAGCTGGTGTGGCCAAAGCCATGGCAGATGTCATTTTGATCTCGGGTCACAATGGCGGTACGGGGGCATCCCCTGCAACATCGATTAAATATGCAGGATTGCCATGGGAGATGGGCCTGACAGAAGCCCATCAGGTGTTGGCCATGAATAACCTGCGCGACCGCGTGACCTTGCGCACGGATGGTGGATTGCGCACAGGCCGCGATATCGTCATGGCCGCAATGCTTGGCGCCGAGGAATACGGCATCGGGACTGCGGCACTGATTGCCATGGGCTGTATTATGGTGCGTCAATGCCAATCCAACACCTGTCCTGTCGGGGTCTGCACCCAAAACGAGGAACTGCGTGCCAAATACACCGGCACGGCGGATAAGGTTGTCAACCTGATCACCTTCTACGCCCAGGAAGTGCGCGAAATCCTTGCGTCAATTGGTGCCAAGTCTTTGGAGGATGTGATCGGGCGCGCGGACTTGCTGCGTCAGGTCAGTCGTGGAGCGGACCATCTCGACGATCTCGATCTGAACCCGCTGCTTATTCAAGTCGATGGCTCTGACAGTATAAATTACGACCGCGACCGCTCTCGCACCGAGGTTCCCGATACTCTGGATGCCGAGATTATCCGGGATGCCGCGCGCTTTCTTGGTGATGGCGAGAAAATGCAGCTGAGTTATGCCGTCCAGAACACCCATAGGACCGTAGGTACGCGAACGTCAGCTCATATCGTCAAAAACTTTGGCATGCGCAATGCTTTGCAATCAAACCACCTGCACATAAAGCTAAAGGGCTCTGCGGGACAATCTTTAGGGGCATTTTCCGCGCCAGGTCTGAAGCTTGAAGTGTCAGGCGACGCCAATGATTATGTGGGCAAGGGATTGTCGGGTGGAACCATTGTGGTGCGCCCCCCCATGGCGTCACCTTTGGATGCGGCCGAAAATACGATCATCGGAAACACCGTGCTCTACGGCGCGACAGACGGGTATCTGTTCGCGGCCGGGCGCGCAGGCGAACGGTTTGCGGTGCGGAACTCTGGCGCGCGCGTCGTTGTCGAAGGGTGTGGCTCGAACGGCTGCGAATATATGACTGGCGGTGTGGCTGTGATCCTTGGCACTATCGGCGCCAACTTTGGGGCAGGTATGACAGGAGGTATGGCATATTTATTCGACCCAGAGGGCCATACCAGAGCCATGATGAACATGGAGACGCTGGTGACATGCGAGGTCGCCAAAGACAGCCACTGGGAAGAGCAACTGTTGGAGCTGCTCACACGCCATGCCGAGGAGACTGGCAGCCGTCGTGCGCAGAAAATCCTTCAGGACTGGGATCATCTGCGTAGCCGCTTTATTCAGGTGTGCCCAAAAGAAATGCTGGACAAGCTGCCGCATCCTTTGGGTGCCCAGGACCTCGCAGTTCCCGCAGAATAAAAGATGGCGCGTCGGCAGGCATCTCCGGCGCGCAATCGCCCTTTGAGACGGTCTTCTTCGCGGAGTGTCGCGGCGAAAAGAGCGTCTAAAACGTCCAATAAATCAACTGGCGCGGCACGGTCTGTGGTTTCTTCGGCTTGGCGCTATGCGCTCAGGTTTATATGGCGGCTGTCGCTATTAACCTGCGTACTGGTTTGTTTGATCGTGGGCCTGTTGCGATGGGTCGATCCACCCGGTGGACTTTATATGTGGTCCGAAGCCCGGCGACTCGACGGTATCGTTCATAGGTGGGTTGAAATTGACGAAATCTCTCCGGCTCTGCGCCGGTCTGTTGTTGCGGCCGAAGACGCCAATTTTTGCACACATATGGGCTTTGACATCCCCGCCTTGCGTGCTGCGATCAAAGCAGGCGGAAGTCGTGGTGCATCGACCATAACCCAACAAACCGTCAAGAACCTCTTTCTGTGGCATGGCCGTAGCTATGGCCGAAAACTTATCGAGGCCGCTCTGACACCAGTGGTCGAGCTGCTGTGGCCCAAGCGGCGGATCCTAGAGGTCTATTTGAATATCGTGGAATGGGGAGACGGGGTTTTTGGTGCAGAGGCAGCATCGCAGTCTATCTGGGATGAACGCGCCGCATCTGTGTCCCGCGATCAGGCAGCGCGAATGGCATTTGTGTTGCCTGCGCCCAAAACTCGGGATGCTGCGCGGCTGACCCAAGTGCAGCTGTCACGCGCAGAACGCATAGCAGATGGCGCATCAACAATTGCTGCGGATGGTCGCGCTGAGTGCTTTGATTAGGTTTAGTGCCTCAGCTGTTGGTTTAAGCGGCTTTCGTTCGAATGCTTAGGACCCAGTGCTGACTGCCTGTGAAGCGGTTGTAGAAATGTGTGTGCCTTTCAATGCAAGCCGCATTCCGACGTGTGTTAAAACAAGTGATCAGGTGCAGTCGTGTGTCCGGTCTATGCCAACGAATGACGGCCGTTGCGCCGGTGATCAATACTCACCTTATGTCCCGCTCACCGGTCGGCGTCTGCCTTGGGACATGCCTGCATCAGACTACAAATTCGTGCCGGTTGGAAACGTCGTCCATTGGCGGCGCAGAGGCTTGAATGGTTATCGCAGGCACGGGCCCAAAATCCGGAGATCGTCAAAAGCCACATTGTTGCTTGATCAGATTTGGTGCGCCTTGTGATTTCATGATCAAGCGCCTTGATCCTTTCGTCGAACACAGAGATCTGTTCGATATACGCTTGGCGAAGGGTATGAATTGGACTGGGTAGCTTTGCTGCACCCTCGTCAATGGTGGCAATCATCCACCTGAACTGAACCATCCCTTGTCCAACGACGATGCGGTATTCCACCAAATAGCCACGCAAGGCATTTTTCAACTGAGAGCGTTTGCACACAAAC
>JAQXDR010000234.1 GCA_029251265.1 Pseudoprimorskyibacter sp. | reverse complement strand
TCATGCGATAAAGACGCTGCAGAACAGGTGTTTGCGCGGCTGTCTTGGCTGATGTTTGTGTGCAACTACGGTGTCAAAGACTGCGCCCGGCCTTGTGCAGGGAAAGGGGGACATACCCGCACATTGTACAGCCAGAAATGTGTGGTTGCGGACCGGATCGCGTTGTTAAATGGCAACTAAATTTTCAGATTTTCCATCTGTGCATGTCGACAAAATGAGTTGCCGACACCTGAACGCTTTCAAACGCAAAGATCACGGCGGTCCGCGGGCGACACCATCCGGGCCGCGACAGATTCGATCGACGTTTTAGTCAGTCATTTGACTGCCGCTTGGCGGCCTTACGTGATCGCAGTTTGTCCATCAAACGCTTTCCAAGCCCTTTTTTGTTTTCCTGTGCGCCCCGTGCCAATGCCAGATCCCCCGCGGGAACATCGCGAGTGATGACTGATCCGCTGGCGGTCAATGCCTGCTCGCCTACAGTGATCGGTGCAACCAGCATGGTGTTGGATCCAATAAAGGCTCCGGCACCGACTGTCGTGCGATGTTTGAACACGCCATCATAGTTGCAGGTAATGGTCCCGGCCCCCAAGTTTGCCCGAGCGCCGATATCGGCATCACCCACATACGACAGGTGATTGATCTTTGCGCCCTCAGCGATCTGGGCATTTTTTATTTCCACAAAGTTGCCGACACGGGCGTCTTCTGAAATTTCGGCACCCGGTCTCAACCTTGCATAGGGGCCCACCACAGCACCACGGCTGACGTGGCATCCTTCCAAATGGCTGAACGCTCTTATTTTGGCCCCGCTTTCCACTGTGACCTCGGGGCCAAAGACAACGTTTGGTTCAATTTCGGCATCACGTCCAATCACTGTGTCATGGGCAAGATGAACGGTGTGTGCCGCCTGAAGCGTCACACCCGAGGTCAAAAGGTCAGCCCGTGCGCGGTTTTGAAAGGCGGCCTCTGCTTCGGCCAGTTGGGCGCGTGAATTGATGCCGAGCGTTTCCGCTTCGTCGCACCTGACCGCGGTCGCGGACAGGCCCTTGCTTTGTGCAATGGCAATGATGTCCGTCAGATAGTATTCGCCTGCTGCGTTGTCGTTTCCAACCGCGTCTATCAGATCAAACAGAACGGTAGCATCCGCTGCGATGACCCCAGAATTACAAAATGTCACGGCGCGCTCTTCTGCAGTGGCCTCTTTAAACTCTACGATCTTCAGCAGGTCTTTGCCGCTTGTGATCAATCTGCCGTATTTACCCGGATCGGCCGCTTCAAAGCCTAAGACAACGACGTCATGGGTGACGCGCGCCTCTGTCATCGCTTTGAGGGTTTCAGGCCGGATAAAGGGCGTGTCGCCGTATAGGACAATCACGTCTCCGTCAAAGCCGTCCAATTGTGCGCGCGCTTGTGCGACGGCATGCGCGGTGCCCAGCTGTTCTGACTGGTGGGCAATCCGAATGTCCGGATCATACTGCCGGGCAGCTGCAGCCACCTGATCGCCGCCAAATCCAGTGACGACAACACTGCGTTCGGGCTCTAGCCAGGCCCCCGCTTTCAGAGCGTGAACAAGCATTGGAGCATGTGCAATGGAGTGAAGAACCTTGGGCAGGTCAGAGTCCATGCGCGTGCCTTTTCCGGCGGCGAGTATAATCAATGCAGTGGCCATGTTTGAAATCTCTTTGATGTTTGGTTGCTGTTCTATTACCGACCTATCAGGCAGAACGAAAGGCGGTGCAGGTGCGAACGGTTATCTTTGATTTGGATGGAACCTTGGTGGATACCAGCGGTGATCTTATCGCAGCCGCCAATCTTGCGTTTGCACAGATGGGCCATGACGTGGTTTTGGATCCTGCAAGAGACGCTGGAACCGCCCTTCGTGGGGGGCGTGCGATGTTGCGTTTGGGGTTGGAACGTCTTGGGCAGAGTGATGAGGCAGAGGTAGATAGAGGCTATCCCGTTCTCTTGGATGCCTACGAAAATGATCTCAGCCGACGCAGTTATCTCTATCCCGGGGCCATGCAAGCCGTCAGTGCACTGCAGTCCGCAGGTTTTGCAGTTGGCATTTGTACAAACAAGCCCGAACGAATGGCGCATCAACTCTTTGTGGACCTTGGGATACGTGATGCGTTTGCATCGCTCGTTGGTGCCGATACTCTGCCAGTCTGCAAACCTGACCCCAGACCATTAGCGGAAGCTGCGCGCAGGGCAGGCGGCGACCCGGCGCGGTGCCTTTTGGTCGGCGACAGCGACACGGATCGCAAAACGTCTGCGGCATTGGGAGTGCCATCAATCCTAGTCACGTTTTCGCCGGCAGGACAATCGGTTGCAGACCTAAAACCCGAGGCCCTGCTCCATGATTTTGCGGATCTTCCAAGGCTTTCTGATCAACTTTTGCCATGATGCTTTTGTGCCATTGACGTGACCGTCCGCTCAGGTCACGTTGCCGCCCATGACAGAGATTTTTTCGGGTAGTTTCACGCAACAAGAACCGATTCCAGAAGCTGGAATTGAAGCAGCACTCACGGTTTTGCGTTCGGGACGGCTCCATCGTTATAACACGGCCCTCGATGAAGTGGCCGAGGTCGCGCAGCTAGAGACGGAGTTCGCCGCATTTCTCGGCGCGCGTTTTTGTGTGGCGGTCGCGTCCGGCGGATACGCTATGGGGTGTGCCTTGCGTGCGATCGGGGTGCAGCCCGGCGATGATGTACTGACAAATGTTTTCACGCTTGCGCCGGTCCCCGGGGCCATTGCCGCCGTCGGCGCGCAACCGATATTTGTCGGTGTCACTGAAACACTGACCATCGATCTTGACGATCTTGAAGCCAAAGCATCAAAGGCAAAGGTATTGGTTCTCAGCCATATGCGCGGGCATTTGTGCGATATGGAGCGCCTGATGCAGATCTGCGACGCCGCTGGTATCACGGTGATTGAGGATTGTGCTCATACAATGGGTGCATCCTGGCGTGGCAAAGCATCGGGAACATGGGGGGCCTTGGGCTGCTTTTCGACCCAGACCTACAAACACATCAATTCCGGCGAAGGGGGATTTCTGGTCACAGATGATCCACAAATTGCAGCCCGCGCTGTGATGCTGTCCGGATCTTATATGTTGTTTGACCGGCATGGCGCCGCGCCCGATCCTGAGCAGTTCGCCGATATCAAATACACCACGCCAAATGTTTCGGGACGTATGGACAACCTACGTGCCGCGATTCTGCGTCCTCAGCTTGCAGATCTTGAAACACAGGCAAAGCGCTGGAACGATCGGTATCGTAGATTGGACCTTGCGCTGCGCGACACTCCCGGTCTGACGCGCATAGAGCGCCCTGCAGAGGAGAGCTTCGTTGGGTCCTCATTGCAGTTTTTGCTTCTGGGCTGGGGCGACGCTGCGATTTCAGAGGTTGTAAAACGCTGTGCCGCGCGCGGGGTCGAACTAAAATGGTTCGGCGGCGCCGAACCTGTCGGATTTACGTCGCGGTATGACAGCTGGCGTTACGCCGAAAGTGACTCCATGCCTGTGAGTGACAGGATTTTGCGTGGTATTCTGGATATCCGGCTTCCTCTGACATTCTCGTTCGAGGATTGCGACACGATCGGTCGTATCATCCGCGCCGAAGTTGGCGCGGTATTTCAGGCCGGATAGTCAGAACGTCGCCATCTATGCAAGACGTCTGCGCCGATGGGACGTGTTTCTACAAGGTTGAATCGCGCGGCCTTTGCCAGTTCTGGTATGTCTAACGCCCCAAGCGTTGGACGGCCATTGCTCCCCAAGGCAAGGCCAGCGGTATATCCCACCAGCTCATCAACCAATCCGTTTTGCAACAGGCTGGCAGCCAGTTGACCACCGCCTTCGCAATAAACGCGGGTCAGTCCAGCCCTCGCCAATGCCTGCAAGACTTTGGCGGGCGATGTGGCTTCGACGGGCAGACGTTTCGCGCCGATGCCGTCCCAATAACTGGCAGCGTCGATTGATGCAGGCCCATGGACAAGCCAGACTGGGATTTGTTTGGCGGTCTTGGCGAGTGTGATTTTGCGTGGCAGGTCTAACGACGAAGACACGACGACACGCACAGGTTGCCTTACCGCCCCGAACCCACGTACCGTCAACGATGGATCATCCGCCCGGGCTGTTCCTGCGCCAACCATCACCGCATCATGGCGCAATCGGTCTGCGTGCACATGATGGCGGGCCGCTGGACCGGTGATCCACTGACTTTCACCCGTTGCGGTGGCGATCCGTCCATCAAAACTGCTGGCCAATTTCAGTGTAACCCAAGGCCTGTTTTTCAACACCCGCAAAAAAAATCCTGCTTGGTCCCAGTTTGCCTGATCCTCGCACACGCCAGTTGTGACATCTATGCCTGCATCGCGTAGCATCGCAATGCCACGCCCGGCGACGCGTGGGTCGGGGTCACCTGCAGCTATGACCACGCGCGCGACGCGCGCTTTGATCAGGGCGCTGGCACAGGGGGGGGTCTTGCCGGTGTGCGCGCAGGGCTCCAGTGTGACATAGACGGTTGCACCCTCGGCGGCGCTTTTTGCCATTGCCAAGGCTTGTGGCTCGGCATGGGGGCGCCCTCCGGGAGCGGTCCAACCACGTCCCACAATACGGTTTTTCCGAACGATTACACAGCCAACTGCCGGGTTGGGCCAACACTGGCCCATCCCCCGCCGACCCAGCCCCAAGGCATGGATCATGTGCTGTGTGTCGTTCACTTGTCTGTCTGAGTGGGGCGCAATTCGCTGACGAAATCTTCAAAATCGTCTGCGGCCTGAAAGTTCTTGTAGACACTGGCGAACCGCACATAAGCCACGGTATCAATGCGTGCCAGTGTTTCCATCACGATGCCGCCGATCTGCTTACTGTCCAAGTCGGTCTCGCCCATGCTTTCAAGACGTCTCACAATACCAGAAATCATTTGATCAATGCGCTCGGGGTCAAGGGGTCGTTTTTGTAGGGCAATGCGGATGGATCTTTCCAGTTTGTCGCGGTCAAAGGTTTCGCGGCGCCCGCTTGTTTTCACCACGACCAGATCGCGCAATTGAACACGCTCGTACGTCGTGAACCGTCCTCCGCAAGACGGGCAGAACCTGCGCCGGCGGATTGAAACATGATCTTCGGCTGGACGCGAGTCTTTGACCTGCGTGTCAACGTTTCCGCAAAATGGGCAGCGCATGAGGAACCCTCTGTGTTATGTGGCACTCTAGCGGCCAAGTTCGATCAGACTACCCCAAGTATAGGCGATAGACCATCGGTTGGGTAGTCATGTTTTGCAGCCCCAATATGCAGCGGTCTGACCACAAAATGCCTTTTGGGAATTCATGGTGCAACGTGTAATTTATGCCTTGCAATGTTCTTATTTGAAATAAATCCTCATTTTTTAGAAACTAAGATCAACAAAATACTTTGTGCTTGGGAATTCATGGAACTTAGCTGAAGGGGATACATTTAGATTATAACTGAAAACATATACTATATATGGTAGCTTTAATCAATTACTCTAACATTACAAAAGACTAATACGCTTATTTGGAAGATTTCTGAATAATAAATCTATAATTTATTCTTGATTTCCATGAATTCCCATGGCATCCATAACATAACGATGAAATGCGGAAGACACGAGGTTGCACCACCTCTAATAATTCCAAAAAAAGAACCAGAGCAGGTTTTATACAGGCGCTCGCATTCATCGTTGATAGGATCCGGCGTGTGGGCTCGTACATCCCCCAAGGCGCATGCGTTCGGAGACCTCCCGCTAAGCGGGGCAAAAGCGGCGGGGCGATCAGTGGCAGCAGATCGGTCCGCCGCAGCCATTTTTGGGGGCGGAGGACGATTGACGTGGGGCTGAGCTTTCGCGGTGAATTCAGCCAAAAGGTTGACAGCAAAGGTCGCATGTCGATTCCTGCTGATTTCCGTCGCGTTTTGGAGGCGGGTGATCCCAACTGTCCCGAAACGCCCCACCCTCGACTTGTCGTTCTATACGGTCCTCACCTTAAGGACTGTCTGCACGTCTACACAATCGATGACATGGCTGAAATTGAAGCCGGCATCCGCAGATTGCCGCGCGGGTCTGATGCGCGCAAGCGGGCCAGTCGTATGATCCTTGGTAAAAGCTGGGAAACGGATGTGGACCGTGATGGCCGTATCGTGTTGCCCAAAGACCGGCGTGTGCAAATTGGCCTCGAAAGTGAGGTGCACATGGTTGCCATGGGCGATTATTTTGAAATCTGGAGTGCCGAAAATTACAGCGCTATCGAAGAGGTCGAAATGTCGGCTTATCTTGAGGCTGAGGGCGATGATTTCGATCCGCTGACGTTAATTCCTACATTGCCGGGAGAATAACACGTGTCAGGGGGATCATCACATATCCCAGTTTTGCTGAACCCGCTTTTGGCGGCTGTTGCACCAGTGTCTGGGACTTGGGTAGACGGCACCTTTGGCGCGGGTGGGTACGCAAAAGGATTGTTGTCAGCCGGTGCAAGCCATGTGATCGGAATTGACCGCGATCCATTGGCCCATCAGATGGCGGCCGACTGGATCGACGACCGCATTACCCTGATAGAAGGCAACTTTTCCGAGATGGACAAAATGGCCCCAGCTGCGGATGGCGTGGTTTTGGACTTGGGGGTTTCATCCATGCAGCTCGATCTGGCAGATCGCGGGTTTTCTTTTCAAAAAGATGGCCCATTGGACATGCGCATGGGGCAAGACGGGCCAACCGCTGCAGACCTTGTCAACACGGCCGGAGAAGGTGAGCTGGCTGATATCTTGTATATTTATGGCGAAGAGCGCGCGTCCCGCCGCATTGCGCGCGCCATTGTGGCGGCTCGTACGGTATCTTCGTTGAAGACGACCCTGCAATTGGCTGACATTGTATCAGGGTGCTTGCCGCGACCAAAGCCTGGCCAAACGCACCCTGCAACACGCAGTTTTCAGGCATTTCGCATTGCAGTGAATGATGAATACGGCGCGCTGCACAAAGGTCTGATGGCCGCAGAAAGAGCGTTGGTCGCCGGCGGCAAGCTGGCAGTCGTGACATTTCATTCGGTCGAAGACCGTATGGTCAAACGTTTTCTGCAGTCCCGTGCAGCCGCAACAGGCAGGGGAAGCCGTCATGCCCCCGAGATTCAGCACAATACGCCACGCTTTGCTCTGACGCCGCGCAAAGCCATTGCGCCGGATGCGGACGAGTTGGCCACAAATCCCAGATCACGATCCGCCAAACTGCGGGTTGCGACACGTACGGATGCCGCATCGGGTGACATCGGGCCCCGAGAGATTGCAATGCCTACGCTGAAAGGAGACCGCTGATGCGATTTCTTGTCCATGCAGTTGCTTTTTTAGTCGTGATTGGATTGGGATTTTGGGCATATCACGAAAATTACAAGACCCAAGCCGCATTGACCAAAACCGAAAAGTTTGATGCGCGTATTTCTGACGCGCATACACGGCTGTCTGTTTTGCGGGCAGAGTGGGCGTATTTGAACCGACCAGATCGTCTTCGAAATTTGATCGAAATGAACTACGATCAGCTGGAATTGATGCCTTTGCATTATAGACAGTTTCACGATCTGGATGGCGCACGGCCTTTGCCGTATCCGGCTGGGCGTGACATCGGGATAGAGGGCACCGTAGAAGTGTCCCGCGCGGAGACCACCCCATGATACGCACACCCCTGCGACCACTTGCGCACATTATAAAGGCGCGGGCTGACGGCGAAAATCCCGACATGATCGAGCGAGAAAATCTGCGTCGTCGACATGACGAAACGCGGGACCGTTTGCGGGTCCGGGCAGAGGGACGCCTGATCGTAATGGTCATGGTCTTCTTTTGTGCGTTCAGTTTGGTTGGTGCACGCATGGGCTTGCTTGCGGCATCAGACACATTGGTGCCGCGAGGAACTGGCGAAGCACAGCGTATCTCGGCGACGCGGGCTGATATCACCGACCGGCACGGACGCATCCTTGCGACCAATATGGAAACCTACTCCTTGTACGCGCATCCCCGCGATATGATTGAACCCATACGCGCGGCAAAGGCATTGATGGGAATTTTCCCCGACCTTGATGAAGCAAGCGTTATAGAGAAATTCACAGGCCGCAGCCCGTTTGTATGGGTCAAGCGCCGGATCAGTCCGGAACAAAAGCAGGCCGTCCATGATATTGGCGAACCGGGTCTTGTATTTGGTCCGCGTGAAATGAGGTTGTATCCCAACGGGCCGGTTGCGGCGCATATTTTGGGTGGGACCAGCTATGGTCGTGAGGATGTCCGCGCAGCCGAGATTGTCGGCGTCGCGGGGATTGAACGGGCGCGTAATGATGTGTTGCGCGATCCGGCCATGGCGGGTCGTTCGTTGGCGCTATCGCTCGATCTATCGGTGCAAGCCGCCACAGAACGCGTTCTTGCGGGTGGTATGGCCTTGATGAATGCCAAGGGTGCTGCGGCAATCGTCATGCGGTGCGACACTGGCGAAATTCTGTCCATGGCCTCATTGCCTGATTTCGATCCCAACAAGCGGCCGCGTATCTCTTCAGATGTGGCGCAAGAGGACAGTCCACTTTTCAACCGTGCGGTTCAGGGTGTTTACGAATTGGGCTCGGTCTTTAAGACATTAACCATCGCTCAGGCCTTGGACATGGGAATTGTATCCCCACAGACCACAGTGGACATTCGTGGGCCGTTGCGTTGGGGGCGTCACACCATCAATGATTTCTTGTACCATGGTACTGACTTATCGGTAGAGATGATCCTTGTGGAATCCTCCAATATCGGCACTGCCCGTTTGGCGCAGCGCATTGGTATCTCCGACCAACAGCGTTTTCTACGCGATCTTGGATTGTTTGAGCCATTGTCTATTGAGCTCGCAGAGGCCAACCAAGGTCGCCCGCGTTTGCCAAAAAATTGGTCTGAACTGTCGACCATGACCATTTCTTATGGTCACGGATTGTCGGTGACACCGCTGCATTTGGCGACCTCCTATGCAACAGTGTGCAATGGGGGGACCAAGGTGGCGCCCACGCTCATCAAACGTGATATAATTGAAACGGGGCCCCGTTTGCTCAGTTTGCCTGCGGCAATGCAAACAACGGCGATGATGCGTCAGGTTGTGGTTCACGAAAAGGGCACGGCCTCTATGGCAAATGTGGGCGGCTATGCTGTTGCAGGTAAAACGGGATCTGCTGACAAATACGACGCCAGAAACGGCGGGTATCACGAAGATCGGGTCATTGCTACATTCGCCAGTGTCTTTCCGGCGGACAGGCCGGAATATGTCTTGGTCGTCATGCTGGATGAGCCTGCGGTTCACAATGGGGATGAAATCAAACGCACAGCCGGATGGACGGCCGTGCCTGTCGCCGCCGAGATCATCAATCGCATAGCGCCGATGCTTGTTGCGCCGACACCAAATGGACCACGTGCGCTGGCTCGTGTAAGCTTGACGTCAAGATGATAACCGCGGCAACCAATCTGGCCGCGGATCCAAGGCGAACCGGCAGTGACGATACATAAAAAATACCTGACTGATCTTGGGCTTGCAGCCCGGGGCGGGCGCAATCCGTTGATATCGGGGCTTGCCATCGATTCGCGCCGCGTTGGACCGTCGGAGTTATTTGCGGCTTTGCCGGGCACGGCCGTACATGGCAGCCGCTTTATAAAGATGGCTCTGGAACGAGGCGCTACGGCGATATTGACAGATGCCGAAGGCGCTGCGTTTGCCGAAGACGTGTTGTCACAAAGTCAGGCTGCAATTGTTGTCACCGAAGAACCCCGGGCCGCATTATCAGCGGCCGCCGCCTTGTGGTTTGCGCGCCAGCCCGACACCATGGTGGCTGTGACCGGAACCAACGGCAAAACCTCAGTGGCCAGTTTTACGCGGCAGATCTGGCAGGCGCTCGGGTATGCTTCGGTAAATCTGGGCACCACGGGCGTCGAAGGGGACTGGCAGGCGCCTTTGGCCCATACGACACCGGATCCACTGACCTTACACAAAGCTTTGATGAATGCCGCCGACGCCGGTATCACGCATGCCGCGATGGAGGCATCCAGTCATGGTCTGGACCAAAGGCGCTTGGACGGGGTCGCCCTGAAAGCGGCCGCGTTTACCAATTTCTCTCAGGATCATCTGGATTATCACCGGACGTTCGATGCCTATTTTGCGGCCAAGGCCGGACTTTTTGATCGGCTGCTTCCGCCCGAGGGTTGTGCCGTGATCAATCTGTCTGATCCAAAGGGTGGTTCGCTTGCAGATATTACGCGTCAGCGCGGTGCGCGGGTTTTGGGGGTGGGTC
The DNA here is from genome assembly GCA_029251265.1 of Pseudoprimorskyibacter sp. Classification (GTDB taxonomy): domain Bacteria; phylum Pseudomonadota; class Alphaproteobacteria; order Rhodobacterales; family Rhodobacteraceae; genus JAQXDR01. Next base: position 3,229 of record JAQXDR010000234.1, on the reverse strand, counting down.
CGGGTGGTGTGCTGACAATTCTTGGGCAACGCTACAATGTGACGGGGCAGGACCTGAGATTTGCCCATCGCAACGCGGTGCATCAGGTGCGGCTGAATTTGATGGGTGGCTTTCAGGCGGAAAATGTTCTTATCGCCGCTGGTTTGACAATTGCAGTTGGCGCTGATCCTGCGGATGTATTTGATGCCTTGCCTAAAATTAAGACGGTCAAAGGACGAATGCAGCTTGTGGCGCAACGTGACAATGGTGCAGCGCTTTTCGTAGATTATGCGCACACACCTGACGCTGTGGCCACAGCGTTGAGCGCGCTCAGACCACATGTGTTGGGCCGGCTGATTGCAATTATTGGTGCCGGCGGTGACAGAGACGCGACCAAGCGTCCTTTGATGGGGCAAGCGGCCGCACAGGCGGCAGATTTGGTATTCGTGACGGATGATAACCCGCGCAGTGAAGATCCGGCCGTCATTCGTGCAGCCGTTCTGGGTGGTGTCCCTGGCGCAATCGAGGTCGCAGACCGCGCCGAAGCTATTTTACGGGCGACCGCCGAATTGGGGCCGGGGGACGCGTTGTTGATCTGTGGCAAAGGACACGAGACGGGTCAACAGATAGGCAATGTGACCTACCCCTTTGATGATACAGAGCAGGCCTCTATTTCGGTTGCGGCATTGGATGGAAAGATACCATGACCCTATGGCGCGCAACCGACGCTGCACGGGCCACAGGCGGACGCACCACTGGGGATTGGTGTGTCACGGGCGTTTCAATCGACAGTCGCAACCTCTCACGTGGGGATTTGTTCGTGGCGCTTACAGATGTCCGCGATGGACATGATTTTGTGTCAGCCGCTTTGGCCGCCGGGGCAGGAGCAGCGCTGGTCAGTCGGATACCCGAAGGCGTACCCCGGGATGCCCCACTGCTGATTGTCAAAGACGTGCAAACCGCGCTTGAGGATCTGGGCCGGGCAGCAAGGGCGCGCTTTACCGGGCAGGTGGTTGCAGTGACGGGATCGGTCGGAAAGACATCGACCAAAGAAATGCTGCGCGATGTCCTTGGGGGACAGGGAAAGACCCATGCGGCAGTGGCAAGCTACAACAACCATTGGGGGGTGCCGCTGACCCTCGCGCGGATGCCACCGGATGCATCTTTTGCCGTGATCGAAATCGGGATGAACCATCCCGGAGAAATTGCACCACTGTCGAAAATGGCACGGCCCCATGTGGCGGTTGTGACAACTGTAGCACCCGCCCATCTGGCCGCCTTTCGCGACATTGCAGGTATCGCGTGTGAAAAGGCCACGATCTTTGAGGGATTGGAGCCGAATGGCGTTGCGATATACAACGGGGATCTTGAGGTATCTGGCCTGCTGCTGGCTGGTGCACGCGCCCAGACAGATCGAATTATTTCCTTTGGCCAGCGCGCCTCTAATCATCACCGTGCAACGACGGTGCGGCTCCTTGATCACGTGACGGTGGTCACGGGACGTGCCTGGCGAACACCGTTGTTGTTCAAGCTCGCGGTGCCGGGACGGCATTTTGCGACGAATGCGCTTGCGGTGATGGCTGTTGTACAGGTTCTGGGGCTGGATCGGGCGATCGTGGCAACCGACTTGGGACGCTGGACCCCTGGTGCAGGGCGAGGTCTCCGCGAGATCATTCGTCTGGATCCTGTAGATGAACGCCAATCGATCGAGCTGATTGACGACGCCTATAATGCCAATCCCGCATCTGTTGCTGCGGCTATGGATGTTTTGGCATCGGTGCCCATTGGCAAGGGGGCAGGTCATAGGGCGCGCGGACGGCGTATTGCCTATTTGGGGGATATGAAAGAACTGGGTCCAAGCGAGGTTATTCTGCACAGGGGTTTGGCCGATCTTCCTGCGTTTGCCGAAATCGACGTGGTGCATTGTGTGGGACCCTTGATGGAGGCTTTGTATAACGCTTTGCCCGTGACAAAGCAGGGACGCTGGACAGATACATCACAAGCCATGGCAGCGCATGTTGCGCGGGACCTGAATGTGGCTGATGTCGTGTTGGTGAAAGGGTCGCTGTCCATGGGGTTGGCGCAAGTGGTTGACGCGGTGCGTGCCATGGGTCATTTCCGGCCCTTACAGGGCGCGGACCATAAGGAGGCGTGATATGCTGTATTGGATGACGCTGTTGTCAGATGGCGGAGACGTTTTTAACCTGTTTCGCTATATTACGTTTCGCGCAGGCGGTGCGTTTCTAACCGCGCTGGTCTTTGGCTTCGTGTTCGGTCTGCCACTGATCAACGTGTTGCGGCGCCGGCAGGGCAAAGGCCAGCCGATCCGAGAAGATGGACCTGAAAGCCATTTCGCCAAAGCTGGAACCCCGACCATGGGGGGATTGTTGATCGTTGGGGCGCTGGTGACGTCGACTGTTCTTTGGGCGCGTCTCGACAATCCCTTTATATGGATTGTTCTTGCGGTCACGTTATGTTTTGCGGCGATCGGGTTTGCCGATGACTATGCCAAGGTCTCTAAAGGCAACACCAAGGGCGTTCCGGGCCGTGTCCGTCTTCTTTTGGGATTTGCCATTGCCGGATTTGCAACCTACGCGACGATGATGGTTCACGCAGGCTATGACGCCGAACTGGCATCCCGTATCGAAGATTACAGGCCGCTGGCGAACCGTCTCGCATTGCCCGTTCTAAAGGATGTTCTTTTAAATCTGGGCCTGTTTTATGTCTTTTTCGGAATGATCGTGATTGTTGGTGCGGCCAACGCGGTCAACCTGACCGACGGGTTGGACGGGCTTGCGATCATGCCGGTGATGATTGCCGCAGGCACCTTGGGCATAATCGCCTATGCGGTGGGACGGGTCGATTTTACGCAATATCTTGACGTTCACTACGTACCGGGGACAGGTGAAATTTTGATCTTTTGTGCCGGGCTGTTTGGCGGTGGGCTTGGATTTCTGTGGTATAATGCGCCCCCGGCTGCCGTTTTCATGGGCGATACAGGTTCGTTGGCTTTGGGCGGTGCATTGGGTGCGATTGCTGTCAGCACCAAACACGAGATCGTCTTGGCGATCGTGGGGGGGCTTTTTGTGGTCGAGGCGCTCTCCGTAATCATACAGGTCGTCTATTTTAAATGGACCGGTAGGCGCGTCTTTTTGATGGCGCCGATACATCACCACTATGAAAAAAAGGGTTGGGCCGAGCCGACAATCGTAATCCGGTTCTGGATCATCTCGCTGATCCTCGCAATCAT
>JAQXDR010000233.1 GCA_029251265.1 Pseudoprimorskyibacter sp. | reverse complement strand
CACCCTTGCCAGAAACCTGCTTCTAGCTCTCATCGGGAACCTTCCCCAAAAACAAAGAGACCTCTGAATCGCAGATCAAGCACGATACCGTGAGCCTGGGGATGAAAACACCGATTGCAGTCAATTAGCGCTTGAAAGAAATGAACGACGAAAGTGACGACTATTTCCCAAACTTTCTTGGACTTAGGTCGGCATTGACCAATTTAGCAGAAAAAATGAACCTCAAGGTAAGAGACGTTGAAACTGCCAGTGATGCATCCAAGGTTGAGTCAAAGCGGATATTTTTGTAAAATGTTTCAGGCGTTACAAAGCCAGCCTGCGCATCCTGCGGCAGCCTCAATAGGATCCACAATCGGAGCCTCCACATTCCGACGTACAGTTTCAACCACATTGACCATGCCAGCACACCCCAATACGACCGCGTCGACATTGTCGTTTTCCAAGGCAATATTTGTTTCGGTCAAAATGCGCTGTGACGCCAATTGTGGATTGCTCTCAAGCTCTAAGACCGGGACAGCGGAGGCACGAACACAACCAAGGAAACCACCCAATCCATACGAATGGATATTTTCCTCGATAATCGGTACGGACACTGCCAGCGTTGTCACAACACTGAAACGCCACCCTTTCAACGCACAAAAATGAAAGGCAGCTTGACCAATACCAATCACAGGGATTGAAACCGATTTCGATACTTCCGCGAGAGCGGTATCATCAAAACATCCAATTATGATCCCTTGTGATGTGTCTGCTACCGATTTGACCTCGTTCATCAAAGGCTGCTCTGCGCGCTGTCCGTCTTCGCGGCCTTGTATTGACGCAGGTCCGGATGTGCTTGTTCGCCCGACCAAGTTAAGGGATGGAGCATACCGCTGCGCAGCTGCCAACATGGAATGCGTCATCGCTTCGGTGGAGTTCGGGTTTATGATCGTAACAGGACGTCTCACATCATACCCTTACCCGCGTCGCTGCCATGCTTGGCGCGCCGCTTTCCCAAAAACCAAACCGTCAACAAAAATACGCCTATCACAAGAAACGAAAATACTGTCGTCATTGTTCCAAGCGCAAATATGACGGGTGTTGTTACATTGGTTGTCATGCCAAAGATTTCCAATGGCAGTGTGTTATAGCTGCCTGCGGTTAGCAACGTGCGCGCAAATTCGTCGTAGCTGAGGGTGAAGCCAAACAAAGCCACACCAATCAAGGATGGCGCAATGATTGGCAGGACCACATAGCGTATGGTTTGCCATGGGCTTGCACCCAAATCACGCGCAGCCTCTTCATAGCTTTTGTCGAAGCGATTGAAGACGGCAAACATAATCAGAAGCCCGAACGGCAAGGTCCAGGTCAGCTGCGATCCAAAACCGGATGTTGCCCAATGCACCCGCAAACCCGATTGCGAAAAGATCAAACCAACGCCAAGCGATATGAGGATGGATGGGATCACCAAAGATGTAATGATCAGATAAAACACAATGCTCGAGCCGGCAAAGCGCTTACGGAACGCCAACCCGCCCAAAACCGATACAACCACAGTCGTCACCATAACCATGAGGCCTAGGACAAAAGACCGTCGGAACGATCCCCAGATGTCGCCCACAGCCTGTTGTTCGAACAGATCGTAAAACCAATGCATCGATACCCCGCGCATCGGAAAGGTAAGCCCGCCCTGCGGACCCTGAAAGCTAAGGATCGCAATAGTAAAGGTCGGTCCGTACAGGAAAACCAGAAATAGACCGAAGAAAGCCGAAAGGATGTAAAATGCGGGTCGACGAGGCTCCATTATAATTCCTTCCTGATATCAACAAACCGCAACATCAGCCCAATCACCATCAAAACAGTTATCAACAAAATTACGGCAGTGGCAGAGGCCGATGGATATTGTAACAAGGCGATATCGTTGGATATCAATCTGCCAACGTTGGCTTTTTGGCTGCCAGACATGAAGCGTACCGTGATAAAGTCGCCCATGACCAACGTCACGACAAAGATCGTACCAATCATGATCCCTGGCTTGGTCAATGGCACAATAACGTGCCACAAAGTTTGCCACGCTGACGCTCCAGCGTCTGACGCAGCCTCGATCAACGACTTGTCAATACGCATCATTGTATTGAAAATCGGAACGACCATAAACAGCGTGTATAAATGAACAAAAGCTAGAATGACGCTAAAATCACTGAACAACAACCAGTCCAGTGGTTCATCAATCACCCCCCAGGACATCAGTGCAGAATTCGCAAGCCCATTGCGCCCCAGAAACGGGATCCAAGAGATCATGCGGATTATATTCGACGTCCAAAAAGGTATCGTGCAAAGCAAAAATAAGGCTATCTGCCATGTCAACGTTCTGACGTGAAATGCAAGAAAATAGGCGACTGTGAACCCTATTATCAAAGTAAACGCCCAGGTGATCACGGCGTATTTCAATGTATTGAAATACACGCGATATGTGACGTTGGATGTCAGCAAAAATTCGTAGTTATCGAATTGAAAGGCTGGGTAAATCGACCACTCCGTCGCCCCCCAAAAACTAACCACAACAATCATAATGATCGGCAAAACCAAAAAAACCGCCAAAACCGCGGTTAAAGGCAGAGCCATGAGCCATCCGGTCAGATGCCTGTTCAAAGTCACATTATCACCTCACGGTAATGACAGTTTTTATGTGTCGTATCTTATAAAAGGTGCGGGGGACATAGCCCCCCGCGTATCGCCACCAGTTTCCAAGCAGCGTTTCAAAGTTATGCCGCGACAAATTCGTTCCACTTGCGAACCATGTACTGGTTTTCGTCCATGACGGCGTTCCAGCACGCAACAGCACCCATTCGGTCGTAGAAAGAGCCGCCATCCCGGACTTCACCAGCCTGTGCTAGCGGATCACCAAATGGGTTCGTGATAACATCCGTTGCCGGCTTGCCTTCGAACCAATAGCCCCACTCATTTTCGCTCATGAAGTTCTTGGAGGTCTCTGGAACGGCAGAATAATAACCCTGACGCATCAGGAAGCCGCCGACCCAACCGGACAGATACCAGTTGATGTATTCGTAGGCTGCATCAAGCTCCATGCCGCTCAGCGACGCGGACAGGCCGATGCCGCCGCCCCAAGACCGGTAGCCCTCTTCCAGAGGCTGGTAGACGCATGGAATACCGCGCGAACGTACCGCTGTAATCGCAGGCGACCACATGGACTGGATGACGACTTCACCCGATGCCATCAGGTTGACGCTTTCGTCAAACGACTTCCAGAATGCGCGGAATTGTCCGGCTCTTTTCGCCTCGGTGAAGATACCGATTGTCATATCGATTTCTTCTTTGGTCATGTTGCCTTTGTCAGGATAGGTATATTCACCCATGGATTCCACAACCATCGCCATGTCCATGATCCCGATGGAACTGATGTCGAGGATAGACGCCTTGCCCTTGAACTCTGGGTTCAGCAATTCGCTCCAGTTTCTGATCGGACGACCGATCAGGTCCGGACGTATACCAAGTGTGTCAGCGTTATAAATAGTTGGAATCAAGGTCATCCAACCGCTCTCGTTATCGGCAAAGCTGCGTCCACCGGGGCCATCCGTAAACCCGACCGAGTGCGGCGCTGTACCTTGCGCAATCACAGATTCAGGCGTCAGCTTGCCCGAGCGGAAGATGCCCACGATTTTGTCGTAATTGGCAATTTTGGACGTATCCATGGCCTGCAAGTTGCCTGTCGGCCAGACCTTTTTACAGATCCAGTATTCGATATCCGCGATATCAAAACTGTCCGGCTGGGTCGCGGCGCGCTGCGTAACACTGTCGCTGTCCAGAGCCGTCATTTCAAGATTAAACCCAAGATCTTCTTTGACCTTGTTGGCTACTTCGTTCAGATTGGATACCCCTGTGCCAAACTGGCGTAGCGTGATGTTTTTGGTCTCTTGACCCCACACCATGGGCGCGGGCAAAGCGGCTGCTGCTAAGGCTGCTCCGCCAGTCTTGAGAAGAGATCTCCGCGAATAGCGGACCTTGGAAATCGTCGTCATGTCAGTCTCCCCGACTTGGATTGCTTAATACATTCAGGCGCGCAGCGGGTGCGCGTCCTGCATCTTCCAGTCGAGACCGATGGCCTCGCCCGTATTCTTCGGGTCCCCGAAGAAATCTTTATCTGTCAACGCGACGGTGACCGATTGGTCTCCGCTCAGTGCTGCAGTCAACGAAACATGTGTACCTTGATATTCGATGCTGGTTATCCGCGCCTCCAGACGCGCGGACGCCACATCGGTAATGCTCAGAGCGTCAGATCTGACAGCAAAAAGACCTTCGGGCAGAGACAGCACATTATGTGCACCTATAAATTGGGCGACAAACGCGGTCTTTGGTGCATCAAACACAGAGCGAGCAGGGCCGGCCTGTTCGATACGCGCGTCATTCATCACGACGATTTCGTCTGCCAACGCCAGCGCCTCGTCCTGGCCATGCGTCACATGAATAAATGTAATACCCAGCTCTTGCTGTAGCTTTTTCAGTTCCGCACGCATACGAATGCGCAAAAACGGGTCTAATGCCGACAACGGTTCATCCAATAACAGGACCTGCGGGTTGGTGATCAGCGCTCGTGCCAATGCAACCCTTTGCTGTTGCCCTCCGGACAGTTGGTCCGGCATCCGATCCGCGAACGCCGTCATTGCGACCAGATCAAGCATTTCGCCTGCCCTTGCGTGACGCACCGCCGCATCTTCGCCCTTCATTCGCAGACTGAACGCGACATTGTCCAGCACAGACAAATGTGGAAACAGCGCATAGTTTTGAAACATCATGGCCGTGCCGCGTTTTGCCGGAGCAAGGTGTGCTATGTCTGATTGGTTTAGTAAAATTGTGCCGTTCGTCACCGATTCATGCCCAGCAATCATGCGTAGGGTCGTCGATTTGCCACACCCCGACGGGCCAAGCAAACAGGCATAGGTGCCAGCTGAAAACAGGTGATCTATGCTATCTACTGCCACCGTATCGCCGTAAGCTTTGGTAACGTTATTTAATTCTAGGTCAAAGGTAGAGCGCATGAGATCCCCGGTGCTTGTTGCGATACCCTGCGGCATGAAAGGGCGAATCTTGAAGATGGAACAGATTCTTTAGCCCCCGAAATACAGGAAACGCCTAATAATTGTGCAATCTTTGCAGTCTTTGTTGCATATTCAGACTTAGATTGTACACAATCCTACCCCTTAGTGATTCAAAAAAACAGGTTCTTGTGGTCAATTGCACTTTTTCGGTAGAAAAATATCGAGAGTCGCGGCCAGAAGGGTTGAATATGCAAGCACCGTCCGCACCAACTGCTGAGAAAATTGCAGATCATCTGACCGAGGCCGTGCACGAGCACAAAGTTCTGCCGGGCATGAAGTTGTCAGAAGACGAAGTAGGCGAAATTTACAGCGTCGGCCGCACAGTCGTGCGTCAGGCATTGAGGCGGCTGGCTCATGATGGTTTGGTCACAATTGAGCGCAACCGCGGTGCCTTTGTCGCCAAACCCACAATAAAAGAAGCAAGAGAGGTTTTTGAGGCACGTGCCTTGCTGGAGCCTCGGATAACGCACGCAGCAGCAGAACGTAGCACAGATGCGGACATTGCGCTGTTGCATCGACATATTGATGATGAACATGCAGCCGTTCACGCAGGAAATTCAGGAATGGCGCTAAAATTATCCGGTCAGTTCCACATTGAAATTGCACGGATCGCCGATCAAAAAACGATAGAAACGTTTATACGTCAGCTGATCTCTAGATCGTCGTTGGTCATTGCTTTGTATTGGCGCAGACGCAACGCCCTTTGTGAAAGCGACGCGCATCATGCGCTGGTGGACGCATTACATGCGCACAATGGAGAGGCCGCAGCAGAGTTGATGAGAGAGCATTTGAGAGATCTTGTTACACAACTGGATCTACGCGATCAGCCGGAACAGTTTGCATCTCTTAAAGATGCGTTGCTCAGTCCTTAACTGATTGTTTTTTCTTAATTCAGACGAACTGTAACTGCCAGAAACAAAAAAGCCCGGGAAGAAAACTCCCCGAGCCAATCTACTCTCAAGAGACTTATTTCCAGCCGACTTGGTTGAAAATAACCTGCGCTGCAGGAACATTTTTTGCAACAACGCTCAGGTCTACATCGTCCGCCTTGAACGTGCCCAAACTTTCAACAGACGAGCTCAGAGACGTACCCGGAACAACAGGATATTCGTCATTGCCGGCCGCAAAATACTGCTGCGCCTGATCACTTGCGAGGTACTCCAAAAATGCAACTGCGTTATCGTAGTTTGGTGCATAAGCTGCAATTCCGCCACCGGACAAGTTCACATGCGCGCCACGATCTTCCTGATTTGGGAACACCCAGCCGATATTATCCGCACCCGACAAACCCGAAACGTCCTTACGAATTGAACGTGCGTAATAATAGGTGTTTGTCAAAGCGATATCGCATTCACCGGATACAATCCCGCGCAACTGATCCGTGTCACCACCTTGTGGGTCGCGCGCAAAGTTTGCCAGAACCCCTGCCGCCCAATCAGTCGCTGCATCCTCTCCTTCATGCGTTATGATGGACGCAAGGATAGTCTGCATGTAGACGTTTGTGCCGGAGCGGATGCAAACCATCCCTTTATATTCCGGCTTGGCCAAGTCGGCATATGTCTCAGGTGGGTTTGCAACATCATTCTTATCATAAAAGATAATCCGCGCTCTTGAGCTGAAACCAAACCATTGGTTTTCGGTATCTTGGAATTCGGCAGGCACAGATGCCTCAAGCGTCGCATTGTCGAGGGCCTGCAGAACGCCGGCGTTCTTTGCACGCTCTAGACGCGAGGTGTCTACCGTGAGCAAAACATCAGCTGGCGAATTTTGACCTTCGGCAGCCATACGTGCCATGAGCGCGTCTGCTTTGCCTTCGATGCGGTTGATCTTGATACCAGTCGCGGCCGTAAAATCCGAATAAAGACGCTCATCCGTATCATAATGGCGGGCGCTATAGAGGTTTAATTCCGACGCTGCGAGCGGCGCGGCAAGGCTTAATGCGAGGACCGAGGTCAGGACAGTACGCGTCATTAGGATCTCCAATTTGATTGACTAAAACAGTCAGTATTCAAAATCAAATCAGTTTGCAAGTATGTTGACTGTTTTACTCTCCTTTTTTTATGCGTGATAAAATGATTTCGGAACACCACGCGAAAACGCCTCTACCAAGACCGAAAGGTGCTTGGTTTGCTTCATTAAACAAAAATTTCTTTGAGATCCAAGTCTGCTGGATACCGCTGCGGGTCGAACATACTGACAAGCCAACCTAGTGTGTCAAATCTAGACGACTAAGGTTGCCGTTAACTCTGGATCATGCTCCAAAATAGCTCTTGGCAAGAATGTCGTCCTTGCTCAGATCTGCTGCAGTTCCCTGCGCGGTAATGCGACCACCTTCCAAGACGTACAAACGTTCAGCCAGTGAAATTGCAAAGTTGGCGTTCTGCTCAGTCACAATCACGGTCAGGCCCATTTCTTTTGAAAGGCGCTGCAGCACCTTGGCCAGTTCGCCGCAGACCTTGGGCGCAAGACCGATCGTGGGTTCATCGACCAGCAGCACATTTGGCGAAGACATAAGCGCACGGCCTAAAGAAACCATCTGCCGTTCGCCGCCTGATTGTGTCGAGGTTTCTTGGTTTTCTCGTTCTGCCAAACGGGGAAACAACCGATGTACCGCATCGAGGTTTTTAGCAATCTCATTTCTTGCAGTAAATGCCCCGACCAGAAGGTTGTCTCGAACCGTCATATGCGGAAACAAGTTAAATCGTTCCGGGGCATAGCCCACGCCTCGCTTGACAATCTGCGCGCACCGCAAACCTGTGATATCCTCTCCGTGCAAGCGAACTGTGCCACGCGTTTTGACCAATCCCATGATTGAATCCAGCAGGGTAGATTTGCCCGCGCCATTTGCCCCGACGATAGCAATACATTCACCCTCGTTTACCGTCAGGCTGACCTCGCGCAGTGCCTGCGCCTTGCCATAAAAGGCTGACAGGTTTTCAATTTCAAGAACCAACATCTGTGTCTCCAAGGTAAGATGCCCGCACATCATGATTGGCCAGAACGTCTGAAAAAACACCCTCGGCGATCATTGTCCCGCGTTCAATGGCAATCGCTTTGTCGATCAATGGCTCCATCGCAGGCAGATCGTGGCTCACAATCAAAAACGTAAAACCGCGTCTGCGCAAATCTTTTAAAAGATCTGAAATCATAGAGATCTCGCCGGTGGTCAGACCTGCAAAGACCTCGTCAAGCAGCAACACGCGTGCCCCTGTTGCAAGGGTCCGTGCCAGCTCTAGCTTGCGTAGATCACCCATAGCCAGTTCGGATGCGGATTTATCGAGATCGCGGATCGAAAACCCAACCGATTGACCAAGTTCGTTTTCTTTGCTCTGGTCAGATCGTCCAAAGATCATACTGATCAAACTGTCCGGCATTAGGCCCACGCGAATGTTTTCGCGCACAGTCAGATCAGAGAACGGGCGCGGCACCTGATATGTGCGGCCTATGCCTTTTGCGATCCGTTCTGGCGTTGACAACCCGCCAATGTCCTGCCCGAAATAGCAAATAGTCCCCGATGTCTGGCGCAATTCCCCCATGATCTGCGAGAAAACCGTCGTTTTGCCCGCACCATTGGGACCGATCAGCCCAAGGCTCTCGCCCTCGTTCAACGTAAATGACAGATCATTGGTCGCGATTAATCCGCCAAACCGTTTGACCAAGTGTGACACCTCAAGCGCGATGGTCATAGTTGTCCCCCCGCACTCTGTCACGAAGGCTTTGCGCGATCGCAACCAGTCCTTTTGGTTGATACATATATAAAATCAGCGCCACGCCGCCATAAACAAAGTAACGCTCAGCGCCTGGTAAAATCGGGCGCAACCATTCCAACAGAAAGATTAGGAAGAACGCGCCAAACATCGGTCCGATAATGGTGCCGGCACCGCCAATCAATGCGGCTACAATGATTGTGAATAGAAAATCGATATCAAATAGGGCGCGTGGCGCAAGTGAGCCGGTGTAATGCGCGTAGTACGCGCCACCCAATCCAGCGACGAGCGCGCTCACTAAAAAGGCCATCGTTTTTAGACGCGTCGTAGATAACCCAGACCCCCGAACAGAATCCTCATCCATACCAATTGCCCAAAGGGCGGTTCCAAAGCGTGTCCGCATCAGCAACCATAGCCCCAAAGCCACCCCCAGCATCAGGGTCACGGCAAGCTCGTAGCCCGCCTCAGCCCCACGCGTCAGGGATTTGATGCCGGTTATGCCACGTGTTCCCCCGGTAAGATCAGGCCGGATAACCTGCACCAATTGATACATCAACTCCATGAAGGCCAGTGTGACCAATGCAAAGTAACTGCCCTTGATCCGCAAGGCAGGCAACAGGACGACAAGTCCACCAAACATCGTGATGACGATCGCAAGAGGGATAGAATATTCCGGAGGAACACCAAATTTCTTGGATAAAATCGCTGTCGAATAGGCCCCAATTCCGATCAGGAATGGGTGACCGAAGCTGATATAACCGGTCCGACCGCTTAAGACGTCCCAACTCATAGCAAAGATGGCAAGGTAACAGGCCTGAATCATCGTGCGCAGGGTGCCGCGTTCGACAAACTCGGGCATAAGATACATGCCGCCTATTCCAACACCCCAAAAGAGCGCATGGTACCACCGCAAATTCAATGCGTTTCCTCCCGCCCGAACAGTCCTTGTGGCCTCAAGACCAGAACTGCGACGATCAAGATCATCGTGAATACGCCACGCAGCTCGGGGCTCCAAGACGATACACCCACCTCCATAAAGCCAACGATATGCGCAACCACCAAGGTTCCAAGTATCGAACCGATGCCCCCGACAATCACAACTGCGACAGAGATAATGAGCGGAGCTACCCACATCCCGGGGTACAGCTGCGTATAGCTTGCAAAAAAGACACCACCCAATGCGCCCAAGCCTCCGGATATGCCCCATGTGATCAGATTGATCCGGTCCGGATCAACTCCGGATAACGCCGCCCCTTTTGCGTCCATGGATACCGCTTGCATCGCTCTGCCGGTATGCGTGCGACTAATGTAAAGATAAAGGCCGATAATAACCGCCCAACTGATCAGCGTGGCTGTCAGAATATTGAACGTTACCTGCGCGCCAGCAACCGTGACGACGCCAGGTACGATGGGCAGCAGGATTTTCGAACTGTCGCCAAAAAGCAAAACCACACCGGCTTGCAATACGACCGCCAGTATCAGTGTCGAAATCTCGATCGCGACATGATCACCATTCAGCGTTTTGACGATCAGCCGGTGTTTCAGCAGCCCCATCAGGACCCCCGCCGTCACCGCTCCGGCAAACCCCACGATCTGCGGCAGTCCCATCTGTTGGCAGAGCCAAAAATAAACATAACCACCGACGAGCAGATAGGCACCATAGGCGAGATTCAAGGTCCGCCCGATTGAAAATATCAGCATGAAACCCATCGCGATAAGTGCGTAGAGCCCGCTGAGCAACATCCCTTGTATCAGGATTTGCGTCATTTGCCTGCCTCATTGATCCAAGGGGGCGCATGTCAGCCCCCTTGGTCCTTAGGTTGTTATTTCACCCAGCTGGGCAGTTCAAATTCGGTGCTGGCATATTCAAAAGGATAAACCACACCGACGGTGCCATCTTCTTTCCATTGAATGACCACCATGGATGGCTGCGCATCTTCGTAGGGCGAGGTTAGATCGAAACGCGCATTTTGTGGATAGGTGCGTCCTGTGACCTCTTCCACCTCACCATGCTGCCAGAACCCATAACGCAGCCACAACTGGCCGTCCTTTTCAAGGATCAGATCCTGCTTGAGCATTTCAGCGTTCCACGCGGCCACATCAGAAAAACCACCGGCCGCTTCTGCTGCTGCCATCGCCTGCTTCAACCCGTGGTAGGCGTTAAAACCATTAAAATGCGGGATCATTGGGCGCGTGTCATACTTGGACTGATAGGTATCGACAAACCCCTGGCTCACAGGGTCCAGCGGGAACCCGACCGAGGGAACGGGTGACAAGGTGGAAATACCGCCACCAGCGCCACCTGTATCCTCCCAGTACTCCATTCCCAACGCCGAAACGTTGACACCAGTCATCGCCATCGGCACCTGAAGTTTTACATACTGCGAGCTGATGACCTGACTGTTGACGGAACTGACCTGATAAATAAAGTCAGCGCCAGAATTCTGGGCTTTGGAGAAAATAGGTGCAAAATCAACGGTGCCAATATCGTAGACGATGACATCTGCCACATCAATGCCAGCAACGGGTGCCAGCGCATCTGTGACCAAACCGGTGATCGCCTGACCAAAAGCAGTATCCTCGGCCAGAATAACCACGCTTTCAAAGCCCATTTTTGCCTTCAGTACCTCAGCGCCAAAATTGATGTAGAGCGTTGCAAGTGCCTCGTCACTGGCGATATTCATAAAGTATGGCGCCATCACTTCGGGATCTTCGATCACCATATCAATAATGCCGATATAGCTGGTCCAAGTATCCAGCGTCGGGATCTGGTATTCCTGCATGCGCGGCATCCAGCCTAATGATACGTCGTCGATCGAACCTGATATAATAAAGTCAACCTCGGCGCTTTCAGCAAGATATTCAAAGGCTTTGACGCCTTCGATTACATCCTCACCGGTATCTGCCGTCACCATCGAGACTTGTTGCCCCATTACGCCACCGGCATCGTTTAATTCATCAATGGCAATCTGGGCGCCGCGCAACGTGCTCAGTCCAGTGTCAGAGCTAAGAGAGCCAATAAAGCCTACCTTGATATCTGCTAGGGCCGTTGTGGCAAGCAAACCCGCGGAAAGACCCGCGATCAATCCAAGACGCAGTTTCATAATATCCTCCAATGTTGGTGATGCCCCAGTATGCTGAGGTCCGACTGTATTCTGTATACAGTACTCGGTTACCCCTACGGATCAACATATTTCTGACCGCTCAGAAATTCGTCAGAGCGCATTTTTAAAAGGATGGCTCACGTCAACTGCCAGCGAGGCGGTTAATCGCCTCGCTGTGAAACAGTGTCGATGCCAAATAACAACAAAGGGTTCGAGACGTTAACCTGCGCATGGTCGAGGTCGTCCCGAACGAAACGGCTCGTTTAAGTGGAGCTGGGTTAAACCAAGATAAAAACAGATTAATCCTGAATCAGCGCACTCGTCCATTCAGACAGAAATTTAGCCCGTTTCAATGCATCCAGAAAGGTCATAAGGGCCGGTTCCAAAGCGATGGTTGCCCGATCCACGCCGGCTTCGCCTCCCAAAAGTGGCAAAGGCGATGATGCCGCTTTATCTGCACCAGATTGCTGATGCACAAGATGTTGAATGAATCGCTCGGCCTGTTGCGGAACAAGCGTATCCCGCGACACCAGTGCTGTGCGCATCATTGTTGTTGGGAAATCTGACGGCAGGATAATTTCAAGGGCATTTTGGCTTTCCGCGCGCACTGCTGCGTAACTCTCTAAGACATTATAAGCCACGGAAATCCTGCCCGTGATCAAATCGTCTATCATCTCGCCTGAACAACAATATAGCCGTACATTCAGGCTGCCCATAACTTCCATCAGGCGCCAAAAAGTTTCCGACGCACGCGCATCCTGCGTCGCAAAGAGATATCCCAAGCCGGATTTGCGCACGTCATACGTACCGACACGATTGCGAAACGCTTCTGGTCTGGCGCGCAACGCCTGTATCAATTCTTGTCGCGTGCGCGGTATCGGATAGCCTGAAAAGGCCGCCTTGTTGATAACAATCGCTGCGGGTTCCGACGTGAAGGCAAACAGGCTTTGCCGCCATTGCGCCCACTCTGGATGCAGAACACCGTTCAATCGCAGAGCAAAACCGTCATTGGTCAGCTTTAGCTGAAGATCCATCGCGCTGGAGATCGCGATATCAAAGGCCTTGGGTTTGTCTCGGAAGAGCCTGTCGATTTCCGCAGTGCCCGTCACAAAATAGTCGACGCCGACGTCCGGATGTTTTGCGACAAAAGCTTCGATCAGAGGGGCGAATAAATCAGTGTCCGTGCTGGACACGATGCGTAACGACGTTGTGGCATTTTCTGCGTTGAATATCTGATGATCTTCCCAATCCTGGGCGACCACCACTTGTCCAAACACAATCAGGAAGACAGTGATAAGGTAACGCATGCCCCACCTTTCAACGTATTTTCCAGCTTAATTCCGCCTCCATGCGCGAACGCCACATCTTTTGCGATAGTCAATCCCAATCCAGAACCAATGGTGTTTTCGGCATTTTGTCCGCGCTTGAACCGCAATGTCAGTGTAGAAATCTCGTGCGAGGGAAAGCCCGGGCCACGATCAATTACCATAATATGGGGATGAGGCTCTGCGCGAACTGTGATGTCAATCAAACTTTCCGCCGGGCCATATTTCATGGCGTTATCCACGAGGTTCCGGACTGCATTTTGCAACAGGATCGCATCCCCCGCATAGGGAACAGACCCATCCCCCTGCACCGACAGCGACAGGTCTTTCATCTCGGCAATCGGTGTCATGCGCAGGACAAGATCACGGACCAATTCCACCAAATTAATATCCTCGCGTTCCAGATGATCGGCGCGGAATGTGATCATTGCGTGATCAAGCAGCTGCCCTGCCGCCCGAGAGCTTTCATCTATGGCTTTAACCATGGATCGCATGGCTTCGCGATTTTCTTCTTTATCAACACGCTGCAGGGTCGCCTCTGCATAGGATCGCACCGTCGCCAGGGGCGTTCGCACCCTGTGGGCAGCTTCGGCGATGAAATCTTCTGACTGGCTAAGAGACTGGTCCAGTCGCGCCATAAGAGAATTAAGCGATTGTACAAGGGGGGCCATTTCTTGCGGTACCGAATTTTTGAACGGTCGAAGATCCTGTGGTCCGCGCCGCGTGACAGACGTGGTCAACCGGTCCAGCTGCCCCATGGTTGCCGCCGTAGCCCAAACAGACAAGGCCGCAGCCAATGCAAAAAAACCCACTCCCAAAAGGGCCGCGTTACGCGAAATCTGGTCCAGCGTTGCGGATAAGGCATCCTGCGTTTGGGCCAGTACAATCTGCACCTCTGTCCGCTTGTTGGCCCCAATCAAAGTGCGGCTGGCGCTGACCTGACGCACCAACACACCTCGCACATTTGCAAAACCAAAGATATTTTCTAAACCCGCGTCCGGCCCCAGATACCCAAGATCGCGATAACCAGATAAGAAGGTGCCGTCCTGAAAAATTGCATAAAACACGCGATCATCCGCGGGTGTGGTCAGCATGGAAAACGCCGCATACGGAATGTCGACTTCTACCGCATTATCCCGGATTGCTGCTGCATCCAGCATGGATGTGACTGACGCAACCAAGATGTTGTCCTGTCCTTGTTGTGCCACCTGTACCGCATAGCTCCGCACGGCAAAGAATAACAAAACTGCCAGCACAGCAGCCCCACCAATCAACGTCAGGCCCAAGCGGTAACGCAAGGACCCCGATACCGTTGGATTATCCATCGCGATCCAGCCGATAGCCCAGCCCTCGCAGCGTCGTAATGCGTAAATCCGAGCCTTCCAAATGTTTGCGCAAGCGTCCGACGTAAACCTCAATTGCGTTTTCCGACACATCAACATCATAGGAAAAAAGCCGGTCGGCCAGTTTTTGTTTGGAAAAAACCTGGCCCGGCGCATTCATAAATAATTCCAACAAACGTAATTCCCGATTGCGAAGGGTAACGGCCTCGTGTCCAACCATAAGATGCCCTGCCACGGGGTCAAAAACGACATCACCAAGGACTATGGTTGTCTGGGCATTGCCAGACTTTCGACGCAGGACCGCACGGCACCGTGCCGCCAGTTCCTCATGATCAAAGGGCTTGGTCACATAGTCGTCTGCCCCTAGATCCAACGAACCGATTCGATCCGAAACCTGACTTCGGGCCGTCAAAATGATGACAGGGGTATCCAAATCACTGGCGCGGTGCTGTTTTAGAAACGCGCGTCCATCCCCATCCGGCAACATAATATCCAATAGAATAAGGTCATATTCTCCGGTCGCGACAAAGGCAGACGCATCGCTAATTTTATCTGCATGGTCAATAACATGGCCATCCAAACGCATGCGCGATGTGATCGCATTCGCCAGATCGTGATTGTCTTCAACCAGCAGAAACTTCATCAGAACCCAGACTTATTTTAACCTGTGACAGGTTAGTGTCAGTTTGGCATGCTTTGTCCACACGTAACTGATCCGCGTTGCGGACGGTTGTCAATTGGGAGGACACAATGTCGAAATTTGTAATGGGCCGTCGCGCCCTCATCGCAGCTGTGGCTGCACTTGGTCTGGCAGGACCCGTTGCTGCCGGTGGCCATCAGGTTCTGGACAGCATTCACTTTCTAATCCCCGGCGGCGCTGGCGGTGGTTGGGACGGCACAGCCCGCGGCACCGGTGAAGCACTGACCAACGCCGGCCTTGTTGGGTCGGCAAGCTACGAAAACATGTCCGGTGGTGGCGGCGGTAAGGCGATTGGATACCTGATCGAAAATGCCGACAGCAACCACGGAACACTGATGGTAAATTCCACACCCATCGTCATCCGGTCATTGACCGGGGTGTTCCCGCATAATTTCCGCGACCTGACATTGGTGTCAGGAACAATCGGTGACTATGCGGCAATGGTCGTCAACAAAGACAGCGCGATCAACTCAATGGCAGACCTGATCGCTGCTTATGACGCAGATCCAAGCGCAACAGCAATCGGTGGCGGATCGGTTCCAGGCGGCATGGACCACCTTGTTGCAGCCATGGTGATGGAAGCAGCTGGAAAAGACGCCCTTGGCGTGAAATACATCCCCTATGACGCGGGCGGCAAGGCGATGGCTGCTCTGCTGTCTGGTGAGATATCCGCGCTTTCCACTGGCTTTTCTGAGGCCGTGGATCTGGCAAATGCAGGCGAGGTCAAGATCATTGGCGTGACGTCGGATGCGCGCGTGGATGCCGCACCAGATGCAATGACAATGATGGAACAGGGCATCGACACCACCTTTGTCAACTGGCGTGGTTTCTTTGCAGCTCCGGGCCTGCCGGCTGATATGCTGGGTATGTACCAAGACGCCATTGCCAAAATGTACGAGACCCCCGAGTGGGAAGTCGTGCGGGCGCGTAATGGTTGGGTCAACATCCACAATTCGGGCGATGACTTTCTGTCCTTCCTTGAAAATCAGGAACAGGTCATTGGCGATCTGATGCGTAAACTCGGCTTCCTCTAGGGCCACCCCGGTCAGAGCGGCCAGCCGCTCTGACCCTTCAAACACCCGGAGTGGATATTATGGCCCTCGACCGTTGGATCGCACTGATCATTTTGGGTATCTGTCTGGCCTATGGATATGCCGCCTGGTTCACAATGGATGGCAGCCTGGCCCCCTTCATGCGACGAAACCCTGTCTGGCCCAGCACCTTTCCCAAGGTTCTGTCTGTTATCGGGATTGTTCTGTCGACCGTCATTCTGCTCGGCCTTGAAAAATCTGAACCAAAATCCGCAGACATCGATTATCGTCGACTTGGTGATTACCAGTTGTGGCAAGCAATGGCCCTGTTGGGGTTAATGGTGGCGTATGCTTTGTGTTTGCGACCGGTCGGTTTTCTAATCTCGACCTCTGCTTTTCTAATCGTCGGGGCGCTTATTCTGGGCGAGCGCAAATGGTATATCCTACTGCCTGTTGCCTTTATCGCGACCGGATCGGTTTGGTACCTCGTTCAACAAGTTTTGGGTATTTTTCTGCGCCCGCTGCCTGCCATTTTCGGAGTCTGAAATGCTAGAAGGTTTGCTGCTTGGCCTGTCGACGGCAATGTCGATCCAAAACCTGCTTATGGTGATCGCCGGATGCCTGATCGGAACATTCATCGGGATGCTGCCTGGGCTTGGCCCGATGTCAATCATCGCAATCATGATTCCCGTCGCTATTTCCATGGGCGATCCGTCTGCTGCATTAATCTTGTTGGCGGGCGTCTATTACGGCGCAATTTTTGGTGGGTCGACCTCGTCCATACTGCTGAATGCACCGGGCGTGGCGGGCACAGTGGCATCAAGCTTTGATGGCTACCCGATGGCACGGCAAGGCAAGGCAGGCAAAGCCCTGACCATTGCCGCCATAGCCAGTTTCGCCGGAGGCACAATCGGGGCGCTTTTGTTGATGATTTTTGCTCCTGCGCTGTCGTCTGTGGCCTTGTTGTTTCATTCGGCTGAATATTTTGCCCTTATGGTGGTCGGCCTGTCAGCCATCGCAGCCTTTGCTGGAACGGGACAGGTTGCCAAAGCTTTGGTTATGACCATCCTTGGCCTTATCATGGCCACCGTCGGTGAAGGCGCCTTGTTCAACCTGCCGCGGTTCACAATGGGCATCATGGATCTTCAATCAGGCTTCAGCTTTATTACTTTGGCCATGGCGATGTTCGCCCTGCCTGAAGCGCTGTTTCTGGTCCTCAAACCAAAAGAACTCAGCGGTGGCAAAGATGCGATCAAAGATTTGCGTATCACCCGTCGTGAAGCGCGCGCCATTGCGCCAGTGATTGGACGTCAGTCACTTCAGGGTTTCTTCATCGGCGTTCTGCCAGGGGCGGGTGCGACCATCGCCAGTTTTCTGGGATATGCCGTGGAACGCAACATTGCCCCAAAACACGAACAAGACGAATTCGGAAAAGGATCAATCAAGGGACTGGCCGCACCTGAAACCGCCAACAATGCAGCATGCACAGGATCCTTTGTGCCGCTGCTGACGCTTGGGATTCCGGGATCCGGCACCACTGCAATCTTGCTGGGCGCGCTGATAGCGCTGAACGTAACCCCGGGTCCGCGATTGATGCTAGACGAGCCGCAGATATTTTGGTCGGTCATTATGTCCATGTTCATCGGCAATCTTGTGCTGCTGATCCTAAACCTTCCATTAATTCCCTATATCGCCAAGGTTCTTGCCGTCCCACGGTACTATCTCATTCCATTCATTTTGTTTTTCACGCTCATGGGCGCCTATATCGGACAAAATAATGCTACAGAGCTTTTGTTACTGGTCGGATTTGGTCTTTGTGCAACTGCCCTTAAGTTTGCAGATTATCCTCTCGCCCCGTTGTTGATCGGGTTTATCCTCGGCGGGATGATGGAAGATAACTTTTCGCGTGCGATGCAGCTATACGATGGCATCAGTTTTATATGGGAAAGACCCATGTGTCTTGGGCTACTGTGTATCGCAATAATCTTGGTGGTTTTGCCCAGCTACAGATCACGTCGTGCGAAAGCGCGCGGCCAGGGCGTGGCCGACGGCGATTGATCAGTCTCATCGTGCTGGGTAAACTTGGCCGGTCAAATTGTTAAAATGCCTGCGAGGGAGTCGACAAAACTGCGTAACAATCACAAACTCCCTATACCACACACTTGTTCTACTAGGTAGAATTGACATTGGGAATTTAATCGATATGCGATACCCTGGCTTTGGACACTATTTTGCAATTATTTGACCATAGTTGTGCCTCAATTGATTATCCTCTACCTATACTAAGGGGGTAAATTGTAACCCTTGTGCTTGGTTGATTGATCGCACATGCTTACGACTTGACCTAGCGTTAGCTGGATATTGATGCGCGTTTGAAAGCGTATTTTTTTTTGATGAGATGAGGGGACGGGAATGACCGCCACCACCACCGAGATAAAAATGGCAGTTGCTCAACGGCGTCCGTCGATACTAACTCGGTTGAATCGCATGCGGATCTACGTATTTTCTGCACTGATAATCACGCTCTTGATCCCCTTCTCAATTTTATATGTTCGCATTGAACAAACAGCATTCGAACGCGAGATGTTCCACGTTAATCAAGGCCACTTGAATATCGCCTTAAACCTTGCCGAATCACTCTCTCGATACGCAACGGATCTGCGCGCAACATTCGACTTTTTGCTTTCAGCACATGGGGATGGCGGCTTGCCCGGCGATGTAGAGCGCTTGATGGCAGCCTATCACATGAGGTATCTTGCAATTCTGGATGCGCGTGATCAACCCACCAACCTGATTGCCGCAATTCCCTCGGACTTGCCTCCTGCTGCAATCATAAACCAGCTTCGAGAAGAAAGTGCCGGTGGCGCAACCGTCATTTCGTCCGTCAAGAAAATCAACGACACCTCTTTCCTATTCATTGTCAGGCGGATGCCAGATGGTGGTATGGCGTTTGCACCGTTTGGCATCGATTACATCGAAAAGGTCCAGAAAGCGATCGCCTTTGGTGAAAAGGGGCACTCGATGATCGTCGATCACACTGGTAAAGTTCTGGCGCACCCAAACCCTGAATGGCAGAGGATTAACAAAGATGCGTCTCCGCTGTCGGTTGTCCAGCTCATGCTGGCGCAGAAAACGGGTGTCGCACAATTTTATTCGCCCCCTTTAAAAGCAGACATGGTCGCAGGCTACACCTTTGCTGAGGGCACAAATTGGGGTGTGATGGTCCCTCAGCCGATATCCGAACTGGTTGAGAGAGCCCAAAAAGAAGCCTGGATCTTGTCACAGGTGCTGGTTGTGCTTTTTGTTCTGGCCGTACTAGGAAGCTGGTTTCTTGCGGCCTTGATCGAAAATCCGTTGAGAAAATTTGCCCAAACAGTCGCGGCGATAAGAGGGGGTGACCTGACCGCACGTGTTCCAGTAATGCCGCGGATCTCACCGAACGAAACGCGCGACCTGCGTACAACGTTTAACGGGTTGATGGACAAGCTTGAAAACGAATCCGAACTTTTGACGGCATCACTGGAGGCCGCTCAAGAAGCAAACGCAGCGAAATCCCGGTTCGTTGCTGTTCTTAGTCACGAAATGCGTACTCCGTTGAACGGGATTATCGCGACTCTGGACCTGCTTCGCCAAACCACAATGACTGATGCGCAAACCCGCTACCTCAAGCTGCTTGATGCGTCGTCAGAAATATTATTGCATCATGTACGTGACGTTTTGGATATAACCCGATTGGGATCCGGGGAAGTTAAATTCACTAAACACCCGTTTGAAGTAAGCAGCCTCGTTGATGAAATTGCTGCCGTTCACCGGCCGTATGCCGCACGCAACGGGAATAAACTAACGCCCACATTTCAAATCCCGGTGCCGTCCTACGTCGTCACAGACCGTATCAAACTCCGACAGATCATCGACAATCTGGTGGGCAATGCGATTAAATTTACCCGCGATGGCGAAGTTTTATTAAACGTGACAAGGGCGGGCGACGACTGGCTAGAGATCACGGTTACAGATACCGGATGTGGTATCGATCCATCAGATTTTGAAAAGATCTTCGAACCCTTCACGATTTTGGATGTTGAATTCGGGCGTGCGACCGAAGGCACGGGCTTAGGATTGTCTATCGTCAAAGGCTTTGTCGAAGCCATGCGAGGCGATATAAGTGTCTCCAGCAAACTGGGAAGTGGCAGCCAGTTCCGCGTGCGGCTTCCAGTTGAAATCAGCGAAGAGAACCCCGGCGATATCACGCCGGCGCCACGCGCTTTACCAAACCTTGTAGGACAACAGGCCTCTGCGCGTATTTTGATCGTTGAGGACAACGAAATCAATGCGATCGTTTTACGCGAAATGCTGGAGCAGATGGGCCACACAGTTGAGTTAGCCGATAGCGGAGAATCAGGACTTGTCGCTGCTGCACATGAAGTTTTTGACATGATCTTGATGGACATCTCCATGCCAGGCATGGACGGCAACGAAGTCGCACTCAAAATCAGAGAAAGCGGTGGACCGAACCAAGCGACAGTCATCGTTGCACAGACAGCACATGCCCGTCCGGAGGACAGAGATCTATTCAAGTCCTCAGGGATGCAAGACGTCCTGCTAAAGCCCATCACACGTCATAAAGTCGAGAGCCTTCTCGCAAAATATCTGTTGGGCGCACAGACAGACCAACGCAGGTCTTCGGACGCAAAAGATATGTTGCTCGATATATCTTTGCTTGACGAACTGATTGAAACGATGGGGTGTAACCCAACCAGACAGATCGCGAAAAGATGCTCGGCAGAGCTGACCTTCATTCTTAAAGAAATTAGCACATTCCTTGCCACACCGGACGGCGATGCCGAATATTTGGCAAAAGCGGCCCATAAGACTGCCGGAACGTGTGCCCTTCTTGGGGCCGTTTACCTGCATAGCTTGTTAAAAAAGATTGAGCAGGCGCTAATAGAGGAAAAGCTGGAAGAGGTTTCGCGCCTTCGGCGCGAATTAGACTCGGCAGCAACACAGTCATTGGATGTGATTTCAAAGGCAATTGATGACTCGAACGACGTCACATGACTAACAGGAAATCTGAGTAAAGCCTCTGATACTTCAACAGTTTCTGACGGTTCTGCGATGACCTGATGAAAATTTAAGTGTCATTTCGTCGTATCAAATCGGCACGTTCGGACCCTGATAGGATCGTTGCACAGGAGTATTCTACAGCAATCTCTCGCGGAGCGTTAAATTGTGGACCATTTTTGCCACAAGGTGTCGTGAATTTCTGCCTTCTTGTCGCTCTTGCACATTGCCCTGAGAGGTGGGACGTCGTTCTGTGTCCCTATAAGTTCTGTTACTCAGAACAGCCGGGCAACCACAAATTGAACCGGGTTATCACAAAAGGGAGAATAATCATGAAACTACGTGTATCCGCTGCGGCGATCATTGCCGGCGCGATGGCGCTGCCGGGTGCAGCTATGGCTGACTGTGGCGATGTCTCATTGGCTCGTATGAACTGGGCATCAGCTGAAGTGTACTCGGTCATCACCGAATTCTTGATGGTGCAGGGCTATGGTTGCAATGTCACCGTGGTGCCATCTGCAACAACGACAGCCATCACGTCTTTAGCTGAAAATGGCGAGCCTGATGTCGTGCCCGAGCTTTGGGTGAATTCAGCTCCAGCCTATGAAGGCCTCGCGGCCGAAGGCAAAGTCATTAAAGCAGCCGACGTGATTTCCGACGGTGGCTCAGAAGCGTGGTGGATTCCGGCATATCTGGCCGAAGCGCATCCTGAGTTGACCACAATTGACGGAATTCTGGCCAACCCTTCGCTTGTTGGTGGCAGGTTCCACAATTGCCCTGATGGCTGGGGTTGCCGGATTGCAAACGACAATCTTGTGCAAGCTTACGGGTTTGCTGACGCAGGGATGGAAGTCTTCAACCACGGTTCAGGTGAAACGTTGTCAACCTCGATGGCATCTGCATATCAAGCTGGTGAGCCATGGTTCGGATATTACTGGGGGCCAACGGCGCTTTTGGGATCATACGATATGGTTGCAGTCGACATGGGCGGCTACAACATGGAAGCACACGCCTGTAATGCGGGCGCAGATTGCGCAACGCCGGGCAAATCGTCTTTCCCAGCAGCACCTGTCTACACTGTTGTAACGGCCGATCTGGCGTCGTCAAAGCCTGAAATCATGGAGCTGGTGTCGAATATCTCGCTCAGCAACAAAGCTATTTCACAATTGCTGGCCTGGAAAGACGCCAATAATGCCTCTGCGGAAGAAGCGGCCGTCTATTTCTTGCAGACATCCGGCGACACTTGGAGCTCTTGGGTAAACGACGACGCCCGCTCGAAGCTGTCGGCTTTGCTGCAGTAATGTAGCGCACACCAACGGAGCCGGACCGCGTAGCAGCCCGGCTCCTCAAGATAGCTCTCTGAACCGCTCGCCTCATCACGGCTTTGGAAAACGACCAGTCACCAAAAACACCACCTTGGACAACTGGCCTAGCTTATACGAAATCCCCAGAGAACCATGTCGGCATTACTTTCTGAACGGGGAAGACTTATTGTTTTTTTGCGTGCTGCCGGGTTATTTATTTGCGCAATCACCCCGTTTTTTAGAAATGCTCTTGACCCCAAACATCGTGCCGTCGGATGACTATATTCAAAGCACTTGGGTATACTATTTTCTGGTATTTTTGCGGAAAATAAGCCATATTATGCCAACGAAATCTGCAACATTTCCCCTAAAATCCTGAGCACGTTGAATGCAGGTGACCTCATTGTCGTTTCCGGAAACGGCAACTGGATGGAGGTCATTCCAGAGCGGGTCGCCCGCGCCCATTGATGTTTCCACGACCACAGTGGTCTGGACCGCGCCTCTGCACCTATCGGCTTATGATGCATAGGGCACAATGACCGGAAACAGGCAAATTAGCTGATCAGGTGGCAATGCCGTGCTTATTCGGTCAGGATACGTTGGGCTGTTCCTTGGTAGCCCGCATAAATGCGCTGGATTGCAATTTGGTCGGCAACGAATTTGGCATCGTGCCAAACCCCCCAGATGAACGAAGACCCTCTGCGCGACTGCCAAGGCAGGCCCACAAAGTACAGACCTTGCACATCTGATACTCCGCGTTGATGCAGCGGGCGTCCCAGAGAATCAAAACTGTCCGCTTTTATCCATCCAAAATCAAATGCATAACCCGTGGCCCAAATCACAGCGCCAACCCCATCCAAAGCCAATTTGCGTGAGGGATTTGTGACACATTCAGAGTCTTCCGGAATGATGCGGGCATCCGGTTCCAATGGTAAGTCCAGCCCGTGTCGGACAATATAGGCATCAGCCTCATCGAGCAGACCCAGATAGTTGGCGTCACCTGCATCCAGATTACGCTTAAGGTCATCAGCCAGCAAAACATGCCCCTCTTCGTAACCGGCCGTCATGCCCAATAATGTCAGCCCCTGCGCGGCAAGGTTTCGAAAATCAACTGTTTTGCCACCATTTGCACCACTGACAGCAATGGTGACATGCTCGGTTCCCGGATGGGGCGTATCCAAGTTCCATTTGCCCAAGACCCCCAGCCACCAAACATTATCCCGTTGCCGGTAACGACGCGGCGGCCGATCATGAGGACCAAGGGACAAATAAACCTTTCGTCCCGCCTCCATAAGGTCCATGGCAATCTGCGATCCAGACGATCCACCCCCAATGACAAGGATGTCACCATCCGGCAAGGACGACGCATTGCGATAGGCGTTGGAATGCATCTGTAAAGGCCCTGCATCCCGAGGCAATACCGCGGGAATTGACGGTTTCTGAAATGCGCCCGTCGCAGCCACGACATGTCTTGCCTCAATATCACCTTCAGTCGTTTGCAGGAAAAAACCGTCTCGGCCGTCAAGTGGTGTTACCGAGGTGACATCAACCCCTGTGCGGATTGGGGCCTTAATCATTCGCGCATATGCTTCAAAGTATTCAACCACACGGTCTTTGCTGACAAAGGCATCCGGGTCCGCTTCAAATTCCATATTCGGAAAACGGTCGTGCCATGCTGGACCATTGGCCACCAATGAATCCCAACGACAACTGCGCCAGCGCTCGGCGATCCGGTCACGCTCTATCACGATATGCTCGATCCCCAACTTCGACAAATGTTCGCTGGTGGCGATACCTGCCTGACCACCGCCCACAACCACCGTATCGACCTGTTCCATAGCGATCCCCTTGCTGGCTTTCGCAACGACCCTAGAAAGGGGTCTAAGAGGACGCAAGTGTGATCTACACGCCAGACCATAGGCACACCGTCCGTGATCCAATGCTTATGCCAGGTCGGTGTCAGCTGATTATCTGGACACTACGAAATTATCCAAAAACAGACCACTGTGACGATGCAGGGCTTTCAAGCCGGTTTAGTGAAAATTGATCCCTTTCCAACACCTGACCCTCATGGTATCGCCTCGCGCAATCGCTAATTTTAACACCCAGACCCTGTCTGGGTGCCTGCATCAAAGGGAGCACTGAAATGGGTGTCGAACGTACACTGTCGATTATCAAGCCTGACGCCACCACACGGAACTTGACCGGCCAGATTAATGCAAAATTCGAGGCCGCAGGCCTACGGATCGTTGCACAAAAACGGATCCAACTGACCCCAGCACAAGCTGGCCAGTTTTATGCCGTGCACGCAGAACGCCCTTTTTACGGTGAACTGTGCGACTTCATGGCATCTGCCCCTGTGGTCACCCAGGTTCTTGAGGGCGAAGGTGCCATTGCCAAAAACCGCGAAGTCATGGGTGCCACCAACCCAGCCGACGCGGCCCCCGGAACCATTCGTGCAGAATTTGCGCAATCCGTTGGCGAAAACTCGGTTCATGGATCAGACGCCCCTGAAACCGCCGCAGAAGAAATCGCATTTTTCTTTTCGGGCTTGGAACTGGTTGGCTAATCCATCCTATTCGAGTAAAAATATATTGTGGGCCGTTCCTTTCCAAGAGGTGCGGCCTGATTTCGTTTAAGGAACCGGCCCATGACTCCATGGAAACAATTGTCGCAAAGATACATTTTTGAAAGGCTGCCCTTTATTCGGGTAGCCCAACAAACAGTTGAATTGCCGGATGGTAAGATTCTCGAAGATTTCTATCAGGTGCATTTGCGCAGCTTTGCAACCGTGGTGCCCGTGATGGAGGATGGAACAATTCTGACCTTGCGTCATTACAAACATGGACCAGGTCGCGTCTGCTTGGGATTGCCTGCGGGTTTCATTGATCCCGGCGAGGCGCCCATCGATGGCGCAAAACGAGAGTTACTGGAAGAAACTGGCGCTGTTTCAGATGATTGGGTGTCTTTGGGCCACTATGTCGATAATGGCAATCAACGCGGTTGCAACGGGCATTACTTCTTGGCCCGTGGCTGTCGGATCATACAAGAAGCTGACAGCGGAGACCATGAAGAGATGACACAACACTGCATGCTCCCCGAGGCGTTGGACGAAGCCCTTAAATCGGGCGAATTTGGCGTGGTGCATCAGGCTGCAAACTGGGCATTTGCGCGGATGTATCTGTAAAAATGTCAAGCCTACGGGTGTACAAAAGTCACATCGGCCCACTGTGAAAAACTGACCGAGCTATGTGGTGAGCGCAATGCGGTTTGGCAGCTAAGACCAACAAAAGGCATTCTCGTTGGGCTTTAACAACGCTCGGATTTAATCCCCTTGGACGCGATGGACATACCAGGCTGCAGGTCTCTCAGTGAGCGGTTGCTAAAATTCAGATGCAAGTGGCAAACTGTACAAATCTGAGGGGTGCCAACGCAGAAAATAAAAGTGACACAGTTTGTAACTACCAAATTAGCCTAAAAATCAATTTAATACCGCATTATAAATCCGTAACATATTGATAAATATATACATATTGTTTTTCACGCAATTTTTTTGGCGTCGCAGGGGTGCACTGCCCAAAATAGCGATAATAATCTCTTTTGGGTCAGACGCATTTTTTTGCGCTTTCGCATCTTGATCACCGGAGCAAATTTAATCACGCTACTTTTCAATGTCGCAGGGGTTGTGTGATGAATATAGATGGGCTCCAGTACGCGAACTGGTCCGAAAAAATTTTTCGCCAAATGCGCAAGGGTGGCTTGGATGCCATTCATGTTACAATCGCATATCACGAAACCTTTCGCGAGACCGTTTTGCAGATCGAACGATGGAACCGATATTTCGAGCTATATCCCGATTTGATCATGAAAGGCCGCTGGGCAAGCGACATTAAAAAAGCCCGTGACACGGGGCGCACAGCGATCTTTTTTGGTGCCCAAAACCCTAGCCCAATCGAAGATGATATTGGACTGGTTGAAGTTCTGCATGACCTTGGTCTGCGGTTCATGCAATTAACCTACAACAACCAATCTTTATTGGCGACGGGCTGCTATGAAGATGAGGATCCGGGCCTGACGCGCATGGGCCGCGAAGTTATCGCCGAGATGAACCGCGTTGGGCTGGTCGTAGACATGAGCCATTCAGCCGATCGTTCAACGATTGAAGCTGCCGAAGTCAGCAATCGTCCCATCGCAATTACACATGCCAATCCATATGACTGGGTCCCTGCCCGCCGAAACAAGCGTGATGCCGTACTTCGGGCAGTGACAGACCGTGGAGGAATGCTTGGCTTTTCGCTGTATCCGCACCATCTGAAGGGAAAATCTGACTGCTCGCGTTCTGACTTTTGTGAAATGATTGCAAGAACCGCAGATCTTTATGGACCTGAAAATCTGGGGATTGGCAGCGACTTGTGTCAGGATCAGCCAGACAGCGTGGTTGAATGGATGCGTGTAGGGCGTTGGACCAAAAAAATCGACTATGGAGAAGGCTCTGCCAGCGCTCCGGGCTTTCCTGCAATGCCTGACTGGTTTAAGGATAACCGCGACTTTGCTGCTTTGCGTGAAGGTTTATCCACAACCGGTATGTCCACTGGTGAAATTGATGGTATCATGGGGGGGAATTGGTATCGTTTTTTTGAAACCGAATTCCTGGCCAAGGCAGACTTATGACACAAATCCCACGTCGCTCTCCGTCTGTCGTCATGCGTCTGGACCGTCTTGGTGCCATGCACCAGTGCAGGCTCAGCTTTATGAGGCAGCTAACGCGGCGCATGGCACGCGAAGGCTGGCGCATCTGGCGGGCTCGCTTTGATATCGACGATCGTGGTGTGGGGCGGGCGGTTTATGTAGCTCAGGGTCCGGAGCGATCCTATGCGCTTGCGTGTTTTGCTCATGATCTGCCAGCGGACCAAAGATCTGACCGAGTGATTGCCGACGCATGGGATGCCACGTTCACGCTCTGCGATGGTATCCCCAATGAGGCCACATTGGACCGGTTACAGGCAAATGTTCCTTTGCAAGAGGCAGGCCGCATTACTCAATCCGAGCTGACGTTGTCACGCGCAAACAGGTCGGCACGGCTTTGGGACACCGTCATTGAAAAGCTTGCCGCAGGCGTGCAACCCAGTGCAAAGCAGCTGACTGACGTCGGATATTTGATGCGCACAACGGCGGTCTATGGCTCGGGCAAGTTTGGATCTGCCGACCGCGAACTGATTGCAGACCGTCCGGAAATGGCCGCACCTTTTCAGGCAGAGATGTTGACCGTCTATCTGATACGTTGTTTTGTGCGAGATCTGGTAAATCATATGGCGCAGTCAGTTGGAGGACCAAAGGCGGTCAAGCTGGACCCAAAGATTGCCAAAACGCTCGGAATAGGCAATTCCACCGGGCTCGGCATGGCGCCTTTTGTCGTGAACCATCCTGTGCTCTTTAACAACTGGATTGCAGCACGAGAGGAAGCCATAGCCCGTGTCCGCTCGCAACCCGCTGCGACGCAGGACCAGATAGACTGCCTGCGCAAATGCCTCGCCGCCGCCAGAACAGAGGCCGAGCATTGGCACACATCAGATACCGAGCAAACATCACGCATTGCGACCCTTCGGTCTGATCTCGCAATTTTGACAGACTGGGTGGATCAGGGCGCATGGACGCGTCCGATGCCGTGGGACGCTCTGATGCGGGACGCAACCGAACATCTTGACGCCGAAGCACAGGAATTGCTGGCGTCCTTGATCCTTGAACCGTTTCCCGATTTGGTAGACCCCCTTACAGAAACAATGTCGGACACAGCGAGCCATGACTTTGTCTTTGAAGCAGGCATGCCTGTGGCGGCGGCGATGGCGTTATTACAACGTTCGTTCGGTTGGACCAAAGACATCGACTGGAATGACAAAAGCGCGATCGCAAGGCTCTGGTACGTTTCAGCTGAAAAGCTTGAACCCCGATTGGGTGAAAGGTTTGACGAACCTATCGAACCGTATGAGCAACCTCTTTCACCCGCCCGAGATGCCGCATATGCGCTTGGTATCCTTGCAAATTGCCCACCAGAACAGCCGTTGTACGCCGTCCTTGCAGACCATCCCAAATTGCGTGGCACCCTCCAGCGGGCGCAACTGACAGGACAATCGCCCTACAGCGAAATCCAAGACAACACGATATCTGCCCATATGCGTCCAATAGACATGCTGCGTGCAAAGCTGTCGTTTTTTGGGGCCACAAGGTTTGATCCACGTTCAGATCGGTGGCTTCGAATATCGATGTTTGCAGGCGCACCCTACCCTGAGGACCTGAGCGTAGATGGATCAGATCGTTGGATCTATGGCAGGGCAGATTTATGAACTTTGCCTTGAATGAAGTTCAGGCCATGGTGACCAAAGCTGCCCGAGGCTCTGGATTGGATTGGAATTTTGCCGCAGACGCAGGCCGCGCTGCGCGCTGGCTGGAACGTCAGGGGTTGGATGGCTGTGGATCTGCACATGCAGCACTTGGTGACGTGCCGGGCACCGTGTCCCCAATTTTGACCGGTGCATGGTGTGTCGACCATGCACGACAGCTGGCCGCGATCACACGAACTGAAACACCCGTGCGGGCGCCCATCATGTTTATCGGGTTTGCCGCGCAGCTTGCCCGTTTGCGCCATGGGCAGCCAGTTGGTGTGGAATTTCACGGCAGCACATGGTGCACAGACGGCCACAGCGTGTCAGGCCCTATGGAACAGCCCAGCAGTGAGCCTTCGAATATACTTCTAAATCTGGATGCCACGATGGGAAAGCCGCGCCCGTTTTGCTCCCGTGCCACCCCAGATCCTGAGGATTGGGCAGGGCTCGAACGCCTTGCCGCGCTAACCTACGCGCCTGCCACCGACGCATCACGTGCTTCGGGCGCAGGCGCAGGTGTCGCAACAGACAACGACTAGACCCTCAAAGGACATTCAACAGATGCCGACGCTTTCGCTTTCACAAATCGAAGATCTTGCCTATCGCGCATTGTGTGCCTGTGGGGCATCCGATCTACAGGCGCGCCCCTTGGCAATCGCCACAGCTGCAACCGAAGCCGTTGGCGTGGCAAGCCATGGCCTTGCCTATATCCCGATTTATGGCGAGCATTTGCGATGTGGCAAAGTCATTGGTGACGCCATGCCGACCGTTTCTCAGGCGGGACCAGCTCTGATTCGCATAGACGCAGCACATGGCTTTGCCCATGCTGCGATCGAGGCAGGATTTGATGCTCTGGTGGCGATGGCCAGATCACAAGGTATCGCGGGTATGGTATTACATCGCAGCTACAATTGTGGCGTGCTTGGATATCATACCACCCGACTGGCAGAGGCAGGGCTTTTGGCAATCGGCGCAACAAACGCCCCAGCATCAATCGCCCCATCAGGTGGCACCAGACCAATCGTCGGGACAAATCCAATTTCAATGGCCGTCCCGGGACCAGACGGGCTTGCCTTTATGATTGATCAATCCGCCAGTACGATTGCCAAATCGGAAGTCATGAAACACGCACGCGAAGGTAAACCGATCCCCTTGGGCTGGGCGTTGGACGCAGATGGCCACCCGACTGAAGATCCTAACACCGCCCTGAAAGGCGGCACCATGGCACCGGCTGGTGGATATAAAGGCGTGGGTCTTGCCTTGATCGTAGAGATCCTTGCCGCTGCCTTGTCGGGCGCAACGCTTGGCAAGGATGCCTCACCGTTTTCAGGCCCGGTTGGCGGCCCACCCGCCACCGGGCAATTTTTTATGGCAATTGATACCGCCACGGCATCCGGAGGGGCGTTTGACACGCGGATCGCAGATCTAATGGCAAGCGTGGCCGAACAGGACGGCGCCCGTTTGCCTGGCCAGAGCAGATCCAGCAAGGCGCGTTCTGCGGCCGTTTCAGGCGTCGATGTGGCCGAGGCCACCCTTAGCCGGATCGAAGGTCTGATGGCCTAGGCCCAGACTGTCTTTTCTTCGGGCATCAAATGCAGGTCGGTCCCTGTCCAGGGGTTGGCTGCAATAAATGCATCCTCCAGTTCAATACCCAATCCCGGTTCCGACGACGGCAGGACATAACCATCTTGCCAGTCAAACGACCGCTTGAGGAACTTTGCATAGGGTCCATCGAACTGGCCAATGCTTTCAAGAATCAGAAAATTGGGGCTGGCGGCTGCGACCTGAATATTCGCCGCTGCCACAACCGGTCCGCAATAAAGATGTGGCGCGATCTGGACGGAGCGTGTTTCGGCCATACCAGCGATCTTGCGTGCTTCCAGAATACCTCCGACGCGGCCCAGATCCATTTGCAGGATTGATGCGGCTCCGGCTTCAAGAACGCGGGCAAACTCGTGTTTGGTGCATAAACGCTCTCCGGTGGAAATGGGAATTGTGGTCGCCCGCGCGACCTCTGCCATATCTGCAGGATTTTCCGGCGGAACCGGCTCTTCGAACCAAAGTGGATCATAAGGTTCAATCCGGCGGGCCAATCGTTTTGCGCCTGACACGGTAAACTGACCATGCGTCCCAAATAGCAGATCCGCCTTGTCTCCAACTGCCGATCGAATGGCGCGGCAAAATGCTTCGGACCGCGTTAAATCCTCCATCCGAGGTTGGCGACCGTCATAGATGGTATATGGGCCGGCCGGGTCAAATTTGACAGCTGTAAATCCCTCTTGAACAGCCAAGATCGCCGCTTCTGCCGCGAGATCTGCATCATTATAAACATTGGGGGCGTCAGGATCTGGATACACGTCCCCATGTGATGGGTAAAGATACGTGTAGCTGCGAAGCCTACGATGAACCAAACCACCCAACAAATTATAGACTGGCTGTCCAGCAGCTTTGCCGATGATATCCCAGCACGCCATCTCAAGACCGCTGAGAACCCCCATGACTGTCACATCCGGTCGTTGTGTATATCCAGCCCCATACGTGCGACGCCACAGGGTCTCGATCTGGTGGGGTTCACTGCCCTCAAAAATCCGCCCGAAAACATCGACGGCCATAGACGCACAAAGCTCAGGCGAAAATGTTGCGTTATAGATCTCGCCCACACCCGTGATACCGCAAGCCGTCGTCAGACGTAAAAAGATGAAATACCGTCCTCCGTGGCGCGGGGGCGGATTGGCAACAACAAAGGTTTCAATGTCAGCCAGTTTCATGTCAAACCCCTTTTTGTAGCGTCTGCCACGATAGTCTCGGCCGCGCGATGTGCCAACATCATAACGGGCGCCTGCGTATTGCCCGACGTGACCGAGGGAAAC
The DNA here is from genome assembly GCA_029251265.1 of Pseudoprimorskyibacter sp. Classification (GTDB taxonomy): domain Bacteria; phylum Pseudomonadota; class Alphaproteobacteria; order Rhodobacterales; family Rhodobacteraceae; genus JAQXDR01. The sequence goes on along the minus strand of JAQXDR010000233.1, from coordinate 2,594 downwards.
GACGCAGCATCCACAACGCGCAGCCCACTTAAACCATGCACACGCAACCGCGAATCTATGACGCTATCCAGAGCGGAAGGTCCCATGCGACATGTGGCACAGGCATGATAGTTGGACGCAGCCTCGGATCGGAAAAGATCCAAAAGCTCTTGATCAGACATCACAGGTAAACTTGGCCAATCAGGTGTCCGCGTAACGGCGCGTAGTGTGGGGGTTTGTGCAAGATGGCGCAACATACGACCCGCGCGAATTGCTTGATTGCAGTCGGTGTCAGTCGACAGCGAATTGGGCTGTATAACAGGCGGATCCAGAGGGTCGGAACTGCGCAGGCTGACTGTGCCCCGACTGGTCGGGCGGCACGGTTGCGCAGAGAGCAAAAAACCGGGATACGATGAAACGGTAGGCCGTTTTTCACGGGTGGCGTCATAGGACATCGGGTTGGCATAGAGTTGCAAATCTGGAAGTGGCTGCGTGTTGTCTGAGGCCACAAATCCCGCGATCTGGTTTACGGGCAGACTAAGTGGGCCTTTTCGTCCCAGGATATAGCGTATGCCGGCCAACCAGCGTGGCACAGTGCGCCCAAGTGTTCCGTTCAACGTAGGCTCGGTCGCCGTAAATCCGAGGGTAAGGGCAAGGTGGTCCTGTAATCCCTGACCCACATGGGGCAGATCATGGCGCGGGGAAATACCTAAACCCCGCAGGACCGCTGGATTGCCAATGCCAGACAACATCAAAATCTGCGGCGACCCAATGGCCCCAGCGCTCAAGATCACCTCGGCGCTTGCACTTGCCGTATATGACTGGTCACCGTGACGGTACTTTACGCCCGTGACACGCCGTCCTGTCATTTCGAGTTCCTCGACATGACCGCCGGTAATAACCTTTACGTTGCCCCGCTTGAGCGCCGGCCTCAGAAAGGCGTCCGCAGGCGACCATCTTTGCCCTTTCCAAAGCGTCGCTCGCATGGGGGCCAAACCGACACCATCCCGCCATCCCATTTCCTGTGAAGCGCTCAAAAAGTGTTTTGAAAACGGATGGATTCGATCCGCCAGATCAGTGATGCGCAGCCCCGAGGCTTCTATCGCGTCATAGGCAGGTGCCACATCACGCCATGACCATCCCTTTGCACCCTCTGAAGCCCAGTCGTCATGATCTTTGGGGAGGCCGCGCACATAGGCCATGGCGTTGATCGATCCAGAACCTCCCAATACCTTGCCACGCGGCCAGTAGCCTGATCGGCCGTTTAACCCCGCATCTGCGGCGGCCGTATAGCACCAATTGAACCGTGCGTCCGTGTAGAGCTTCGCATAGCCCAAAGGCATCTTGATCCAAAGGTTTTGATCGCTTCCGCCTGCTTCGATCACAAGAATGCGCCAGCGCGGATGTGCCCCCAAACGGTCTGCCAACACGCAACCCGCCGACCCCGCACCCACAATGATATAGTCCCACAGGTCCATCAGCTCGTGCTCCTTTTGGCACAAGCTCTCACTGGCTGGCGCACAATACAAACAATGGCTATTATGCTTGAGACCCTAATTTGATTGAAGCTTATGCCTGTACCTCATCCCACGTGGATCACCGCGTTTGACGCAGCCGCGCGCAACGGAAGTTTTACCGCTGCCGCTCATGAACTGGGACTGACACCCGCTGCCATCAGTCAACAGGTCCGTTTGCTGGAACATCATCTGGACGCACAGCTTTTTGAACGCCTGCCACGTGGCGTTATTCTAACCGATTTGGGACAGGCCTACGCACAAAGACTAAGACGCGGCCTAAGCGAAATAGAGGATGCGACCCGCAGTTTGTTTGCAAACCGACCGGCAGAAATCGTGCGTGTCCGTGCATCAATCTCTTGTGCCGCTTTGGTTCTAGCCCCGGCGCTGCCCGACCTCTTACAAACCTTTCCTGAATTGCGCGTGGATCTCTCGACCTTTGTTTGGGCCAATCGCTTCGAAGACGGGACAAGTGATATTGATGTCGCGTTTGGCTTTGGAGACTGGCCGGGAATTGAATCCAATCATCTGGGTCACGAGCATGCCTGCGTCGTGTGTCATCCAAAGAATATTGCGAGCCTTGAAGAATTGGCGCAGGGCAAAGTGGTTCAGATCACAGGGTCCGAATCCGATTGGCCAACGCTTTTGAAACAAGAGGGTATCGACCGTCCACCACCCGCATCATGGCTCACGGTCGATAGTTCGTTGATCGCGTTGAATACCGTCGCGTCGGGCACGGGCGCAACCATTGTTCTTGAGCGGTTTGCCGCCAGTGCGCTTGCTTCGGGAAAATTATGTGCGTTGGACCTGCCACCTTTGCCCGTCCGTCCCTCGCATTTTTTGATCATACGCCGTAACAGTGCGCACAGACCAGAGGTGCAGGCCGTCGCGCACTGGATACAAGGGCTTTTCTGATGGCCCCCCGACATCCCCCCTTCACCAACACTTTAGCGCGCCCGATGTGCAATGTCAGATTTGTGATTGGACGAGATGGTTTTACCGCGAAGCCCCAAGATCAGTCAGTAGGTATGTTTTTCTCCGCAGTCCTGCACAAGCACGCATGAATTGTATTAACACATCTGTGTTTTAGCGTTTTGTAGG
>JAQXDR010000223.1 GCA_029251265.1 Pseudoprimorskyibacter sp. | reverse complement strand
AATTTTATCAATGGCTTTAGTTGCAGTATTAAATCTTTCTTCTTTATTTCCTTTTAATAAAATATAAGGCTTGTGATTGATCTGTTCTCAAGGCGGGTCGTGGGCTGGATGTTCTATTGGTGTGCCATTTGGGAATGGGGGGCGCATTGATCAGGCCTGCTTCTCCACGTTCTGCGTAGGCTTTGCGCCAGCGGTAGAAACTGGCGCGGCCGATCGCGAAATATCGGCAGGTTTTAGCGACATGGTCGATCTCTTCAGCGTATCGAAGGATCCGCAACTTGCGCTGAATCTCCCGTTTGTCATTGATCATGAGCATCTCCTTCTTCCCAAACCTAGGAGGTTAAAGGAAATGTCTCGCGAGTAACGGCATATCTACACATCGATGCGTGAAACGAGCAGGCCAAGTTGGCAGCTAGTCTCAATCTTGAGGATTGGTCCGACAAACGCATGGAGCGCGCCGAGACCAACCTGCTCGCGGGTATCGAATTCTATGACTGTAAGCAACCGATGCAACATAAGGGCGTGCTCGGTCACGAGATCCCTTCGGTTGAAGAATTGACCGGTGTTTCAATGGACCACCGTGCGCCCAAAAGGGGCAAATCGGCTAAGGCAGGTGACCTGCCTGTCAAGCTACGCGTCCATCTGACAACGTTCGCGCGGACGATTGTAAAACCGAGTCATAGCCTGCCGTTGTGGCGATGAATAATGTCAAACGCTTCGGGCTGAACTTCCCCGCATAGGCGATTTCTTCAAGGATTAGCTTGATTGAAGGGACACCTTCATAACGCTTATCCCGTGTTGATAACCAAAACGAATGCCCTTTTCATATCCGTGTATCCTCGGTTTCAAAATTAACAGACAAACCGTCTATAAATTTAGGAACACCTCAGTTTTCCCGTTCTTTCCATCAAGAAAAGATCAAGCCAGTTTCTACGCGCACGATGCACCATCATCGCAACTTAAATAGATCGGCGTCCCAAAAGCCATACGAAGAATATTCCACCAACGAGGCCTGTTAAAATTCCGATGGGCATATCTTCTGGGGCCATGATTGTGCGTGCTGCGATATCAGCCCACAATAGAAAAATTGCGCCGATAAGTGCCGATGCTGGCAGTACGCGAGAGTAGTCGCCCCCTACAAGCATCCTTGCAATATGTGGCACCATCAGGCCTACGAATCCGATGATCCCAGAAAAGGCCACCATTACGCCGGTGATCAGAGCACCGATCACGAAAACGATAAGCCGGAACCGTGCGACTGGAATACCGAGCGTGGCTGCTGTTTCATCACCCACTGTCATGGCATTCAGTTGTCTTGATTGACTGATGAGCCAAGCGCCGCACGCCACAAGAATGATGAACGGATAGATCAGTTGATCCCACTGGGCGAGGCCCAGCCCCCCAAGCATCCAAAAAACCACCGTGTGGGAGGCACGCGGGTCACCAAGAAAGATTAAACCATTTGCACCGGCCATGATAATAAAAGAGACCGCGACCCCCGCCAGAACCAAGCGGTCTGCGCTTGACGCGTCTGCCACCCGCGACACGCCAAGGACTATAAGCGTCGCGAGCAATGCGCCACCAAACGCCATAATAGGCACTGTCAAAAGTCCCAGAAAAAGTCCCGAATGCAAAAGGGCAAAGATGGCACCAAATGCACCACCCGATGAAATTCCAAGCAGATGCGGGTCTGCCAGCGGATTGCGCGTGACAGCTTGCAAACTTGCCCCAACGATCGCAAGTCCCGCCCCGACCATGACGGCCAAAAGCGCCCGTGGAAATCGAATATTCCAAACGATCGCTGTCCGGCCCTTGCTCCAGGTTTGTTCGACCGCATCCGGGGAAATCTTGTTGAGCAAAACGCCCCAGACGGTTCCAGTGGGAACCGGGACAGCCCCCACCGAGACAGCAATTGATAACGACCCAAGCAATGCAACTACGCCCCAAAAGGTTAGGATCAAACGTCTTTTTGCCTTAAGACTGTGTGGTTGCATTGAATTACTGGTCATATGCTAGTTGGTCCAGAATGCCTCTGCCAGGGTTTTGATGGCCCGGATATTTCGTGGGCCAGGTGTGGCTTCGACATATTCCAAGGTGACAAAGCGGTCGTTCTTGACCGCGTCCATATCTGCAAAGGCCGGATTTGACATCATAAAATTGCGCTTTTGCGCAGCAGTGACTTCACCATAGTTGACGATCACGATGACCTCTGGGTTTTGTTCGACAACTTCCTCCCACGTCACCGTGCCCCAGCTTTTTTCAAAACCGTTCATGACATTCGTGCCGCCTGCGGCCTCAATTAATGCTGTTGGCATCGCGTAGAGGCCGGCTGTGAAGGGGGCATCCTCGCCGCTGTCATATATGAAGACACGCAAAGGATCGCCTGTCTCGAGACTTTCGGTAAAAGCGTTCAGATCGGCTCTGTAGCCATCTACCAAGGCCGCTGCTCGATCCTGCACATTAAAAACAGCACCCAAGTTTGACAGATCGGCGTACATGTCTTCGATGCTGGCTTTGCCTTTTTGCATAATATGAGCGCAGGATTCTGTTAGTTCGTAGACTTGAATACCAAAAGGCTCCAGCGTTTCAGGCGTGATTTCTCCGCCCACTTTCATGCCGTAGTTCCAGCCTGCAAAGAAAAAATCGGCGTCTGCCCCGACAAGAACTTCCTTCGTGGGATATTTGGCTGACAGTTCGGGCAACTCTTGCACATCAGCACGCATTTCTTCGTCAAGCGTTTTCCATCCGGAAATGCCTGTGTATCCCACCATCCGGTCGGCAAGACCCAGTACCAGCATCATTTCAGTCAGGTTCACATCGTTGGAAACTGCACGCTTGGGTGGCGCGTCGAATGTCACGGTGCGGTTGCAGCTTTGAACGGACGTCTCGGCGACTGCAGTTTCAGCAAAAAGACATACCGTGGCCGCAGCCAGTACGACGTTTTTCATTTCGTATTTTCCTTGTTTTACAGATGAAAGGTCATGTGGTTTGTTTCACTGGGCGTGAGCCGCTCTAGCTCTGCGTTGACGCCAAAGGCTTTTGAAACTGTGCTTTCGGTGAATACGGTGTTGGGAGATCCAAACCCTAACGGATGCCCATTTTTCAACAGCAAGACGTCATCGCACACCTGTCCAGCCATGTTTAAATCGTGAAGCGACGTCACAATTGTTAGCGGCAGGTCTCTGATCAGAGCCAAGATTTCAAGTTGATGACGAATATCAAGATGATTTGTGGGTTCATCAAGGATCAACAGGCTTGGCTCTTGGGCCAATGCACGGGCGACCATGACACGTTGTCGTTCACCACCAGACAGCGTGCCCAGATGCCGGTCCGCGAACTGCCCAAGATGAAGGCGATCTAGTGCGCTGGTAACTATCTTTGCGTCACGTGCGCCTGCCATTCCGGCAAAGCCGGTGCGGTGAGGGGTGCGCCCCAGCGCGACAATCTCGCGAACAGTTAACGCAAAATCTGTAGGTTGTTCTTGCAAAACGGCTGCAATCTTACGCGCAGCCGACCGCGCCGAAACCGACCAGATATCAACACCATCAACCCTAACGGATCCGGTTTCCGGCCGCAGGTAACGATAGAGCAGCCTCAGCAATGTAGACTTTCCGGCACCATTGGGCCCCACAATGCCTAAAACGTTCCCCGGAGCGAGATCAAAACTGACAGGGCTAAGAATTAATTTCCCCCCGCGGGGCGCGCGCCAACTGATATCTTTTGCCTCAAGTCGTGCTGCATTCTCAGGAGGGCTGTTTGTTTTGTTTGTTACAGCATAACTGTTTGCCAAGTCTTTCATGGATCCAACACCTTAATATCGGTAACCAGTTCCGACTGGCTGCCAAGAGGGGGAAGTCTGCCAAGTATATTGGCCTGCAGGACTTTGGGTCGATCTTTTCTTACTAGAAAGCCTTCTGTGCTATTTTCGTAACGCGCAGCAAGCTCAAATAGGGCCTCTACATGAACGTTTTCGTCCGGGTCAAGGTCTCCAAAAATATATGTAAACTGATTCTGTGCGGTGAGCGATACGATACAGGGTCGTTTGCATTGGCTCATACATTTCACGCCTCGAATCTGCATTCGAGGCACAGCATGATTTTTAGAATATTTTACTATTTCTTGCGCCAACCGTGTGCCACCCCGCGTTGCAAGGTTGGTTTCGCGACCGTCGCGACAGGTCATGCAGACTGACAGTACTGGCCCATGATCCATCACGCTGATAAAATCCCTAAATGTAACGTTACAACATTGCTTCACCTAGCTCACACTGTTACGACGCGTCAAGGGCGATTTCTAATAGGGACAAGGTTGTGGAGAAAACCTCAAAACGTATCACACACGCCGAGCGGGTTTTCCGCCATCTCAAAAGCTGTGATCGCCCACTGTCTGCGTATGAAATTCTGGAAAACCTACGCCCGGACGGGATCTCAGCTTCAACCACTGTTTACCGCGCCCTCGAAAAGCTTTTGGCAGACGGCAAAATACACAGGATTGAGTCGCTTAACGCGTGGACGATCTGTTGTGGCTCTCATGATGGAACAGCGCCCGTTTTTGCCATATGCGATGATTGTGGAAGCGTGACGGAACATATCCATGCCGACTTTGCTGACAGTATTGCTAGTCTTTCCAGTCGTACCGGCTTTGCGCCTAATCACTCGGTTCTTGAAATCCACGGTCGATGCAGCAACTGCAACACTGACATGCTGACCGATTAAAAGGAAAACAAATGGAACACACCAAGCAGATTCCTGTCACCGTTTTGACGGGTTTTTTGGGGGCGGGAAAGACCACGCTTCTCAATCGGATCCTTACCGAACGTCATGGCAAAAAGTACGCTGTTATTGTCAATGAATTCGGCGAGGTGGGCATTGATAATGATCTGGTCGTAGATGCTGATGAAGAAGTGTTCGAAATGAACAACGGCTGCATTTGCTGCACTGTTCGCGGTGATCTTATCCGCATTCTAGGTGGTCTGATGAAGCGTGCAGATAAGTTAGACGCCATCATTGTTGAAACAACGGGTCTGGCTGATCCTGCGCCGGTTGCACAAACCTTTTTTGTTGATCAGGAGGTCGCTGATCGCACGCGGCTTGATGCTATTGTTACGATTGCGGACGCTGTGCATCTTAATGATCAGCTTTCCCAACATCACGAGGCCGAGGAACAAATTGCGTTCGCTGATATTGTCCTTGTGAACAAAACAGACCTTGTAGATCCTGCAAGCCTGCGCGGGGTCGAGGATCGTATTCGGCGGATCAATCCCTATACAAAAATCATTCAAACGAAAAACTGCGGTGCCGATCTGGATCAAGTGATCGGGTTAAACGCCTTTAGTCTCGACCGAGTATTAGAGGTAGAGCCGGATTTTCTGACCTCTGATCATGACCACGAGCATGATGATGATATCAAAAGCCTGTCACTGGTTGCTGACAGCCCTCTTGATCTTGAAACGTTTCAGACCTGGTTTGGAAAGCTTCTTCAGACGCGTGGACAAGACATCATGCGTTCTAAGGGGATACTGGATTTCAAGGGTGAGGATGATCGCTACGTGTTCCAAGGTGTTCATATGCTCATGGATGGTGCGCCGATGGGATCCTGGCCCGAGGGTCCACGACAATCGCGCATTGTTTTTATTGGCCGTGATCTTGATACAATGGGCTTGAAGGACGGTTTTGCGGCGTGTCTGACGGAGTAAACCCAGATGAGAAGCAGCAAGGCCTGCGCAACGAAGGTTTTGCCCAAACACACCTTGAGCGCCAAGGCCTCACTATCGAGACAGGCGCGCCTGTAACTGAAGCCATTTCGACGGGTATGGGTGTTGCGGCTGGCTTTGGCGACGGTATTGTTCGCTTCTTTCGCCCGAATGAGCCCCCGATAGCGGTCAAAGCCCATAATGGGCCTGTGCTGTGTCTTGCGAAGGATGGATCATCGGGGAGCGTTATCTCGGGGGGTGATGATGGCAGGTTTCTACGGGTGTCACCTGATGCACCAATAGAGGAGCTTGCAAGCTTTGGAACACGTTGGGTGGATTGTGTCGCATCTGGACCAGGGTACTATGCGTGTTCATCGGGACGAACCGCTCATGTCTGGTGCGCGAGCGATGGATCATTGAAATCCTTTGATCATCTGAGCACAGTGGGTGGCCTTGCGTTTGACGCTGACGCGCGGCGATTGGGGGTCGCGCATTATGGTGGTGCCACTATTTGGGAACGGGGCACCCGGCGATGGAAGTCGTCGAAACTTGTCTGGAAGGGATCTCATGGCGCAGTGACGTTTAGCCCCGATGGAAAATATCTTGTCACCTCAATGCAGGAAAATGCCCTGCACGGTTGGCGGCTGCGCGATAAGGCCGATATGCGGATGTCGGGCTACCCAGCAAAAGCCAAAAGCTTTGCATGGGTTGGAGATAAACCCTTCCTTGCGACTTCGGGGGCTGACCAAGCCGTTTGTTGGCCTTTTGCGGGCAAAGATGGCCCCATGGGACAATCTCCTGAAACATGCGCCTATGCAGGCCAACAACTTTGCACGGTGGTGACCGGATTTGTCGGACACAATGTGGTTTTTGCCGGATTTTCGGATGGTTGTGTTCTTGCTGGACAATTGTCCGCCAGTGAGGAGTTGGAAGATTTGGTCGTGAAAGGATCAAGCGGCATACCGGTCGCAGCGCTTGCGCTGACATATGACGGGTGGCTTTTTGTCGGAGAACAAGAAGGCCGTGTGCTCTGGGTGCGGCTTGGAGGTGATGCAGCCTGACCGTTTGGCAAGTTCCTTTGTATTGTTTGCGGTGCCTGTGCGTTGCCAATCCAGTGACAATGCTTTTGGTGACACGTCTCAATTAGGACAGGGCGTCTTTTTATCAGCGGTCATTAAACTGTAGACGTAAACGACATCCGCTGGTGGGTGGGTGCGTTGACAAACTGTATTCATTTTCGAATGGTATCCACAGTTAGGCCTTTCAGGGTCAGGTTAGCTTGTGGTTATGGAAAATTCACTGACCGATAAAACCAACATCGAGCGGCTTGCGTTTACCAGCGATAGTGGTGTGGGTGAGCGTGCGCGTATCGGTTTGTTGGTTTTGGAATCTGACCAGACGATGGAATGGGAAATGCGTATGATGACGCATATGCCCGGGGTGTCCGTGTATCACGCGCGCTTGGCAAATGATGTCATTGTTACGCCCGATACACTTGCAAAGATGGAAGTTGAACTTCCCAAAGCTGCAAGATTGTTGCCGCAGTATATCGGCATGAAGGCTATCGGGTACGGCTGTACCTCGGGAGCCACCATAATCGGAGAAGCAAAGGTGGCCGCGATCATGGATCGTTTGCATCCAAACGTTCCCTCGACCAATCCTTTGACGGCGGCAAAGTCAGCATTGGCGACCCTCGGTGTGCGCCGCTTGGGCCTTGTCACCCCATATGCGCCAAACGTAACACAGGCCCTGCAAGAGCGTTTTGCAGAGGTTGGTATTCACGTTACAAACGTGGGATCCTTTTACCAAGATAATGATGAAATTGTTGGCCGTATTGCCCCAAAAGCTATTTTCGATGCCGTAATACGTGTGGGTAGTTCGACTAAGGTCGATGGTGTTTTTGTTTCCTGCACAAGCTTGCGAGCCGCAACCATAATCCAAAACGCAGAAAACGCATTGGGCAAGCCTGTCACTGCAAGCAATCATGCCTTGGCGTGGCATTTATTACGTTTGGCCGGAATTCCGGATGATATCGCCGGTTTTGGACAATTGTTTCACACCCACCCTTTACAGAGGTAAAGAGTGGTATTGGGCAAACGGATGGCCCAGCTGTAATCATGTGCCGTGTCCTCGCTGGAATTATACTCTTATGACGTTCATTCAAATCAATCGTGACCAGCTTATTGAAGATCTGTCTGCCATGATCCGGTGCCCAAGTGTAAATTCGTTCGGGACGGCGACCCAACCCGGTGCCGAGGCCGCAATGGCCAACCTTTACGAATATCAAATGCGTCAATTGGATCTAGAAATTGGAACACGGACCGTTGAACCGGGCAGACGCAATGTTTGGGGAACACTCAAAGGCAGTGGCTCTGGACCGACGGTCCTTTTGGTGGGTCATTTGGATACTGTCGGGGTCGACACCTACACTGAGCCTTTCATGCCAAAAGTTGAAAATGGTCACATTTATGGACGTGGTTCTTGCGATATGAAGGCGGGCCTGTCTGCCTACCTCGAAGTCGTCCGGTATTTCAAACGAAGTGGGACTTTGCCCCGTGGTGATTTGATCCTTGCCGGTGTGGTTGACGAGGAACACGCCATGATTGGTTCAAAAGACTTTGGAAAAAACGGTCCCAAAGTGGACTGCGCTATCGTTGCAGAGCCATCTTCGCTTGGAATTAGCGCCAATCATAAAGGTCAGATGCTGATGACCATAAAGACAAAAGGTTTGGCAGCCCATTCCAGTATGCCATCCAGCGGTCGGAATGCTGTCTATCATATGGCGACCGTACTAAAGGCCTTACAAGGGTATGCAGAGGATCTATCCTCCAGACACCCCAATCCGATCTGCGGTTCACCAAGTTTCAGTGTTGGTGTCATTCGCGGGGGAGATAACGCGTGTTCAGTTCCTGATTTTTGTGAAATTGATATCGACCGCCGCACAATCCCCGGCGAAACCTCAGCGTCAGTTATTGCGGAAATAACAGCCGTTCTAGAGGCCGCCAAAAGAACAGAGCCAACTTTGGACTATAAATTAGGACCACCTTTTCTGGATCTTCCTCCGCTCGATACATCACCTGAATCACGCGTCATGCAAGCTATTGTTTTCGCATGTGAAACGGTGACAGGCGAGGCTAAGATATATGGCTTTCCCGGATCCACTGATGCGCCAAACTTCGGGTGTCCAACGATCATTTGTGGCCCCGGGGAATTGGCGCAATGTCATTCGTTGAATGAGTATGTTTCAATTGATCAGATAGAGGATGCCGTTCGGATTTATATTCATGCAATCCTTAAGATGAATTCATAGTTTAAACAGGGGGTGTTATGGACTGGCGTACAAAACTGCTTGACCCAAAACCGTATGCACGGCGCGATTACACATCACTGGCAACACCGGTTTTTCGCGGCTCCACAGTTGTCTTTGAAGATCAGGCCGCTGTGACGGATGATTGGAGACAGGCCCAAAATGGATATTCGTATGGGCTGTATGGCACGCCGACGGCATTAGAGTTGGCGGCGCGTATCGCACATATTGATGGTGGACGCGAAACCTTTATCGTTCCCGGTGGGCAAGCCGCTATCGCGCTGATTTATCTGTCGTATTGTACGGCGGGAAGCCACGCATTGGTTCCCTATTCAGCTTATGGCCCGAATAAGGCAATGGCAGAAGGGTTGATGCGGGGTCTGAATGTTGATGTTCAACCTTATGATCCCCTAATTGGAGCGGACATTTCGGATCTGATCCGTGAAAATACAACTTTGATATGGTGTGAAAGCCCTGGATCGGTCACGATGGAAATCCAAGATGTTCCGGCCATCGTCCGTATCGCCCATGCCAAAAATGTCGCGGTGGCGCTGGACAACACCTACTCCGCCGGCGTGATGTTTGACGCGTTTGCCCATGGTGTTGATGTCAGTATGCAAGCGTTGACCAAATATGTTGGTGGCCATAGTGATCTTCTATTAGGGGCCGTATCGGCACGCGACAACGCTGCTTTCGCAAAGTTGGGGCCGATTTATAAACAATTGGGTCTCGCTGTGTCACCAGACGATTGCAGTCTTGCCCTGCGTGGATTGCAGACACTGGCGGTGCGTCTTGATGCATTAGAACGTGCCACCTTGGAAATCGCGCGATGGTTGGTCGCGCATCCTTTGGTTGATGAAGTGTTTCATCCAGCGCTGCCGTCCTGTCCGGGGCATGATATCTGGCAGCGGGATTTTCAGGGATCTACGAGCGTCTTTTCATTCACATTTAATGCCACGGTTTCGGCCAAACAGGTGACCCAATTTGTCGATGCGCTGAAAATTTTTAAAATTGGTCTTAGTTGGGGAGGCGTGAACAGTCTCGCTGTTGTTTATCCAAATCTGGAACGCCCTGATCGTGATTTTGCAGGCCGTATTGTGCGCTTGAATATCGGCCTAGAAAATCCATCAGACCTTATCAAAGATTTGTCTCTGGCAATGCCCTCAACGTAATTTTGATTCAGTTTGTGCGCGTTTTGTCTAACTTTGCCAAAACGCCCGAAGCTAGAAAAACACCCACCGCGACAAGAGCGACGCCAAGAACTTTGAAGGGAGTGATCGCTTCTGCCAGAAACAAAGCCCCTCCTAGCAAGGTGAGGATAGGGGTCAAAGCCCCGAATGCGGCAGCCTCGGCTGCACCAACAACCTTAACGGCATATCCGAATAAAAACATTGCAAGAATACCAATGATGAAACTTTGAAAAATGATCATCACAATGATGTCGCTTGGACTGGCAGTAGAAAATGAAACGTTATCTGTCACAAATAGAAGAGGAACGAGAAGTAACGAGCCCCAAAAAAGCCCGATAACGAGCGAATGTAATGGGCTGAGGCCACTTTGTCTGAAAATAACTGAATAGACCGCCCAAAAGCCTGATCCAAACAGGAACATCAGATGGCCTCTCCAGGCTCCATCTTCTCCGCCTGCAAGAATTTGCCACAAACTGACAATCATTGCTCCAGCCAAGATCATTGCCAGACCTACCTTGCGGCGTTTTCCCGGGATTTCACCTGCCAAGACATAGACGGCCAAAGCCGTCCAGAACGGCAGCATACCGGGTGCTAAAGCCCCACCATCTGACGCCGGCGCATACGACAACCCGGTCGACACCATATAGGGAAAAAGAGCACTTGCACCAAACATCAGCATAAGAGCGCGCGGCAAGGATTGCCCGCGCGGCAAGACGCCAAGCCGCCACATGAACGGACTCATCACCAACGCTCCTGGAATGAGACGTAAGATCAAGATCTCTTCCACCGTAAAGCTGCCTTGAACAGCAAAACGTGTACCCAGCAAAAACGCCGCCCAAATAGCCACTGTAATGAGTGCTGCAGTCATACCAAGCGCGCGCTGTCTGGTGAGATCCATAATTCAGTCTTTCACAAATTTATCGGACGGCTGACAAAACGCTTTTTTGGGCCGCAGTACCAGTGGGTATTTTGATTGCTGGAATTGTTATGGGTGGAACACTTTCCTGATAACGGCCGATCTCCCACATCTTTTAGATAAAAATGGCCCATAGCTAAGATGTCTTATTTTTTATTCAATATAGCTAGTCAGGCGTTTTTTTGTTTCTGTAAACCAGTCTTTTTTGTTTAAATCTTGGGATAACGTACGGCACGGCCTCGCGATAGTTTTCAAAGAAGGCTCCGTATCGCACAGCAAATCGAGCCTCCTTCAGTTTTGGGGCAAAGAAACAATACGCAGTGTAACTGACCGCCAAGGCCAATTGATCAGGGGTCCACACCGGAACGGTCCACAATGTCAGCGCAAAGGCCACATAGATCGGTTGACGGATTATGCGAAACAGCCCAAGCGTGGGCATGTCGGGAAAGACCGGGCGAATGCGGGCCATTAAGGACATCCACCCAAGAGCGCCCGATTGTACCTCTGCACCAGCATCAAAACTGGCTTTGAGCAGGATTAGCCAACTGCTTCCGTAGGCGACGGTCATCACCCAAAACATATCGCCTTCGGCGCGCCACCAGATAATGCCGGACGGCGTCCATAACGTGAACAGGGCAAGCAACTGTGCAGAGGCAATTATTGCGTAGGTTGTCGTCGCCAGCGTCACACCATGCGGGCCGGGGACCAAACGCGCCAAAAATTGGTTACCCCGCGGCGTCAAAAGGACGGAATGTACCACCGGGAACTGCACAATCAGTATCAGGTTGACCAATCCCGCAGCTGGCCACGGAACAGACCCAAAGCTTTTGCTAAGGCCAAAAAACATAGCTGCGATCATGGCGATCACACCTGACGCGAAAAGAACGTGGCAGGTGATACCAAGACAAAGCGCCAGAAAAATCCGGCGTGCCCCGCGTGGAGGGGTCAAGACCGCCCTTACCAATGCCACCAGTCGCGCGGACCGGGGATCATTCAGTGCCAATCGCAAAATCCGCGCAAACATTACGACAAACCCACTTCATGCAAAATACGTGGGATATTTTTTTTCACCTTGAAAAATCCCGCCGTTGCATGCGGCCATATTGCGCCATCCCAGTCACGTCGCCATTCCGCGATGGTGATGCCCTGCTCAGCCAAGCAAACACGCGCCTCTTGCAGCCAGTCGAATGTTGGACCGCGTGTCACATAAGGCGTAACAATCTGTGTTGCCCCGACACTGGCTGCCCATTTTGCCAAAACAGAAGGATGATCTGCGCGCAGCATTTTTGTAGTTTGACCCAGCCGCAACGCCGCATCGGCCAATGCGTCGGCTTCGAAACAAATGACATCATCGGATACTGACAGAGGAGATCTCAGATGGCTGGCGGCCATCGTGCCAACACCGCGCAGATCAAGTGTTGAATATTCAAAATCTTCAACTCGACAATCTTCGTCTGTAATCAAAAGGACAGTGGGCCGCGCAATATCCGGCGCCGTCACTGGGCGCAAAGGCTGCACAGATGGCAGTCCCTCCGGCTCTGTGGCCTCAAGCCCCTGTGTGACCTCGGCCAGATCGGACGCTTTCGGTGCAAACCGGCCTTTTGTAAAGGTCATTATATTGTCTGCCCGGGCTGGATAGGGTTTGCCGCGCGTGTGTAGACCTGCGGTCCAACGCCAGCCCAGTGTGTTTGATGCCGCATCGCCATCAAGAAGGTTGCGGTAAAAGAAATCTGCCCCAAGTCGCCAAGGTAGCCCAAGTGTAAAAATCCAGATTGAGGCAAACCACATACGTGCGTGATTGTGCAGATAGCCTGTTTCGACCAGTTCGTCCGCCCATGCGTCAAAGCATTCCAGCCCCGTGCGTCCATCCATGGCTCGTTCCACATCGCGCCGCAGGCGTCGGTCACGTTCCAATTCGGCCAAATCGGCGGTTAAGCCTTGGATGTAGCTGTCCCAGACTTGGGGGCGGCGTTCCAGCCAGCCCTTAAAATAGCCGCGCCAGATCACTTCTTGGATAAATTTTTCGGCCTGCTCAGGCCCATGCGCTTTCAAAGCTTCTTTAACAACCTGCGATTCCAATACCAGACGGCGCCGAATATACGGTGACAGCACAGATACAGCGGTATGTGCACCCGGCCCGTTGTCTGTGTTTCGACCATTGGCATAGCGGCGCCCCATGCGCGGTGTAAAAGCCTTCAGTCGGTGTTCTGCTTCTGCACACGTCGCAATCCAGTTGGTCATAATCACCCTGCTCCTGTTTGGTAAACAGCGAGATGGTTTGACAGGATGTGATGTCAACGCGACCAACTGACCAATGAGCAGCGGGTGTCGTATCAGACAGTCGGTGTATGAATTAAGATTTGATCAGAGGTGGTGGCGTGTAACCGACGATTTCGCGTTCAACTGCACGTGCAAAAGCAAGCGCAGTGTGGTCGCGTCCATGTCCACATATCCCCTGATACCCGACGGGCAAGCCGCCTAGCTGATCCATGGGGCCCACAACTGATGGGATCCCGACAACCCCGCTATAGCCAGACCAGAACAGTTGTTGCATTTCGGGTTGGTCATGATTGTTGATCTGAATGCGTCGGTGACCACGTAGCCCTGCCTCGTCTTTGGGAAATGCCGGACCTGCCGCGGCGGGCGCAATCAAGATGTCTATGTCCTGAAAATAGGCGTCAAAGGCCAGTCTCGCCTGTCTCCGCTGATTGTCTAGTGCCAGCCATTCGCGGTGGCTCAGGGTCAGACCAGACATTCGCATACCTGCAACCCTCTGGATGTCTTTTGCACTGTCAGCAAAAGGAACCTGCATTTTTTTACAGTCCTCATCAGACTGCCCGAAGGAAAGCGCGGCACCCAATAATTTCAGATAGACGGTAAAATGTGCCTCGCTATCAATTTTCGGATGATGATCGCGCACCACAGTGGCCCCCGATGCCGACAGTTTGTCGGCAAAAGTCTCTAACGCGCTGGTGTAGCCTGCGTCTATTGGGCAGGCGGCATTGGCCGACATTACTCCTACACGAAATTGCGACAGGCGTGTGCGATGGTCAGGTGGTAAGGCCAATGCCCATTGTGACGCGTCAAAGCGTGACGGCCCTGCAAGAACACCGAAGGCCAGCGCCAGATCCTCGGCGGATCTGGTAATGGGCCCACCAACAGCAATATCAATATCGCCAAGCCAGCCATCTGGTAAATGGCCGCGCATGCTGATGGCGTTCCATGTGGGTTTTAGCCCGAACACCCCATTATAATGCGCAGGATTGCGAATGGATGATCCGATGTCGCTTCCGGCTTCCAACGTGGCCATACCGGTGGTGACCGACACCGCTGACCCGCCCGAAGACCCGCCCGGAGTGCGTGTCGTATCCCATGGATTCGACGTGCTTCCGTAGATTGCATTAAAGCTTTGCCATTCGACCAGTTTAAGCGGCACGTTGGTCTTGCCAAAGACGATCCCACCGGCCGCACGATAGCGCGCGACAACATCACTGTCTTGCGATTTTACATCATCTGCGCAGTCCGGAATTCCCAAAGTGGTTGGACTGCCGGCAAGATCAAAGCTTTCCTTCACCGTGATTGGCAAACCATGAAGGGGCCCTCGCGACGTTCCACGGGCCAGTTCTGCATCGCATAAACGTGCTTGAGACAAAGCACTCTCGCGGTCTTGCCAGATGACAGCGTTCAATGCTGGATTCAGTGCATCCACACGATCAAAACAGGCTGACAGCAACTCCTCACAGGTAAAAGCCTTGTTCCGAAGTTGGGCAACAAGCGTGGTGGCACTTTCGGTTAGGTCGATTTTCATCTTGTATCCTCTTTAGCGAAGCCTAGCCGATTTTTTTGTCCGTCGAATAGAGTTTTTATCGGACCCCTGTTCAAAATGATATCTGCAGATTGCTGGCTTTTTGTGACTGCTTGGGTATAGGTATCGTGTGATGTGCTTTGCGTACAAAGCCATTTTGCAGGTGCATGCAGGATGACTGTTTGGCGTGTAGCGGTAACAATTTGATGGGGATTATCATGAAAAGCCTGATATTAAGGCAAACTATGCTGGCCAGTAGTGTTCTGTTTTTTGGTGCAGCATCGGTCTCGGCTGAATCTTTCAAGTGGGCATCCAACACGGATCCACAGACCATGGACCCTCATGCGGTAAATTCCGCGCCTGTTCTGTCCTTTTTGAATAATATTTACGAAGGTTTGGTGCGTCGTAATCAAAGCATGACAATCGAGGGCTCTTTGGCTGAATCCTGGGAGCCGCTAGACGGCGAAAACGGATGGCGTTTTCATCTTCGTCGCGGTGTAACGTTCCAAGATGGGGCAGAATTTAACGCCGAAGATGTCATGTTTTCTTATCAGCGCGCGTCGAACGAGGCGGCAGATGTCCGCTCTTGGTTCGCCCCTGTGAAAGACGTGCGGATAGTCGATGATTATACAATCGATTTCGTAACCAATGCGCCAAATCCTCTGTTTCCCGATTCAATTGCGAATTTTATGATCCTTGATAAAGGATGGGCCGAGGCAAACGGTGCGGACTTGCCCGCGCGGGATGCAGAAAACCATGCCACTATGAATGTGAATGGCACAGGTCCCTTCACTCTTTCCAGTCGTGACCCGGGCGTTAAAACAGTGCTGGTGCCAAATGATGGTTGGTGGGACACTGTTGCGCATAATGTGACCGAAGCAACGTTTACGCCAATCGGAAACGCAGCGACAGGGCTGGCTGCCTTACTATCGGGCGAGATCGATTTCATTCAGCCGATCCCTTTGCAAGATGTTGCACAGGTCGAAAGTCGCGATGGCTTTAATGTGCTTGAGGGCGAAGAAACGCGGGTCATCATGTTTGGCTTTGGCCACGAACATGATGAACTTTTGTATTCGTCCGATGTATCTGGCAAAAACCCGTTCCAAGATGTCCGTGTGCGTCTTGCTGCAGCGCATGCCTTGGATATCGCATCAATCGATCGAGTGCTGTTTCGCGGTAAAATTGAGGCTGCCTCACAGTTGGTTCCAGCGGATATTTCCGGATATTCCGAGGCAAATTCTGATCGTCCAGCCTATGATCCTGACCGCGCCAAAGCTTTACTGGCAGAGGCAGGGTACCCCAACGGCTTTAGTTTTGGCCTGAAATGCCCGAATGACCGATACATCAATGACGAAGCATTGTGTCGTGCAGCGGCGTCCATGTTTGCAGCTGTGGGTATGAACGCAGAACTTAGCACCGGACCTGTTCGGGATTACTGGCCGCAGTTGCGTGCAGATGAATTCGACATGTACCTGCTGGGTTGGTCGCCGGGAACATTTGACATGGAACACCCGATCCGGTTCCTGATGTCGACCCCAAACAAGGAAAAGAAACTAGGGTCTTGGAACTTCGGTGGCTATTCAAACGCACGTGTTGATGATCTGTTACCTGGTATTCAGCAGGAAATAGATCCGGCGGCTCGTCAGGCGATGGTCGACGAAGTTGTTTCAATTACCCAAGAAGAGGTCGCTTATATTCCACTATATACGCAGCCATTGATCTGGGCGGCGAAAGACAACATAGACCTGACTCAGCGGGCAGATAACTTTTTCATGCTGCGGTGGGTGACGGTCAACTGATCTATCAAGAATAAAGAACGGCGATGGCATATTTCATCCTGAAACGGCTGGTTCAGTCTATATTTGTGATGATGGCCGTCGCCTTTCTGGCATTTTCACTTTTCCGGTTCGTGGGCGATCCAATCACCCAGATGACGGGAGTCGAGACATCCGTTGCAGACCAGGAACGACTTAGACAGGAACTGGGTCTGAATGATCCATTCGTCCTGCAATTTGCTCGGTTCACCAGAGACATGCTGCAGGGCGACTTTGGGTATTCTTATCGCACCCGTCAGCCAGTGGGTGAAATGATTGCAACGCGCATTCCTGCAACACTTGAGCTTGGCATCGTGGCGCTGCTGATCTCGCTTCTTGTCGGCATTCCAACGGGTGTTTTTACAGCCCTTCGGCCACAAGGATTTGCGACCCAAACAATTTTGCTGACGACCTTGGTAGGTGTGTCCATACCGACGTTTGTGATCGGAATTTTGCTGATATTTCTGTTTGGTGTGCAGTTGGGATGGCTTCCGACATTTGGCCGCGGAGGGACGATACACCTTGGTGCGTGGGAGTCTTCACTTTTCACAATTAATGGATTGCGCGCGCTTTTGTTGCCAGCGATCACACTTGGCGTGTATCAACTCACATTAACGATGCGCCTTGTGCGCGCGGAAATGATGGAGGTCCTTCGGTCCGACTACATCAGATTTGGAATGGCGCGAGGCGTTCCAATGCATCGTCTCTATTTCAAACATGCACTAGCGAACACAATGGTCCCGGTTATCACTATTATCGGATTGCAGTTTGGTGGCGTTATCGCATTTTCCATTGTAACCGAAAGCGTTTTTCAGTGGCCAGGCATGGGGCTTCTTTTTCTGGAAAGCATACGATTTGTCGATATACCAGTGATGGGCGTGTACCTTGTTGTTATCGCGTTCTTTTTCGTTTTAGTAAACCTGATTGTAGATCTATTATATGTCGCGATAGATCCGCGTTTGCGAGTTAACGGGACCTCATGATTGCTATGATCAAACGATATGAGGGTCTTTGGCTTTTTGTGCATTCGCCAGCAGCGATCATTGCTGCGCTGTTTGCGTTATTGTCTGTTCTTGGAGCAGTTTTTGCGCCGTTGATCGCATCAGCCAACCCCTATGATCTTGCATCATTCAGTTTGATGGATGGGCTTTTACCGCCATCATGGGCTGACGGAGGCACCCCTAGGTTCATCTTGGGTACAGATGATCAGGGGCGCGATATGGTGTCGTCAATTCTATATGGCGCGCGTCTGTCATTGATCATTGGTGTATCAGCCATGGCTATCGCGTCCATTCTGGGCGTAGGTCTTGGTCTGGCGGCGGGATATTATGGCGGTCGGTTTGATATGATTGTCATGCGGATAGCAGATATTCAGTTGGCATTACCCGCTATTCTGACTGCGCTGTTGATTGATGGAATAGCACGCGGTCTTTTGCCGACCGACCTTCAACAGGATATCCGGGTGGTCGTGCTGACGCTGGCTATCGCGTTGTCGCTTTGGGTAAATTTTGCTCGCACAGCCCGTGCGTCAACCTTTGTTCAAATGCAAAAGGAATATGTGCAGGCAGCGATGATCATGGGCCAACGTCCATCTAGGGTGATGTTTGTTCACATTCTACCGAACATTCTTGGTCCGCTATTGGTCATAATGACTGTAGACTTGGCATCGGCTATTTTGCTGGAGGCAACATTGTCCTTTTTGGGCATTGGCCTACCGGCTGATAGCCCATCTTTGGGTACGCTTATCCGGATTGGCATGCAGTTTATGTTATCAGGTGAATGGTGGATTTTGTGGATCCCCACAGTGTTTTTGGTCGTGTTGGTTGTCTCTATCAATATCTTGGGGGATTTCCTGCGTGACGTTTTTAATCCGAGGCTGCGTTAAGATGTTAAGTGTCAACCATCTGACAGTCGAGTTTCCGTCAAGGTTAGGCGATACCATAGCCATTGAAGATGTCGCGTTGTCGATTGAGGCAGGTGAAATTCATGGCCTCGTTGGTGAAAGTGGCGCGGGAAAGTCTACAGTGGGAGCGGCGATCATTGGCCTTTTGCAAGCACCTGGCTTTATCTCTGAAGGCAGGATGCTGCTAGATGATACAGACCTGCGTTCTCTTAGCCCGTTAGAAGCACACCGACTGCGCGGCAAGCGTATTTCGATGATTTTCCAAGACCCGCAAACCAGTCTGAACCCTTTGATGAAGATCGAAGATCAGTTGATTGAAACAATTCAGGCGCATGAGGATATTTCTAGTAACGAGGCCCGAACGAGGGCCGTTGATCTTTTGGAAGAAATCGGAATTCAGAACGCATCAAACCGGATAAGTGCCTATCCTCACCAATTTTCTGGCGGTATGCGTCAACGCGTTGTCATCGCATTGGCGCTGTGCACAAACCCGGATCTTATCATAGCTGACGAACCAACCACGGCATTGGATGTGGCCGTGCAAAGTCAGGTTTTGGCGTTGATCAAAAATCTGGCTAAATCACGCAGGATTGGGTTTTTGCTCATCACCCATGATATTGGTGTCATTGCACAAATTGCCGATCGCGTATCAGTCATGCGCTATGGCAAGGTTTTAGAAACGGGCGAGACTGGGCAGGTTTTGAACTCCCCCAGGCACAGCTATACGCGTGCCTTGCTCGATGCGGTACCGCCACTGGATCACAAGATCTCGCGGTTTCTTGTTCCAACAGACCAAAAGCGCAAAGATAATGACAATAACAAAAAGCGAGCGGAAACTTGGTTATTAGCGGGCGGACAGACCAATTCCGTTGGCCTTGAGATCGAAGGGCTGCGCATTGAATTTGTGGGATCACGCACGTCCGTTTGGCGCAAGCCGAAGCCATTCACCGCGTTGCATGATATCAGTATTAAGGTCCAGCCAGGCAGCATAATGGGCTTGGTTGGCGAAAGTGGATCAGGCAAATCGACGCTTGCCAAAGCAATTACAGGCTTGGTCACTCCTGCCGCAGGAAGGATGTTTCTGGCGAGTGAATCTCTCCCATACGGAAACTCTAGAGGGCGCGAACATATCTCGCGCCGGATCATCCAGATGATTTTCCAAGACCCGTATTCAAGCCTGAATTCGCGTCATAGCATCGGGACAATTTTATCAGAGCCTCTTTGGCTTTACGGTTTGGTCCATACCACGGAAGAAAGGCAAAAGCTTGCAGCGTCTATGCTAGATCTTGTCGGTTTGGCGCCAAGCGCCTTAGACAAATACCCCCATCAGTTTTCTGGTGGTCAACGTCAACGTATCGCCATTGCTCGAGCACTTTTGGCGCGGCCAAAGTTTTTGATATGTGACGAGCCCACATCTGCTTTGGACGTGTCGATTCAGGCAGAAATTTTGAATTTGCTGAAAGACCTGCAAACAAAATTTGGTCTAACTATATTGTTTATAAGCCATAATTTAGCCGTCGTTCGGCAGATGTCGGACGACTTGGTCGTTTTGCGCAATGGCAGCATCAAAGAAGCAGGGCCCTCACAATGCGTTTTCGAAAACCCGCGGTCAGACTATATGAAAGAGCTATTATCGTTGACGCCAGTCCTGGAAACTCAACGTGTCACCAATTAATGTTTGATCGCCGGTATGGACCTGTGATGCTCCGATTGCGCCGTTGGTTGTCAATCCCACGGTAATACCCCCATTTTTACTTGGTCTCAGCGTTAGAAATCATGCGGTTGTTTTTATTTTTGTCAGCAAGTTTGATCCCACCGATGGCCAAGTTGAGCCTGTCGTGTTGTATCGCCTGTTCCTCCTCTCTTGGTTCAAAGATATTTTGGTCCATCCATTCGTGCCGAACCACGCGGTTTTAGCGCTCGTTATCGGCGGTTTGTTACGGCTTGCCCGGCTGATTATATCGGTGGCGGTGC
>JAQXDR010000213.1 GCA_029251265.1 Pseudoprimorskyibacter sp. | reverse complement strand
ATCAGGCCTTGCACCATTTTCTGCGGCTGTGGTCATCTGGGCGGCTGTAACTGGTGTGGCGGTTACAGCACCACTCTCTCGCCCGGGACCGCCTGCGTTGGCCAGCGTGGCGTCTGACTGGAGCGTTCAGGACGGTACTCTTGCCCTGACAATCACACAAAACGGAGCCAAAGTGACCGGCGCCTTCAACGAATGGACTGCCGCGATCAGTTACGACCCCAAATCCGGCGTAGGCCAAGCCGGAGACGCAACCGTGACCATTGCCATGAATTCCCTCACCCTTGGGTCGGTGACAGACCTCGCTAAGGGGACAGACTATCTTGCGACCACACTGTTTCCGACAGCGACGTACGCGGGCCCCATTGTACGCGCACCGGACGGTTCGCTCGTTTTGGATGGAACCCTGTCTTTGCGGGACATTGACATCAAAAGCCGCTTACCATTTGAGCTGACGTTGGATGGTTCGACAGCCCGCGCCCAAGGCACCCTGAGCCTTGACCGACGCGACTTTAGCGTCGGGGCAGGTGTCACGGATGCGGGCCAATTGGGATTTGACGTCGTAATTGAAATAGATCTGATCGCCGTCAAAGGCTGACGGCAAGCTTCAAAGAACGCAACTTGCAGGCGTGTCACGCCTATCTCGCAAGGACAGGGTGTGACCTGCTCTTAGTCAAAGGCCGACCGATGTCCGTCATTCGACGTAGGGTCCATCATCAGTCAACGAAGAAAAACGCCAAACCGTAAAAAGTATGTCGCCTATCTTTTGGTCAGCAGTTTTTTGTGTCTGCATGACGGTTTGGAATGTCCACGCCTACATACACAAGTGTTTTCAACCGGCCCATCACCGTAATTTTGGAGTCTGCTGCGGGTCGACGATCCCCTATCAGCCGCATCGAAAATAGCCCGCGCTGACATTGATAAACGTCATCACACCACATCGTATCCACACAACATCACTGGTTAAAGAACGGCATGGATTGTTGGTCCAACCGTCGCACGGTTAGACCATTTTATCGTTCTGATTGAGTTAGTCAGCCGCCGCCGCTTCGACCGAGATTACAATCTCTACCGCGTCTCCAATAAACGGGGCGAAGCGTGCAACACCAAAATCACCCCGAGATAATGTGGTCGTCGCGTCGAAACCCAGCCAGGGCTTGCCAGCCATTGGATGATCGCCGGCGCCGTTCAACTTGGCATCCAACACAACAGGCAGCGTGATCTCGTTCAACGTCAGATCGCCTGTGATCAATGCGGTGTTCTCGCCCGTGACCTCAATTGCCTTCGATGTAAATCGTACAGTCTGATCTGCCACCGCGCCAAAAAAGTCAGGGGATAAAAGGTGTTGATCACGTCTTTCCCAGCCTGTGAACATCGACGTGACGGGAAAGCTCACGGAAACGCTGGAATTTGCCGGATCGTCCTGATCGAATATAATGTCGCCGTTAAAACCCGAGAACATTCCATAGGTCGAAGAGAACCCAAGGTGATTGTAGCTAAACACAATTTGACTGTGGCTTGCATCAAGTGTGTACGCTTGAGGGGCAGCCGCAACTGGTGCTGCCAATAAGGCTGCGCCGAGTGCAGCAAATACAATATTTCTCATCAGGTATGTGTCCTTGGTTTAAAGGTTGATCAGGCTAAAGTGGAGCTAAAGCCGGTCTGTGCAACTGTCCGAAAAACCACAGGCACTGCGCGGCACTGCACAACTGGGGTTTTGACTTGCGCCACACCCCGATCCGTGTACAAGGCCCTGATCCACGCAACGACTTTTAACCGCGTAATCCCTCGTGGTCAGGCCCTGTGGATGGACGAACGCCTGACTTTTGAAATGCGCATTAATAAGAACGGAGCCCACATGCCGCTATACGAGCATGTCTTTATTGCGCGTCAGGATTTGTCCAACGCGCAAGCCGAGAGCCTTATTGAACATTTTGGCACGGTACTTGCAGACAACGGTGGAACCGTTGTTGGCCAGGAATACTGGGGCGTCAAAACGATGGCCTACAAGATCAACAAAAACCGCAAGGGCCACTATGCCTATCTGCGCACAGATGCGCCTGCGCCAGCAGTGCAGGAAATGGAACGTCTGATGCGTCTGCATGATGACGTCATGCGTGTCATGACCATCAAGGTCGATGCCCACGACGAAGGTCCGTCGGTCCAAATGCAAAAGCGTGATGAACGCGATGGACGCCGTGATCGCGGAGACCGTGGGGATCGCGGAGATCGCGGAGACCGTGGAGATCGCGGAGACCGTGGCGAACGCGGAGATCGCGGAGACCGCGGAGACCGTGGCGAACGCCGCTAACAAACTGAGAACAGGAGTTTAAAATGGCTGCAAAACCGTTTTTCCGTCGCCGGAAGGTCTGCCCGTTCTCGGGAGACAACGCGCCGAAGATTGACTACAAAGACACCAAACTGCTGCAACGCTACATCAGCGAACGCGGCAAGATCGTGCCTTCCCGTATCACCGCCGTCTCGGCTAAAAAGCAGCGTGAATTGGCCCGTGCCATCAAACGTGCCCGCTTTTTGGCCTTGTTGCCATACGCAGTGAAATAAGGAGCCTTACCAATGCAAGTGATCCTTTTGGAACGCGTAGCGAAGCTTGGCCAGATGGGTGAAGTCGTTGATGTTAAGCCTGGATACGCCCGTAACTACCTGCTTCGCCAAGGCAAAGCACTTACCGCTTCCAAGGCCAATATCGCGGCCTTTGAGACGCAAAAAGCACAGCTAGAAGCACGCAACCTTGAAACCCGCAAAGAAGCCGCGACCATGGCAGACAGACTTGATGGACAACAGTTCATCGTGATCCGTCAGGCATCTGATGGTGGGTCTTTGTATGGCTCTGTGACCCCGCGGGATGTGTCTGAAACCGCAACAGAGGCCGGCTTTAGCGTCGACCGTAAACAAGTTGTCATTGGGGACCCCATTAAGGAACTGGGCCTTCATGAGGCATCTGTGCTGTTGCACCCCGAAGTGCAGGCAACCATCCTGCTTAACGTTGCACGTTCGCAAGAAGAAGCGGAACTGCAAGCGTCAGGCAAATCTATTCAAGAGTTGGCTGCTGAAGAAGAAGCTGCCGCCGAATACGAAATTGCTGGCCTTTTCGATGACATCGGCGCAGCGGCATCAGATGATGACGATGACCTGATGGTCTCGACACCCGAAAATAATAGCTGATACATAAATCAGAACTTAGATTACCAATCGCGCCCCTTTTACGAAAAGGGGCGCGATTTTTTTGGGCGCATTACAACCAGCGTCTTGTCGAATCAGCGCAGTCCATGTGATTTTTTGCGATATCCCATTATTTCTTCGGTGATAATCTTGAAAACGTAACGTGATTTAGTCCAGCGAGGAACGTTAAGTTGATGCCAGATCGCATCAGTCTACACTTTCGGACTCCTCAGCCTAACGCGCTTCATCAAAAAGGAAAAAATTGAAACAGGCGACCCTCAGTCACACCCTTACACACCGAATGACACAAACCATCAGCGGCTGACGCTGGATTGAATATTGTTGCAGACATGGTGCAGATCTACTGTTTATCAGAGTTTGAGGTGGCACGGTATGTGGCGAGTAACATTTTGCGGCGTTATCGCATTGTTCCTGACGCTTTGGCTGAATCGGGATACCACACCATTACAGCCCGACACAGATATACGCGCTGTAATTGAACGCACCGGCAGCTTCCTAACCACGTACCACGGTAAAAACAGCCAGCCGCACAATCAAGTGCGGAGCATCTTAAAAGGCTGCACCCTAACCATCGAAGTCTATACAGTACCCAATCGTCGAGGTCAGCAAAGACTGCTCTATGCGGACCTTCTAAAACTCGAAGACGTGATCCTACCGACCCACCCTTTGCAAACTCAATCATTTGATTTTCAAACCCGCAAGGCGCAGTCAACTTGGACCGTTATATACAAGGCAAAACCGCAAGCAATTTTTCTACGGAAAAAGATTGACCGCTACGGCCAAAAATGGACAGACTTTGCGATCACCAGAAGCGCCGTCAGTTATCGCGGACCACGCCACAAACGTCCCGACCTAGAAAAATGGCTAAGCGCAATCAAAGCTTTTCAAGAAGGCCAATGCACACGACCAAACAAATAATCACCGTATCATTTGTGGCCTTTTGTGCTCACACCGTGACTTGGAAAAGACCTGCAGTCCTGCGTAATTCTTTGAAGGTTCTAGAGGCTTAGATGGGATAATTTTGAGCCGGAAACACCTTAGGTGTTCACACCCAATCCAAAATCGATGCGCAACCAAGCTCGGATACTGCAAAAAAATAATTATCTACGAAACAAACGGTAATCCCCCATTTTCAGAGGGATGCGTCAGTAAAATCTATGCTGCTTTCAGTTTCTGTATCGGCGTCACGCCACCGATCCTCATTTTTGGCCGTTTGTGGTTATACGTCCAGAGCCATCATGTTGCGTGATCGCGAACTTTTTTGACAGATTCATAGGGATATCGTCCCATCTATTCGGTTCTGACCGTGCAGTTGTGGCGTTCAACACATGCGTTCTGCTGATCGGTTTAAGGTTGGATGGCCAGCAGCTTTTCACGCCAGGCGATGACCTGGTTCAGCGTCCACACGACCCATTCAGACGGCAACGAGATGTCAACTTCGGTCGTCAGATCTTCTCGAGTGATGTCATCGCCTATATTCGCAAGCGATCCACTAAGATACAGCGTAGCGATCAACAAGCACTGAGCTTCTTTTGGTGGGTGAGCAGAGAAAAATCGCCCAAACGCATGTTTGAGCGATTTAAAATTTAACACCAGTTTTCCGGTGAAATTATTCTTCGTCCAAAGCCTCGACTGCTGCCTGTAGACCGTCCTTGTCAATCTCTTTTTCAGTGACAGAGGCAGCCTCAGCAATATGGTCAACAACCTTGTCCTCAAACAATGGCGCACGCATTTGCTGCTGCATCTGTGCATTTTGTTGCACAAACTCAAAGAACTGCCGTTCCTGTCCAGGATACTGACGGGCTTGGGCCATAATGGCTTGGGTCATCTCAGCATCACTGACAGTCACCTCTGCTTTTTGTCCAATTTCCGCCAACAACAACCCTAATTTGACGCGACGCTCTGCCAAGCTGGTGTGTTCTTCATTTGGTTCGACCTCAGCCGAATCGTTGGCTTCGGCTTCTGGGTTTTCTTCTTGCCACAACTGACGTGCAATCTGCTGTGCCTCGGCCGCAACCAAAGACGGAGGAAGGTCAAACGTTACGGTCGCGTCAAGTTGGTCCAGGAGACCGCGCTTCATCACTTGGCGCGCCGCACCAGCATATTCCGCCTCAAGACGCCCCGAAATCTGTTCCTTCAGCGCGGCAAGATCCTCTGCACCAAATTTCTTGGCCATTTCATCGTTCAGCTCAGAAGCAACCGCCGATTTGACCGCCTTAATTGTGCAATCAAAAATGGCCGCCTTGCCTGCAAGGTTTTCTGCGCCGTAGTCATCAGGAAAGCTGACCTCGACAGATTTTTCCGTGCCTGCAGTGACACCAACCAGTTGTTCTTCGAAACCCGGGATAAAACTGGATGACCCCAGAACCAACGGGTAGTCCTCAGCAGAGCCACCATCGAAAGGCTCGTCATCGACTTTGCCGACAAAATCCATGACAACCTGGTCACCATCCTCGGCAGCCGCCCCTTCGTCGCGATCCTGATAGTCTTTGGCTGTATCAGCCAACTGCGCCAAAGCCTCGTCCACAGCAGTCTCGTCTGCCTTTGTCACAAGCCGTTCCAGCGCAATAGCCGACAGGTCCACCTGTGGAATTTCCGGAAGCTTTTCGTAGGCAATGGCGACTTCGACATCATCACCTTCTTTCCAATCCTCGTTGGTCATTTTGACCTCGGGTTGCAAAGCGGGGCGGTCGCCACTTTCCTCGAAATGTTTGGCCATCGCACCGTCAATGCTCTCCTGCATTGCCTCGCCCATGAGCCGCTGACCAAACTGCTTTTTCAACAGAGGAATAGGAACCTTTCCCTTGCGAAAGCCCTTCATCTCGATCTCGGGCTGCGCCTCGATCAGCTTTTCCATTACCTTTGCGTCGAGCTCTGTCGCAGTGACGTTGATATCATAGCCACGCTTCAGGCCGTCGTTGAGGGTCTCGGTGACCTGCATATCTAATCCCTTTTTGGTCGTCAGCGCGTTGGACGTCCAAGCGCACAGTCCGCGACGATATACGATGATGTCAGGGGGCACCGCAACGCGATTTTCAACAGAATTTGCGTCTGAATCGATCCGGACCGCAGCTGAACCCGATCCTGCGCCAAAAAATACCCTGACACAGACATTTTTTGGCACGCGTCGCCTCGGTAATGCTGCGAGGATCTGCGTTTCTTATGCTTTAGCCAGACAGGTTTTTCAGTTCTGCAATCAAATCGGAATCGGCCTGTACACCCGATGTTTCTGCGGCGGCGCGGCGTGAAAGACGTCCATCTCCAGGAATACGTGCTGTCCCATTGTCATCAAATTCTGCGCAGAGGCGGGTTATGTAGCTGTCAAACATGGCGTTACCGAACTTGCTGGGGTCAATCGCAATAAGTGTGGCCCCACCTTTCACATTTAATGCGCCATGCGCTTCCCGCTCTGCGTTATCAACTGACATTGTGCCACCGGCAAGAGCCGCGCCCAGAACCTCTATCAAAAAAGCAATCGCACTGCCCTTATGTTCGCCAAACGGTAGCAGACTGCGGGTCTTGAGGATCGCATCGGGGTCTGTTGTCGGTGCGCCAGTTTCATCCAGCCCCCCCGGACGTGGCAGAACGTCACCCTCGGCTGCGGCCATGCGGATATCCATCAAAGCAATCACCGATGACGCCTGATCCCAAACAATCGGAGCCTGTCCGACACGTGGACAGGCAAAGGACATCGGATTGGTCCCGTACACGGGTCGGTTTCCACCATGGGGGACGACCATTGACAATGAGTTTACCACGCCAAGCGCAACAAGCCCTGCCTCGGCAAGCGGTTCTGTATCAAACCGCATTGCCCCCAGATGGTGACTGTTGGCGCAGGTAAACGCCGCAATCCCACGCTCACGCGCGAGGGCAATCAGCGGATCACGCGCAATTTCGGCAACGATTTGAAAATATCCGTTATCTCCGTCACCCCGTAACACACCCGGCGCAATCTGCGTCACCGTCGGTGCGGCTGTAGGATTGGCATAGCCGGTGGCAAATCCTTTTGCGTAGATTGGTAACATGCGCAGCCCATGACTGCGCGGGCCGTCACGTTCCGAGAGGCGCACAATATTGGCAAGTATTTTGCCGCCTTGGTCGTTCATACCAGCGCGCTTTAGAACCGCCTCTGCTAGAGCCTGCACGTCGTCTAAAGTCAGCGTGGTTGTCTTGGTCATAAGGTCCCTCATGTTGCATACAGATCTGGTCTTTACGTTCTTGAAAAAGGTCAAAGCCCGCTCTGGACACCCATCCATCGTCGCTTTGCACAAGCTGTCAAGCTTACATCGCGCGTTTTGATATATCACAACCGCTTTGAGACATGTTCTTACCCAAAATCCCGAAGACGCCACCTACAACCTAACAACCGTTGGAATGCATCCTGTCGCTCTTACGATCCACGTTTGCAAAGAGGATCTCTTCACCAATCATCGTATTTGGCAATTCCAACAGGGTGAGCATGTTTGCAGCCTGATCAACGGGGGCAATCTATATTTTTTAAGGTCAAAAGCTGGTATGCAGGTCTATCCCATTGACCGGTTGCGCCGTGTCCCAAAGATGGCGTCACGCGGACGGCCTGCGTGGCAATCAAACCCCGTGAACACAAAGTGAGAGCGTTCAATTTCGGGAAACGAAAATTTCTGGGACAACACATTTATTGACCTGTTCTTCAAGGCACTGGAGGCAGTATTTCAAGGAGGGGATCTTTGCAGTGATGTATCTTCTTTCGGGCAGAATACCGGCTCAAAAAGAACACGCAGCCCGCGACAGGTCCGGACGGTGCGCCAGTTGACCATTTTCATTTCAAGCAACCTGCGTCATAGGTGATAATAGATAATTTCACTCGGTTTGGGGCGCCATCGTCTTTGGTTCGACCATCCGCGCCTGATCAAAAGAAAGTCTGCCAAATGCGTGATCAAGACCTGACCGACGGCCCGATATCTGGGCATTTCCGGTCTTTGGCGATACCCGCCGCGATGGGGATGCTGTTCACGACCCTTTATAATGTTGTGGACGTTTATTTCGCAGGTCAGATTTCGACAGACGCACAAGCAGGCTTGGCGATCGGGTTTCAGGCGTTTTTCATTATGATGGCGGTCGGATTTGGAACGGGATCCGCAATGAGCGCTCTTGTTGGAAATGCAAGAGGCAAAAAAGACGATGCGCTGGCGCGGAAAACCGCGATGCAGGGTCTGGCTTTTGCAATGGTGGTTACCGCACTCTTGATCGTTTTTGGTTTTTTTGCAGGGCCACTGCTGATTACGCTGGTGTCCGAACCTGGCGCCTATCGAGACGCTGCCACGGGCTATTTTTATTGGCTTTTGGCGGCCTTGCCAGGGTTTTTAATTGCCTATTCCGCTAATGGCATTCTGCAGGCGCATGGCGATAGCGTTACAATGCAACGTGCAATGATGGCTGCATTTTTCGCAAACATCGGTTTAAACCCACTCTTTATATACGGCATTCCGGGTGTTCTGCCCGCACTGGGGTTCAACGGTATCGCATTGGCCACAGTCGTATCCCAGACCGGCGTCATGGTGTTTGTCGTGCGCGCAGTATTCCGTTTGCGCGTCGTCAAAGGCGCACGCCTCCCCGAGCTATTCCCAATGCGGTCCAGTTTTCGCGAAATCACAACCCAAATGCTGCCGACCACCACGGCAATGATGGTAATGTTCGTCTCGGGATTTGTGGTGCAATACGCGCTTAAGGGCTTTGGCGGGCAGGCTATTGCAGCATACGGGATCGCCTTGCGTATTGAGCAGATCTTGTTGTTACCCGTGCTCGGCATGACGGGGGCCCTGTTGCCGATTGCTGCCCAGAATTTTGGAGCACAAGAACACAATCGCGTACGCGAAGCAGTGTGGTTTTGCTGGAAAACCGGGGCAGTTATGACGGTGATTGCAGCCCCCATGTTGTGGTTCGGTGGTGCATTCGCCATGTCATTATTTACGGACAACGCCACCGTCATTGCCATTGGCCAAAGCTATCTGCGCGTCGATAGCATCCTGTTCGGCATCTACATGATGATGTTTTCTATAAATTCCTTGTTGCAAGCTCTCAAAAGACCAATATGGACCCTCTGGATATCAATTTATCGACAAGGCTTTGGCGTGGCCTTCTTTGTTTGGTTGATGATCGGAGTAATAGGTTTGGATGTTTGGGGCGTTTGGCTTGGCATCGGCATCTCGGTCTGCACAGGCTGGTTATTGGCGCTCATTGTAGCAAACCACATCACCAAACAAGAAATCGGAGGCCTCGGCAGAAAGCCAGCTTAGCAGCGGCCGTTGTTGCGCAACAAGGCGGTGTCTAAAACCAGCGCAAGCTAGGCCGAAGAGGTGGTCCTGCTTTTTCGACCAGTTTGCAGCGTTGTTAAGATGGATCAGGGGTTCATTTAGGCTGCTAATCTTAGTTGCTCTGTTTTGCTTTCATAGGCCTCATCGCCGGTCAATATGCCGTGCGTCGAATGGCAGCGCTCAGAGTTGTAATAGGTCAGCCACTTGCCAATCCCAGCCCGCATTTGTGAACCAGTCTCGAACGCATTCAGGTATCCGCGACCTCCAGTTTGGGACGGGGCATGGTGGCCCGATTTAACCGGTACCGGCTTTCTTACTTACCAGCAGATCAAGCGGGCTGGTCGCATCCTGGATCGTTTTGGTGGCAACCTCG
>JAQXDR010000208.1 GCA_029251265.1 Pseudoprimorskyibacter sp. | reverse complement strand
CGATCTCTTCAGCGTATCGAAGTATTAGCAACTTGCGCTGAATCTCCCGTTTGTCACTGATCATAAGCATCTCCTCCTTCCTAAATCTGGGAGGTTAAAGGAAATGTCTCGCGAGTTACGGCATATCTACAGTCAAAAAGCTGCCGAATATGTATCTTTAAAGAGGACATGCGCATGTAGTTTGATGGTGTGCTCTGCGGCAGATTTATTGCATAAACATCTCAGGGAGAGATTCATATGCGGACAAATGTGGTCATAATCGGGGGAGGACCCTCAGGTCTGTTGTTGGGCCAGCACCTAACCAATGCCGGTATTGATAACATTGTTTTAGAACAGAAAACCAAGGAGTATGTGCTTGGTCGCATTCGCGCAGGTGTATTGGAAACGGGAACCGTAAAACAACTGCGGGACTTAGGGTTGGGTGCACGGATGGACGTCGAGGGGTTTGTCCATGATGGCACTGTTATTTCTTTTAACGATGAACAGATCCGTATTGATTTTGCCCGGCACACGAAGACTGCCGTCATGGTATATGGACAAACCGAGCTAACAGCCGACCTTTATGCAAGACGTGAGGCAGACGGTGCCGAAATAATTTATGAAGTTTCCGACGTGGAAATTGAAGACCTCTCTGCCGACAGTCCCCGTGTCGCGTTCACCAAAAACGGCCAGCGTTGTCATATCAGCTGTGACTATGTTGCGGGCTGTGATGGATTTCATGGTGTCAGCCGGCAGGCCATTCCGCAAACGGCACGCCGAGAGTTTGAAAAAGTGTATCCTTTTGGGTGGCTGGGGATCTTGTCTGAAACTAAACCGGTTCATGACGAACTGATTTACGCAAATTCTGATGCGGGTTTTGCGCTGTGTTCGATGCGTCATGCAAACCTGAGCCGCTATTATATCCAGTGTGATATCAGGGATGATCCAAAGGCTTGGCCTGATCAATTATTTTGGGATGCGCTTCGCAAACGTATCCCCGAAAAGTTTGCTGATACGATTGAAACAGGTCCATCGATTGAGAAGTCCATCGCGCCATTACGGTCGTTTGTATGCGAACCGATGCAATGGGGGCGTTTGTTTTTGTGTGGTGACGCCGCCCATATCGTGCCGCCTACAGGGGCAAAGGGTCTGAATTCAGCGGCAAGTGATGTTTATTATCTGGCAGATGCTTTAACGAGATTGTATCGCGACAAAGATCTGGCCGCGATTGAGAGCTACTCCGCACGTGCTCTTAGTCGTGTGTGGAAAACCCAACGTTTTAGCTGGTGGATGACCAGTTTATTACACCATTTTCCGCATCAGTCCGAATTTGAATTAAGGATGCAATTGGCTGAGATTGAGTTTTTAAAGTCGAGCGAACAGGCACAGGCGGTTTTGGCACAAAACTATGTTGGTTTGCCCTACTAACCCCCCCACAGTTCGCGGAAGACCGATATTGTTTATGGCCAGTAAATATACGAACGCGCTTGTCAAACGGGGGACATGCGGGTCGAATGCAGTTAAACTAGGTTAGTGCTCTGTTGGGCTTTTGAGTCTGCTGGACGTATCACGTTCCCAAAAATCTATGGCTTGGGGGGGCTCAATCGATACCAAAAGCCGTACATAAAGGCTGATGGAGACGTATAAAACAAATGCTGGCCAAAGTGTTGGACGTGTAGACACCTGTGACGCAATTCGCTTTATCGATGCGGATCCTGTGCGTGTCGTGGTCAAAAGCTCCATTGACTCAAGCTGACGTGTTCCACGCCGGATACGCCTGCGAATTTTGATCAGGCTTGCTATTGTCCGCGGGGCGCGGACATTGAATGTGCAGGAAGGTACATAAACGCTTTCGCTTGAGCCCAGATTACGCGAGACGTATTCGTCATCTGCAATCACCTTTGGCAGCGGAAATATTCGTGCGGTGGCGTCTGGACCAAGCGCCCAGAGCCCGCCAAATTTGCCTTTATCAAAATATGGGTTCATTTGCCAAATGCGATAGAATGCGCGTACTGCCCGTGAACAGCGCGTCAGATCTAGATGCATACGACCACAAGATCCCTGTGCTTGACCGGCAAGGATCGGGGCAATCAACGCATCCACATGCGTGGCTGAAACAGACAGATCCGCATCCAGACAAACGATTACCGATGACTGTGCTTTTGCAAACCCAAGGTTCATTGCGTTTGTTTTGCCGCCTTTTGCCGTCTCTATAACCAAGGCGTGTGGGTATGCAATTTGCGCCAATTGTGCGGTGTCATCAACGCAGGCATTTGCAATGACGATGATCTGAAAATCATCAGTATTCATATTGCGGGTCAGGTCGTGCAATGTACGTGCGATGACATTGGCTTCGTTGTAGGCAGGTATTAAAATTGTAGCCTTCATCCAGAACGACCTTCAAAAATAAAGTTTCGCACAGCGGTTAAAAGTTCGGGAGTGGCATCTGCGCTTAAACTGCTCTTCGCGGTGTCATTGTCTGACCAAGTTAGAATAAATTGATCAAGGGCTTTGACCAGTTCGTCATGGGTGTCGACGCGTTGCACATTTTGAAGACGCGTCATTTTTTCTGCTGTGGCCAACTGATGATCATTTCGATGCTCGCCCAAATCGGCGCGACGGGGCATAATGATGATCGGCTTTCCTGCTTCGGCAGCAGTAATAATTGTGCCCATGCCGGCGTGGCTGACGATCAAATCCGCTGCAGAAAAGTGTTGATCATAAGGTTTTGATGTCAGACGGGTATGGGTTTCGCCCCTCCCAAAGTCTTTGGCTTTCAGCTTGGTATCGCCAACAATATAGGAAACTCCGATGTCGGGGTTGCGACTATGCCATCCTGCCACCGTGCGTATCAAGCGATCAAAGGGCAATTGGGTGCCGACGGTAACAAAGATATTTGGGATGCGGGTCATAAAACACCTTTATGATATTCTGCCCCCGTGGCGGCGGCAACCTCGGGCCACTGACTCAATGTGCGGTCTGCCTTTCCAAGGGCGAGCGCACCGGCTTTTGATAAGTTTTGTGCATTTGCAATGCTGTCGATAAACATGCCACGTCCACCAAAGAATTGTGCAAAGCGGATCGCGAAATACCCACCTGCGGCACCAGTAGAGACGACAACATCTGGCCGCACACGCAGCACAATCCAAAACACGATCAGTGCTGAAAGGGCCAGCTTTAGTTTTGTGTCGCGGTTGGCATCGGGAAACCAATGGAATGGGGCAGGGCTTACGTGTCTGGCGCTGTCACGAACCGTTGACGCATAATGCAGATCTGCCCCGTCAAACGCACGACGCAATCTTAAAAGCTGCACCCAATGCCCCCCACCAGATGCAACGGCAAGCACTCGGGGCGGTCGTAAAGCGGTCATGCAGCGTTCCTTTGTTCAAAAATATCATGATAAAGCGCCAACAGCTGTTCGGCTTTGATATGCCACAAGCCCTCTCGTTCAACTTTTGCACGCGCTCCCTGCCCAAGAGCCATCCTGTGGGACGGTTGATCATGTAGGGTGCGGACCGCGTCTGCTATATCCACAGCATATTGTTTGGGATTTGTGACAGGAATGCGAATGCCGCAGCTGTCGTCTATGATCCATTCGGGGCCGCCCCGTGAGGCCGTAACAACTGGCAGGCCCCATCGCATTGCTTCGTACAGAACACCTCCCGCCGGTTCGCGAAAAGATGGAAACGCAAAGACGTCATTCTCATGGTAAAGCGCTTCCACATCTTGGCGTGGTATTCGACCTAGGAAACGACATCGATCTGCAACGCCGAGGCGATCGGCCTCGGCTTTGGCCAAAGCTATCTCTTCACCATCACCAGCACTGGTCAATGTAACCCCGGGCAGATCCTTCAAATGTCCAAGGGCCCGCACGACATCGCGCAATCCTTTGGTGCGTACACCCCGCCCAACATGTAGCAGGCGTAGTTTTCCGGGTTCAGGTACTCGGTTGACGTGCGGTGCCAGTGCCTCAATGCCCAATTCAAGCACCGGTTCAAATCGTTTTATTGGAATATCGGACAGGATCTGTTGCATGTATGGGGCGACCCCAAGGATCATATCGGCCTTGATATAAGAGGCACGCAACCATGGATCGTTACGGAACCGCCAACCATCAAGTTGCCGCAGACGGGTGAACAAGGGCGCAGCGCCTGCTTCGGGCTCAAATTCTGACGGAGTGGTCAGCGCCCCTCCTAATGGTCCTATGACATAAGGCGTATCAAAATGGCGAAATGGACAAGAGTAGCGCGCTGCTTGTGGCATTAGCATGTGTGCCAAATCAAATTGGTTAGGATTGTTTTGTACAAACTGCCGCAAATGTTTGGCAAAAAGGGGAAAGGCAGGTTTGAGCATTGCATTCAAACGTTCGTGTTTTCGGGCCCAGGCTGGTTCTGACCAAGAAATGACCCGAACATTGGGTAACTGCAGTGCCAATGGTGTCCGGTCTGGGCGCTCTAAGCTTGCGACAGTGAGATTACATAATTTTGCCAGAGCTTCGACCCATTTAAAAGCGACATACGCTTCTCCAACATCGGTGCCATCAATGTTTGGTGCGGCTAGCAAAACGTTCACAATCTGTATCCCCGCGCGGTCACATTTTTGGGCCAAGTCTGGTCAAAATCGGCTAGGACGCGTCGGAAGTGACGTGCCCGGGTCGCAGCGTTTTTCCAAAAGAGCTGTGCAATGCTCCAAAAGACGGCGCGGGACAGATTGAAGGCAGCCAATAAGAGCCAGCAGAAAACAGCTCCCCAAAATCCAAAATGTCTGCGGTGAAGCCGCACCATACCACTTGTCAGCATCACATCACGCTTGTGGTTTAGCTTTTTGACGGACCCTCCCCCAAAATGGGTAATCTCGCCTACAGGGGCAAACATCAGGCTCCAGCCAGCGTTTTGAAATCTGCGACACCAATCGGTTTCCTCACCGTAGAAAAAGAATTGTTCATCCAATATGCCGACCTCTTGCATGGCTTTGTCGCGTACCAGCATGTAACACCCTGACACGACATCGACCTTGCGCGTATCGCGGCGCGTCCATCGCGTCATCTGATACCGATCTAGAAAAGCCGGTCCAGGAATTTTCCACAGACCGCTGGTAAGCAGTGCCAAGTTCAATAGGGTAGGAAACCTAGAACAGGTGATTTGCAAACTACCGTCCGTGTTCAGGACCCTGCATCCCATAACCCCCACTTCCGAATTGTCATCAAGAAAGGAAACGCTTGTGCTGATCACATCGCCATGCACCAAAGTGTCTGAGTTTAATAACAGGTGATGGCGCGCACGTGCCAACCTGAGAGCCTGATTATTGGCAGCAGCAAAACCGCGGTTTTCGGTATTGGTGATCAGACAGACTTGTGGAAAGTCCTGTTCCACCATTTTGACACTGTCGTCATCAGAGGCGTTATCGACAACCCAGACCTCGGTTTTCAGTGTGCCAAGTCCACTATAGACGCTATCCAAAACATCGCGCAGCATGTCGCGTGTATTCCAGTTTACGATGACGATTGATAGATCAGCGTGCGCGCGCGCAGGATCAGGAAGCTGGATCAAAACAGAGTCTCCTTTGGGCGGGGGGACATGGGCCGTGGGGCAGGTGGACGGCGTCTTGTCTGGCCCGACTTTTGGGGCAGTCGTTTCATAGTGCCGCGGCCAGAATCATAATCTTCGGGACGCGGGTCGGTGTCATACATCCAGACGCCGGATCCAATCAGAAACATGAACAACACAAACAATGCATTCCAAAGATGTACGGTCGCTGCGGCTACAGAAATACCAAATAGGGTAAAGGCCCATGCATGGCGTGCGTTTAACCAGTTTTGTGGTAACTGCTTTCGACTTCCTGCCAGGAAAAGTAATCCAAACATCAGTGCGACCAGCATAAACCATGCGGGCAGGCCGTACCGTACCGCGATCAATAGCCAAAAGTTGTCCATACTGTCCGACATCCATGGTGCCCGGACCCAATCGCCGAGGCCAATACCAAAGATGGGATGCCTGGCGACCTCGGCGGTACCGTAATTCCAGATATTTATACGGTTATAGGCGGACTGGGTTGAAAACGTAAAATATGTGACAAATACATGGAAGGGTGTTCGATTGCTTAACAGGTCGATACTGAAGTATGCAGCAAGAAACATAGCGAACAAAATCTTCCAACGTGCTGCAAGCCCGTTCAAGACGCGTTCCCAAGTGACAACAAACATTTGTGCCATCAACACGACATATGGACCCCCGGATGCGGATAAGAAGGTGGCAATACAAACACCAAGGGTCATGGCGAACCCCCGAAAGTTCATGAGATCCCGGTTTTGAACGACGTAGAACGCCATGGAAAAAGCTGCCGCTGAAAACACACCGTACAGAATGGGATGGTCAAACGGACCAAACGCCCGTTCCAATCCCAAGCGTTGATCAATGTAGGGTGCGCGTGCCCCTCCTGCGATAGAGGCAAAAAAATCATGCAGGATGTGCTGACTTGTCAGAGATTCTGGGATCGTAAAAATCAACAAAAAGACCGTTATCCCTACAAAAACGTGGGCAAAGGCAAAAAAATCACTGCACGACCGAATATAGAGACGACCTAAAAAATAGGCACCAGCAAATTCGACAACATAGATCCCCCCGGATTCAATGCCCTGCGCGAGGCCTCCCCATTTTATCAAGGCGAGTGTAGCCCAAATCGAATGACCAAAGACCAGTATATCAAAAGTGTTTAACTTGCCGCGATGGCCTTGCAGAAGGGCCAGCATCATGGGCAAAAACATAATAATTAGAACGATCCGATAAACCGAAAGACGCAAACCACCTGCACTGACTGAAACTGATGTTGGTAACATCATTCCGACGAAAAACAGGATGATTACCAATGGTACACCCAGAAATTTCCGGGTCTTTTTATTGGGATCTTTGGCATCGCGTGGCATTGATCAGTTCGTCTTTGAACGCATGCGCCGGGCCCAATTCAGGGCAGGGCGTTCAATCAAGGTCCAGCTAAGGTAGGCTAGGGGTAGGGTGGCCAGAACGCTCACCAGCGCCAGGCCAAAAGGCGAAAGGCCGGTCAAAAGGCTAATGCTGGTCTGCGCCACTGGCCAGCCATAGATGTACATACCATACGAAAGATCCATCGGCATTCTAACGCTTGGTAATGTATAACCCACAAGCAGCACCGTAAGTGCCATCGGCCAAGTTAGCGTCCATGCCCCTATTGGGATGTATGCAGCCACCCCGAACAATATTGCAGCGCTCAGCCAACTGAGCCGTCCAAGAAAAATGTATTTTTGATATCGCCATGCGATGTGACCCAGTGCAAAGGCAAATGCCAAAGGCGCTAAAACATGCAGCCTGTAGGCCAGAGAGGGGACCTGCAGAGCGATAAAGATGGCGAGTAGCGCAGCGATGCCTCCTGCTATGCGCAGTGCCATCGACCAATGACGGGCCCAGATAATGGAGGCACAGCAGATGTAGCACACCACTTCGTAAAATAATGTCCAAAGAGGGCCGTTGACCGCACCGGGGTAGGGGACGTTTGCCCATGCTCCACTCAGTGTATGCTGGATGGAAACAAGCGCTAGACCCCGCAAGACGTAAAGGACAAACTCAACCGGACCTGCACTACTTCCGAAAATGATTGCCAGTCCCGCGCTGACCAAAAGCGCGACCGCAAGTCCAGGCCAAATACGCATTATTCTAGCTTGCACAAAACGGGACTTGTTATTTGTCCAACGGGCTGCGCTTTGAGAAATCAGCAATCCTGAGACAAAGAAAAAGATCAAAACGGCCGATCCACCCAGAGAGATGCCAAACAAAGACTCCAGTGGTTCTATTGTTCCGGGACCTTCGGCCAAAGGCCATGCATGGCTGACCACCACCGCAATTGCGGCCACAGCACGAAGTGCATCCAGATTATTTGCGTGACCGCTATTCAATGCGTCATGAAGGGTCATCGTGCGGACCCTCTGCAAATATCATCTGACCGAATTGTCACCTTTCGATGCAGCTTCAAACGGAATATTCGTTTTAGGGCACCGGCAACGGACTGAAGTTTGGCTTTCAAAGACAAATGTGTCATCCAAGGTCGGAACGTCGAAAGTCCCTTGTCATTCGGGACAGGCAGACCAGTCAAACGCATGGCCAAGCGCCGCCCCCAAACCGCCCCTCGTGTGTCCAACAAATTGGGTTGGGCCCGTGCTATGACGTCCCGCGATGCCGGAGTTGTGTTGATGACGCCCGCTTCTATCGCCGCACGAATGATACGCTCACCTTTGGCGGTGCGCGCAATGATTAAAGACTGGCCATCATCCAGGTCGCCTTCTGGTGGATTGTGCCACGGATCACCCACAGAAATATCTGCAAATTCTCCGGTATGATCCGCGCAGATCCGGCAGCGCCAGCGACGTTCGGCTTGCAGGATTCGGCCCCAGCCCTCTGCATAGGGGATACCAAGGCTGTCGTGTGCCGACCCATCCGGCATGGTATAACTGGCCTGCATCAGACCGGGCCATCCCTCGCCACGATACCGTAGATCGGTGAGTTTGGCCTCAATTGGAACCTCAAGGCGGTCCAGCAGTTTGTCGGTCGCATTCAGATTGGGAGCACCGGCACAAAATATTGCGATCGTGACCGCGAGGTGGTCTGCCAAAACGGGGTCAATGGACGCGGCTTTGGCCATACTGGCAACATCACAAGGCTTACCGATAAATGCGATTGGATCATCACTATTGCGGATACGGCCAAGTAATTCGGCAGGGCTTGCTTGCGCATAGCGACTGCCAGCGGCGGCAAGCAAACCGTCCCTATCCGAGGAAATCACACTTTGGTTCAAGCGTGGATCCTGTTTGTTTGCCGTTATATGGGCAACACCGCCTGCTTTACCGCTTTGGAGCATAAAGAGTGCAAGAGCGGTGCCCGCTCCGCCAGATGATCCGCGATGCCGGATTTCAGAGTCCGTAGCGTGACCCTCCCAAGCGGCCAAAACCGGCCCCCAAGTCTGGTCAAGCTGATCACGTGCGGGTAGCTCAGAATGGTTTGCTCCGGCTCCTGCGCAAACAGAGATCGCCTTTTGACTGGCAGACTGGCCATCCGATGATTGCTGAACCACAGGGCGTCTGCCATTCAGGGGATCATCCACCATAGTAATAAAGTCAGGAACCAATCCGGCACAGGCACCACAGCCGGTGCACATCTGGGATGCTACCACATGCGTGATTGGATCTGTTTGAACG
Source organism: Pseudoprimorskyibacter sp. (assembly GCA_029251265.1). GTDB lineage: Bacteria > Pseudomonadota > Alphaproteobacteria > Rhodobacterales > Rhodobacteraceae > JAQXDR01. Next base: position 14,931 of record JAQXDR010000208.1, on the reverse strand, counting down.
TGGGGCATCGTCAGGCTCCTTTCGACCGTTCGCCAACGAGTTGAGGCCGCAGTAATGTCATTGCACGAACCGATGCAGCAGCTTCGCCAATTGCAGCCATTGCAGCAAGGCTTGCCAGCGGTGCACCGGCAAGTGCAAACCCCAAAGCGGGAGCCAAAGCCCCGGCGCGCCACAAATTAGAACGCGCTGGATCTGCTGTGCGCCCCGTCACGACTGCCAGTTGTGATAACGGCGTGCGCAGGATACGCCCAGCAGCAGCAGCACCAAGACACCACAAAACAAGTGGTGCAGTTGCAAAGCTGGCACCATATACCCACGGGATTACGACACCCGCAGTCAGACCATATCCTATCAAAAAAGCTATGGAAATCAGACCGTAGAATGTCAGCAGTCGTGGCACCAAGTTGGTTAGTAAACCCTTGTCTCGGGCGATGCGCAGCCGGGGTGTCAGCAGTGATCCCGCGGCGCGGCCAATGATTTGGGCAGGTAGCATCGCCAACTGTAGGGCCACAGCGTAGATTGCTACATCGCTCCATGTGTAAAACCCTGCAACGATCAGTCGATCTGCCTGAAATGTCAGAAACATAAGAACCGCATTTGCGACCAGCGGTGCGCCAAAATTCAAAACCCGCTTTAGGCTCGAGCGGTCAAACCGTACAACAAATTTGCGTCGGGCAATAACGTGACTAAGTGCAACCTGAGCAATAGAGTGGCCCAAAAAGATACCGACAATCGCGCGGTGATCGCCCCAAACAAATGCTAGGACTGGGGTCAGGGTCAACATCACCAAAGCCCCTCCACCATCGACAATAGCAAGGCCACGATAGTTGAAGTTACGTTCCCATCTGCGGTAATCAAGATGCATTCCCGCCCGCACCAATGGCACCAAAGCGAGTGTACAATAGCTGATCAGGGCCGGCCCGTCCGTCAACATTTCAGCAAAGGGAAGGGCCAGCAGAAGCAAAAAAAGGCTCATGAACAAGCCACGCACTATTATGGCGCCCTGCAAGTTCGCCTGAAGCAGCGTGGAATTACCATCAGACGATACGCTCATCAGACGCTCGATTGATAGATCGCCCACCATTTCGACCAATCGTAACGAAAGCGCCAGCATCATGGCGCGGCCCAGTTCATCTGCTCCAAGAATTTGCGCGAGGAATATGGATCGGCCAAAGGCTGCCACCTCGTTTAAAACGGGCACGGCTATCGCGGTGATGCGAGCAGATTTTGTCGGGGTTCGGGCCATTAAGTCAGTTCGCTCGAGCAGCCGCTGCTATTGTATCCATCTGAACAGAGGCAGCCTTTTTGACAGAGGGTAATACAGATGCAAGACGATTGTACAAATCGGCGCGCCCCGCAACAGAGGACTGCACAGCATCATAAAGATCTGATGCCGTTAATTTACGTAGATCGGCAACCTCGTCTCCAATCCCACATTGCGCAAATGTGCCATAAGCTTTGTCGGAATACCCCAGCCCAAGCGTTGGCACGCCTGATGAAAAGGCTCCGATCGTGGCATGCATTCGTGCCCCGGCGAACCAGTCTAGTTGCGCAAGCACCCACTTGAGTTCAGTCGCGCCAAGGCTTTGAGGCAGTACTTCGACGCGGTGACTGCGGTCACCCAATCGCAGCTTTAATTCTTGGGCAGCAGTGAAGTCACTTTCTGGATCACCCTCGGGGCGTTGGACGTGACTGATCAGCAGTAAACGGATGTCGGGATCACTGTCTAGTATTGCATTCGCGGCCGCGTCAATCTGGATATCATGTGGGTCAGCTAAGCCGTAATGACTCTGTTGTTCCAATGCTTTATGACACAAAAGTCCCGAGACATTCAATCCAGCGAGGGGCGCGTCCCGTTCCGCGGCCAGCCAGCGCGCAATTGTGTCAGGCAGGGCCTGCGCGGGCCGTGTACGGGGCAGTAGCGTAGCCATATCTGGCCCAAGGTGGTGCCGTTCGGGATCAAAATCCTGTCCTAAAGCGTCGCGCACAAAATCAAAACTATGCGCATCGCGTAAAAAGACTGCTTTGGCACCTCGAAGGATGTCGATGGCTTTTGTGCGCATCGCGCGATCATTGAATGGACCCAGCTTTTGTGGCAGCAATATCAGGGGAATGTTATTATCGAGTGCTAGCCTCTTGGTCAGTTCCATCGACTGAAATCTGCGTGGACCATACAGGTCTGTAAAGCTGTCGCCACCGGACACATCTAGAATAGCACGTGATTTTGCGATCACACGCGCGGATGGACTGATTGCCCCACCAAAGCGTGCCTGAATGCGCACGTTGCGCAGATTGTCTGCGCGCCATAAGCGGCGTGAATTGGTCAGCCCAAATCGGGTCACATCTATGGTGCTATCCCCAATTTTCCAAGTTTCAGGACGGCTTCCGCGTCCATGGTCAGCAACCGCAATTCCGCTTAGCCCGCGTGTAGAAAGGCCTGCAACAGCAGCGAGACAGAGCGCGCTAACACCTTGGTTTCCAGTGTCTGGTGCTGCATTTAAGATCGTATACATTGCTTGGGGTCTCTTTCGGGATACATCGCATTGAGATTTTTGCGATATGTTGAACCGCGGTTGTCTTCTGGAAAAAAATTGCTTGAAGTGTTAAAACTAAGAAAGTTGGCTAAACCATGGCATGTAACATATATTGTCCACCGAATATAAAGATCTCAAATCTGCGAATGCATTTGTAAATGGACTTATGTTCGAATTCTCTCTCTCGATTGTCATGCTTGGCGTAGATTTGATGCGAAGCATAAACTCAGACAACCCCAAGGTGTCTGGCATCAGGTAGTTCTGGCGTCTTCACGTATAGAGGTCTTATCCTAAGGGAACGTCGCATGTGCATGTGGGTGAATTTAACATCTTATGATGTTTCTCATGATTTTAAGTATAGCGGCTCAAATTGCCCCGAGGGGAACAGGCCCAAGCGGATATTGGGCAAGTTGTTTGACATAAGGACAGGCGTTATGCGGTGTCCTTTGTATTAATTTTTGGCACGATACCCATTATCGTTTTGTGGAACTGTGATCTATGGCGCATGTTAAAGGACCAAGGCGTCATTGCAGCAATATGGAACGCGCAAACTTGATCTTGGAAGCTGGCATGACACCCCTATTTCAGGCGGCTGGCATAAAAGATGCTGATCACCAATACAGGGATGATGACGCTTAAGGCCGTTTTTAAACCCAATACATCGGATGCAAACCCTATGATTGGCGGACCCACCAAAAATCCTAAAAGTGCTCCGAAAGTCATAATCGAGACATTGCGCGCTTGATGCTGAGTTGAAAGGCGGGCAGTGGCACTGATTGCGAGTGGAAAGATAGTTGCAACGCCCAGACCCACCAGTGCAAATCCTGTCAAAGCCATTAACATGGAAGTGGCATTTATAAGAATTAATAGGCCCAAGATAGAGAGGCAAAGCCCCGTACGCGCCAGCACCACAACACCAAACTGGCGCGCACACCAGTCGCCTGAAAACCGTGCGAGCGTAACCATAGCTACAAAACTGGTTACTGCCAGACCATCATTCGGGCCACCTCCCCAAGGGGCTTCGTTCATGTAAACCGTCGCCCAGTCGTTCATCGCGCCCTCTGCAAGTGTCGCGCCAAATACCACAGCGATAATTGGAAATATGCTTGTCGGGATTCCCGACATTGATGATGACAGTGATGTGTCAGGATCTGTCGAAAGGTCAGGCGCCGTCCAACTGCCAATGACCAAAATACAGACGGCAAGTAGACCGCTAAGCGTCAGTGCTTGTTGCGCAGTCATATCTAGGTCCGCCAATTGAACGGAAATCAAGCTTCCAGTCATAACGCCAAGGCTCCAAAACCCATGTGCGCGATTCATGATCTGAACTTGAAAAACCTTTTCAATTTTTGCGGCAAACACATTTAATCCGACCTCGGTAAAGGCAAACACAGCCCCCAATAACATCAGCGCGAAAAAGAGCATTGTCTGGTTGATTGCGATACTTGGCGCAATTCCAGCGAAACACATGAGTGGAAATGCCCAGAGAAATGATCGGCGTGGTCCGATGCGATCTATAATTTGGCCCGCAAAATAGAGAGTGGGCAACAATCCAAAAGGCATGCCGATTAAGGCCAGTGAGAGTTCTGATTTGGTTAGATCAAGGCTGGTTTGAATCTCGGCAATACGAGCCAGCCACACCCCAAGTTGCAGGGGCTGCGCATAGAATAACAACATGCACGTAAATACTGCACGTCGGACGCCCGTTGATTGCATATCTTGCCGGGTCAATCAAAACACGCGGGATTCCAGCGCCAGTTCATCGCAGAAAGCAAAGTGCATAGCCTTGATGATGCAAGCTTGAGCCTTTGAGGCTCGACCTCATCTGTATGGCACCACCCTTTTGTTGCAATTCCAAAAATACGAGGGGCGATCATCGGCTGAATTTCTGTATCGCTTGTGGTGAATTCCGACCAAAACGTTCCCTGTACGCCGATAATACGATCTGCAATCGACGGATCAGGAATGACTGTCCAGTTTACTGTATCTTCAAGACTGATACAGGCGGCCCATGCAGCCCCCCAATCATCCGGCCTGTCTGTATGGGCCATGTCCAAATAGACGTGCTGTGCAGGGCACATGACAATATCGTAACCATTTCGAGCGGCCGAAATACCGGCGGCTTGACCTGTCCAACTGAACAAGACAGCTTCGTTTCCAATGCCACCGTTTTTGCCACGCGCGGCCTCTTCCCATGCTGCGGGGCGAATACCGTTTTCCTTTAATCGGGACGCCAATCTCGCCAAAGACCAGCCCTGCACATCGTCGGTCGTTTGCAAATCATGATCGCGTTTCAGCGCCGTCACGGCAGGTGAGCCTGCCCATGTACTCTCGGGCAATTCGTCAGCCCCCAAGTGCAGCATTGAAAATGGAAAAATATCAGTGACCTCGTCAGTGACTGCCTCCATTAATGCCCATGTGGCTGGCATTGCTGGGTTCAAAACGTTTTTTTCATAGCCCTGCACGCTTTGCTCTAGGCCAAGGTCATCTGGATCGCGTGTTTCAGGAAAGGCCCGTGCAACCGCAAGCGCATGCGCTGGGAATTCGACCTCTGGCAGGACATCCATATGATATTGCGCCGCATGGTGCACGATGGCTTTTGCCTGTTCGATGCTGTAGCTTCCGCCCGCTTTGACTCCGCCCCCAAACACTCCGGGTATCAACTGGTCCTCGCCCCGCCAGCAGGTTTTTTGCCACAGTGATGGTGCGCAGTTGACCTCAAGCCGAAAGGCTTCGTCATCGGAAAAATGCCAGTGGAACCGGTTGAGCTTTAGCAGGGCCATCAGGTCGATCAGCTGATGAATTGTATCGGGAGCAAAGAAATGACGGGCGCAGTCCAGATGTTGTCCGCGCCAGCCGAAACGCGGTTGGTCTGTGATGATGCCGCAGGGCAGGGATTGGTCATGCGTTGAGCGCAGCATCAATAACGATATGCCGGCATAATGTGCCCCGACCTGGCCACCATAATGAACCACGATCTGATCGGTCCGAATATCTATGCGATAGGCATCGCTGTGCAGGTCAGGGTCGGGGTGCAACGCTGTACTAACGCCATCGCTATTGAAAAACGAAGGTAGATTGCAGCGACGGGCAAGGGTTTCAACACCTGCCCACAAGTCATCGTGCAAGGCCACTCCATTGAAACCTAGCTGCCCTTCTTTTGGCTCCCACTGCATGGGGTCTGGTATCATACAAAGATCCTTGGGGGGCGTGCTTTGCTGTTCTGATCCTGATGCGATCCCTGCCGGTAATACGGGCAACGTGATGATCCCAGTTTGGGTGCGTAGATAGCTGCCAAGAGGTAGCCACGCCCTATTTACAGGACGAAAGTCTGGATTGGCGTATTTCAAAACCAGTGCATGTGGGACGCCTGCACGTAAGTTCGGCAGCTGCACTTCTGCGTAGCCGCCATCGCTGTGGATCAACATGCATCCTGTCCCGCTTGCCGGTGGCGCCATCAGGGAAAAGCACAAAACAGGTTCATCCAAGTCCGTGTCTGTGCAGATGGTGCACCTAATGTCAGAACCCTCCACCTGCACATCCCACGCCACATCAATCATTCTGATGGCTCCAATTTCAATTCCGAGACAAAGTCATACATGTCGGATCGATACAGCCCCGTTGTTAATTCAACGATCCGCCCATGGGGCAGAAAGGCGGTTCTTTGGATGCTCAAAACCGCGTCACCTGGGTTGAGCTTCAGGTGATCGGCGTCTTGGGGCATCAGGTTGGTGGCGCTGACCCGTTGTATTGCGCGCACAGGTGCGCGGTCGTTTGCCCGTAACACCTCGTAAAGAGAAGTCCCAACAACATCAGGGTCTGGCAAGATATCAGCAGGCAGCGTCGACATTTCTATTGCTAATGGAATCCCATCTGCATAGCGCAGACGTTTTATCCGCGCCACGCGTGACGATGGTGTGAGGCCTAATATCAGAAACTCGCTGCGGTCCGGCATGAACAACCCCCGCTTTAGAATTTCTGAAGACGGTGTTTGACCTCGCATGCGAATGTTTTCAGTGAACGATACCAGTGAGGATAAAGATTGCTCGAGCTTTGGAGAAGACGAGCACACAAAGGTACCAGAACCGCGCCGTTGTTGGACCAATCCCTCATTTGCCAACGCGGTGATGGCTTTGCGGATTGTCACGCGGCTGACATCCGCCAGAACAGCCAGTGCGCGCTCCGGAGGCAGTTGTGCCTCAGCGGCGAGTTCACCGGTGCGAATAGCATCGCTAAGATAGCGCACCAGCTGTTGGTATCGTGGGCCTGTGCCAGGCTTAAACCACTTTTGGGGTCTAAAGATCTCAGTATCAGACATCGTTCTTCTTCATTTTTTGGTATGAAAAATTAGATACCAAATATTTCTATTGGTCTATTTTTAATATCCAAATCCATAGATAAATCAAGGTAAAAGCGAAGAATTATCCTTTTAGCATTTTTTGGTATTTAATTGGTTTTAAGAGTGAGAATTGCGGTTAACATGAGTTTAGTTGAGTGATTCGTATTCAAGTCAGGGGGGGCCGTGGTCCATCAGCAGCAAGTAAAACCCAGGCGAACGGCGCCGCTGCACTTGTCGCAGGGGGTATTCGCGAGCCTTTTGATTGCGCCTGCGATGATCTTTATTGCGGTTATCGTGGCTTGGCCCTTGATTGAAACCTTTCGCTTGTCTTTCACGGATGCGCGCCTCGGTGGTGAGACCTATGTTGGACTGGAAAATTATCAGGATCTCGCGGATAGCCGTAAGTTTCGGCAAACAATTTCGCGGACGTTCTACTGGATGTTTTTGTCAGTTTCACTGAAGCTGATCCTTGGATTGATTGGTGCAACACTGTTGAATGCGGCCGTGCCAGGTCGCGGCCTTTTCCGGGTTTTGATCATGCCGCCATGGGTGATCCCGATTGCCATTGGGATGATTGGTTGGCTGTGGTTGTACAACGGCGCTTTCGGGCTTTTGTCAGGCGCGCTGCAATACATCGATGTTGTCGATAAATCCTTTGAATTCCTTGCGTATAAAAGGTCAGCCTTCTATTCGGCTGTGGTTGCAGATGTGTGGGTGGGTACACCCATGGTCAGTCTGTTCTTTCTTGCCGCAATGCAGGGCGTCAGCCGTGATCTGTACGAGGCCGCATGGGTCGATGGGGCGTCTCGGTGGTACAGGTTCCGCCGGATTACCATTCCACAGATCATGCCTGTGATCGTTTCCATGGCGTTGCTCAGCGCAATTTGGACCTTTAACAGCTTTGAAGTCATCTGGATCCTGACTGAGGGTGGACCGCGCAGTGCGTCTACGACCTTGATCGTAGACACATACAAAACGGCCATTGCCAATTTCAAATTTGGAGAGGGTGCCGCCCGGGCAGTGATTATCGTCATTTTGCTCGCCATATTTTCGCTGATCTACCTGTTCTTTTTGAACAAGGTGAACAAGCATTACGGGGTGAAGTGACATGATGGACCGGTACACAAAGTTACAGCTTGTTGGCATCTACGCGTCTATTGTCGTTTTCCTAATCTTCATTTTGTTGCCATTTTTTGAGATGTTCATGGCGTCCTTGCGTCCGCTGGAGCATTTGTTCCGCAGTCCTTATCAGTTTTGGTCCGATGATTTCAGTTTTCAGGCGTATCGGGATATGTGGAAGACGGTCCCTTTGTTAGGGCGCTATATCCTGAATTCGGTGTTTATCTCTGCCATGGTCACCGGCCTTACGATGATTTTGGTCATACCGGCGGCTTACGCTTATGCCCGTCTGGATTTTCCGTTCAAAAATGCCAGTCTTGCGCTGTTTCTCGGGGTTAACATGTTCACGGGCGCGGTGCTGTTGATACCGTTATACAGAGTGCTTAGCAGTCTCGGGCTACTAAATAGCTATTGGGCGATGATCGTGCCGGGTGTCGCGTTTCTGATACCGACCGGAATTTGGTTGCTGCGTTCGTATCTCGAGAAAATCCCGCTTGAATTGGAAGAGGCTGCGTTTATGGACGGGGCATCCCGTCTCTATACGCTTCGCCGTGTTGTGTTGCCTCTGGCTGTGCCGGGTTTGATTGTCGTCGGTGTGGCGGTCTTTATCGGATCCTACGCACAGCAGTTCCTGTTTGCGATCACCTTTAACCAGACCCGCGAATACCAGCCTTTGCCCGCTGGTCTGTTTGAATTCATCGGCTACCAGTCGGTGACATGGAACGAAATGATGGCTGCGGCTTTGACGGGTGTTTTGCCTGTCATGATCATCTTTTTGTACCTTCAAAAGTATCTCGTTGCCGGTCTGACTGCCGGCGCGGTGAAAGAATAACCTCAAAATCAAATGTCCAAGGGAGTTTAGACATGAGACACTTGAAGACACTGGCACTTGGAACCGCTGTGGTCGTTGGATCGGCCATGTCGGTTCAGGCACAAGAGCTTCACTTCATTATGTGTGGCGGTGAAATCCGTGATGCAGACCAGACCGTTGTGGATGCATTCGAATCCGCAAACGATGGTGTGACAGTCAACATCGAGGCGGTGCCTTGGGGCACATGTCAGGATAAATCCCTGACACTGGCGGCTGCGGGCGATCCACCCTCCATCGCTTATATGGGCTCGCGCACGCTGCGTCAGTTGGCGGTCAACGATCTGATCGTTCCGGCGACCATCAATGACGATACCCGCGGCGCATATCAGCCCGGTATTCTGAACACCGTGACCGTAGAAGGCACGGAGTGGGGATATCCGCGCGCGTTCTCGACCAAGGCATTGTACATCAACTGTGGTCTTGTCGAAGCGGCAGGAATGGCGTGTTCGGCACCTGGAACATGGGACGAGATGTATGACATGGCCAAGGCCATCAATGACAGCACCGAAGCTGCTGGCGTTGGCCTTGCCGGCAAAGACTTTGATAACACGATGCACCAGTTCCTGAACTACCTGTATTCGAATGGTGGTGTGGTGATTGATCCTGTAACGGGCGAAAATAAGCTCAACAGCTCAAACACCCGCGAGACGCTCGCGTTTTATGAGCGGTTGGTGTCTGTGGCTCAGGAAGGTCCCACTGCATGGGAACGTTCGCAGCTGAAAGATCTGTATAACGACGGCAAAATCGGTATGTATATCGACGGTCCTTGGGGACGCGGTCAGCACAATGACGACATTAACGAAATCGTTGTTCCTGTGCCCGCAGGTCCACAGGGTGGCAATGGTACGATTCTGATCACGGACTCAATTGCTGTGTTCAAAGGATCAGGCCACGAAGACCTTGCGCATCAGTTGGCTGGCATGCTGACAACTGGTGACAGCCAGTACGCGTTGGATACAGAATGGGGTCTGACACCAATTTTTGACTATGCCAAGCTTGGTTTTGACAGCCCCTACTACGAAGGTGATGACTTCTGGCAGGTGTTTGTGAACGGTATCGGTGTTGGTGGTCCAGAGCCTTTGGTCGAAGACTTTAAATCACTGCAGTCGGTATTCACCAATATGATCCAAGGGATCATTCTGGCAGACGACACCGTCGATAACCTTGTTGATATCGCAGCAGAAGAGCTTGACGACGCTCTCTGAGTGATTGCCAAAACCACACAGGGGCGATTCAGTCGCCCCTGTGTTTCTGACATGTTTACACGACAAGAATGGAATACAGAACAATGGCCACTTTGGACCTGAAATCCATAGGTAAGTCGTTCGGCGATGCTCAAGTATTGCACGACATAGAGCTGTCAATAAACGACAAGGAATTTATTGTCTTTGTGGGTCCATCAGGCTGTGGAAAATCAACGTTGCTGCGGATCATTGCCGGTCTTGAAGAGGCCACCACAGGCTCTTTGTTGATTGATGGGGACGACGTCAGTGACGCGCATCCCATTGACCGTGGCATCTCTATGGTGTTCCAATCCTACGCTCTTTATCCGCATTTATCCGTTTTTGAAAACATTGCTTTCCCGCTTCGTGTGGCCAAGCTTTCCAAAAGTGTGTTGGAGGATAAAGTCCAGCGCGCGGCAGAGATTTTGCAATTGACCGACAAGTTGAACCTGAAGCCGGGGCAGCTTTCTGGTGGTCAACGTCAACGTGTGGCGATCGGCCGGTCCATCGTTCGAGAGCCCAAGATTTTCCTGTTTGACGAGCCGCTGTCCAACCTTGACGCTGCATTGCGCGGGGACATGCGGGTCGAGCTCAGTCAGTTGCATCGGGATTTGCGGGCTACAATGATTTATGTCACCCATGACCAGGTTGAGGCCATGACAATGGCGGACCGTATCGTGGTTCTGAACCAAGGTCGGGTAGAGCAGTTTGGCACTCCGATGGAGCTATATCATCATCCTGCTACCAAGTTTGTCGCTGCCTTTATTGGCCAGCCGAATATGAATTTTCTACCTGCCACGGTGACCGATGTGGGTGATGCAGGGCTTTGCGTGCAAGTAGATGCGGGCCCGGCCCTTGTGCTACCGGTCGAGAGCGCAGGTGTGTCTGCTGGTGATCGGGTCGAGGTCGGTATTCGACCCGAGGATATCACTCAGGGCGCCGGCGGTCTGAACATCAATGTCTCGGTTGTTGAACGCTTGGGCGGTATATCGATCACATATGGCACGACGGATGGCGGGACCCGGCTTTGCGCCGCGCTTGGTGGAACAGCAGATATCCGCGAAGATCAAAAAGCTGAATTAAAATTAGAGCCCAAAGACTGTCATGTCTTTGACAGCGCGGGCAAGGTTCTGCGACGACGCCAGGCTCCTGTTCTTGTAGAGTAGTGGAAAGATCTATGCGCATTGTAACATCAGGCATCGGATTGCGCGCAGGCCATGTTCTGTCCATTTTTTGCGAAACCATGCAAGAAGCAAAGGTGGTTGGATATTATGATCCCCAGCCCAGCCATCTAGAGATGATTGGCACTGATGTTCCGGCCTATTCTTCGGTGCGCGATATGCTGGCAGAGGCCAGGCCCGATATGTTGTTCGTCGGGTCCCCGAACGAATTTCACCTAGATGACATTACCGCCGGGCTGGAAGCAGGGGTCAGGGTTTTTACTGAAAAGCCGGTCGTGACCACAAAACAGGATACGCTGACCCTTGCCAGACTGTTGGCTGAATATGGGACCGATCGCTTGATGGTTGGGCTGGTCTTGCGGCATTCCCAGCATATGGTCGATTTACGGCGCGTGATCTCGGACGGCCATCTGGGACAAATCGTGTCCATCGAAGGCAACGAACATATAGCGCCTTATCATGGTGCGTTTTTCATGCGTGATTGGCGTCGGATGGTCGGACATTCCGGTGGTTTCATGTTGGAAAAATGTTGCCATGATTTGGACATTTACAACATGATTACAGGCTCGCGCCCCAAAAGGGTTGCCAGCTTTGGCGGGCGGCGTTCGTTCCTCCCTGAAAATGCCCCCGCCTCTAATTCGGAAACAGAAATCTTTCATCGAAAGGGCTCGGTCTGGAACAGCGTGGATGATCCATTCCAGTCTGACGGAGATATCGTCGACTACCAAGTGGCCATTTTGAATTACGAGAGCGGTCCATCTTTGGCCTTTCATACCAATATCAATGTTCCCGACGAACATCGCCGGTTTTGCGTGATTGGTACACACGGGATGGCCGAAGGTGACTTTGTTCGTGGATACCTAAAGGTCACTGCCCGCGATGGGACAGTCGTTTTTGATGCAGACTACACAACACAGGATGCTGCACGGGCCGGTGCACATTACGGCGCTGATCACATGATGGTCGAGGATATCGCAGCCTTTTTGCGAGGAAAGATAAACACACTACCTGTCGGTATTGTAGATGCTTTGGAGGCCGGGGTGGCCGCTTTGGCCTTGGACGAGGCACGCGCTAACGGAGACGTTGTCGATCTTACCGATTTCTGGAATGACTTTGACCAATATGGTTTGCGAACGAAATGATGAATGATCTTCCAAAACCCGGCGCACGGATGGCGTCGGAAATTGCTCAGGCCCCGGCTGTATTTTCGTCTACCGCGCGCAAAGATCTCAGTACCTTGCTTGACGGCTTTGATGTCAGCGCGCTTCGTACAATTTTTACCGTTGCCCGTGGATCTTCAGATGCGGCAGCATTGATGTTGTCTTATCTGTTTATGCGACATCTCAAGATCCCGATGACGTCGCTCCCGCCGTCGACCTTTTCAGTGTATGGTGGTGTGTCCATGCCATCATCAGCCGGATTGGTTATTTCGCAATCTGGCGCGTCCGATGACCTCGTGGCTTGTGCGCAGGGCATCCGGCAACAAGGTGGGCAGGTTGTAGCGATCACCAATCAACCTGGATCAGCGGTTGAGGCAGCCTCTAACGTGACCTTGCCAATAGGGGCAGGGCCAGAGCTCGCGATCCCTGCGACAAAATCCGTTATTGGTGCCATTGCCGCTGGTCAGTCGTTACTGGGTGCATTGGTGCCGGACTACAGGGAAAACGTGATTGCGGCTGCGGATGCTATGGATGCCTTTGCCGCAGGGCCGCAACCGGATCTTGCGCCTCTGCAATCAGGTCTGCTGCGGGCCAATCATGTCTATGTGATCGGGCGTGGCGAGGGCTACGGCGCCGCCCAAGAGGTTGCGCTAAAGCTTAAGGAAACGGCCGCTTTGCACGCCGAGGCCTATTCCGCATCCGAAGTGTTGCACGGACCCTTACAGTTGGCGACAAACCCGCTGTTTGTTCTGATTTTGGATACAGGCGAGGCGTTGGCTCAGCAAAGTCTGGATCAGGCTGAGCGCAGATTTGTGGAAACCGGCGCCGAGGTGTTTCGATTGCGCCCTCCGCAGGCTGAATTCCAGTGCCCGGCGGCTATGGCCGCAATGCTGTTGTACATGGTGTATCCCGTGGTTCTGAACACAACATTGGCTCTTGGGTTAGACCCTGACACACCATCGGCCCTGTCAAAAGTAACGAAAACATCATGACAAGTGCCATTGACACTGCATGCGCGTCTCAAACCTGGCGCGAAATCCATGCTCAACCGGTGATCTGGGAGGACTGGGCGGCGCGCTTGCCGGTACAAAACCTGCGTTCCTGGATCACACAGCAGGCACCGCAAGAGGTTTGGTTCTGTGGCGCGGGCACCTCTGCCTATATTGGGGATATCATTGCTGCGGGACTGCCCTTGTGCGGGCCTATCCGATTTCGATCAGTGCCATCGACTGATCTGGTTGCGCGGCCGCACCATTATCTTGCCGGTCGTAGGGACACTGTGCTTGTCAACTTTGGCAGATCCGGTGACTCGGCTGAAACTTTGGGCACATTACAGGCCGTTTCGGCATTATGTCCTGATATGCCAATGTTAAACATTACCTGCAATTCTTCCAGTGCTTTGGCACAGGCATCTTCGGGTCATGCTGTGATTTTACCCGAGGCCTGTCACGACACTGGCTTTGCCATGACGTCAAGCTTTACCACAATGCTTCTGACGGCTTTGGCAGTGTTTGATACCGCGCGCAACGGGCCAAAAATGATGACCCGCTTGGCCGGCGCGGCGGAAGAGGCTTTGTCACAAAGTGCAAAGCATATTCTGGCAGGCCCCACGCCAAAGCGCGTTGTTTTCGTGGGTGGCGGTCCAATGACCTATGTAGCACGCGAATCCGCGCTCAAGGTCATGGAGCTTTCTGCCGGCCAAATTCCCGCTCTTTGGGATTCCACTCTGGGCTTTCGTCATGGCCCCAAAAGCTTTGTCACGGATGACACGATGATACATGTCATTTTGTCGACAGATCCGATGGCGCGCGCCTATGATCTGGATCTGGTTGCGGAACTGCGCAATCAATTTCCAAATGCCAAGACAGTGACCATTGGGCGTGATGCGGATTTTGAGATTGGCACACTTGGCGTGGATGTCTGGGACTGCGCGTTGTCTGTACTGCCTGCGCAGCTGGCTGCGGTTTTGTGGTCGGCGCGTTTGGGAATGAACATTGACAATCCATTCGCCGGCAAATCCACCTTGTCGCGTGTTGTGTCTGGCGTCCGTCTACACCCGGTAGAGGTTGGCGAATGGCAATAGCTGGAGGAATAGACCTGGGGGGTACCAAGATCGAAGCGCAGTGCTTTGATTCCGACTGGACGGTGGTGAACAAGCGCCGCGTTCCAACCCCTGAAACATATCCCGACCTTGTCTCAGCCTTGGTGGACTTGGTGGCGTGGTTGCGCGAAGGGCACAAAGATCTGCCGGTTGGCATTGCGGCTGCCGGAATGCCCAATCCGTCCAATGGGCAGTGGATAACGGCAAACCTGCCAGCCGATGGCAAACCTTTTGTCACAGATCTGGCAGACAGGACCGGCCCGGGTATCACTTGGCTGAATGACTGCCGCGCGTTCGCGCAGGCCGAGTCTATGTTCGGGGCGGGGACACCTCAGGGCGTTGTTTTAAGCCTTTTATTGGGTACAGGCATCGGCGGTGCCGTCACTGTGGATGGACGGTTGAT
>JAQXDR010000150.1 GCA_029251265.1 Pseudoprimorskyibacter sp. | reverse complement strand
AGCTTCACATGACGGATCGGGGCAAGCGCTCCTGAACAAGAACCACGCCACGCCGATGATCCCGCATCACTTACATTGTCGGAACCATGCCCCAGTTGCGGCGGTACGATGCTGATCATCGAGACATTCAAACGCGGGCAAGTTACCCGATCCCGCGCGCCACCAAGCAAACAGGCAGCATGATCAATTGCCTGATCATCGCATTCAATACAACCCGGTTGCTTCAGCGACATCGGCCAAAATCGCTTGCGCGCAGCGATCCAAGACGTCACGTAAAAGGTGCAAACCGAAAGCGACGCAGGTCACTTCCAAGGCACCTGTGCTTGCCAGACGTCAAAACAGCCGCCCTAAATCTAACGAACAACGCATCCACAGCAACGTCCAAGCCCAACCCACAGCGCTTTTTGCCCATAGACACTGCCCAGCCCCCGCGGCTTCCCCCCCCCCCCGAGAGATTTTCCAACGTGGGCCACAGTCGGGCCAAGCCGAAAGGCTGCACCCTGGCCTGCATCAGAAAATCCTCATCGAACTGGCATTTGCTAGCTGCTTGTAGATCGGACTGTGGCGCAGGCCTGTTGTTTTTTGGTATCCTTGGGCATTGTGCAACATCGTTGCATATCATGGGTAACGGCGATTGTTTGAGCAAAATCGCCTTGTGAGCGCTGTGTCAATCAACAGTTGAAACAGAGCGATTAACGTTCATTGCGCTTGGCAATCAAACCTTTGGCGCGGTCCGAATAAAGGCAATGATTGTATTTTAAGTCTCTGAAAATGATAATAAAAATTAAGAAATCAGTGGGTCAAGAAATTAGTTGTTGAAAGACGGATTGCATCAAGGCCCTGGGCACATGTAGTCTAAATCGAGCATCTGTACCGACACGATAGAGCAACACGTCGACCCCAAAGGCGCGACGCATCACCGACGCAGACGGTTTGTCCAAATTCAGCTCTGCTCCATGACGCAGCCGGTCAAATGCCCTTTTACCTGAAATATCGATGACCTTATAGGCGTCGCTGACATCACTGGTGGCATGTCCTTGTTGTATATTAAAACCCGACAAAGGCTGCGCCGCACCTACCAGTAACAGCCGGTCGCGACGTAAGGCGAGGGCGTAGTTTTGGGCTGCGACAATATCAGGCCAAGACACGAGTTTGTCTTTATAAATCTGCAGAACATCTGTCCCCGACACCCAGATTTGCGAGGGCAAGGTGACTTCAATAACTGATAGATCATCGGATGCATAGTCCAAGGAGGATGGCGCATTCCAACGCGCGGAATCGTCACGCATGGAGCTGCTCTCCTTTTATATCAAAAAAGCATGGGGCACAGATTTCCGCTGTCTGCGTTTCCCCCAAATGCCAAATTTCGACAGCCTCGCCCATTCTGGCATGACCGTTCGCGATCAATGCCAAGGCAATCGGACCATTCAAAGTGGGACTGTCATAGCTGGATGTCACATATCCACGAGATTGGCCTGCGTGAACGATATGCGCCCCCGTCGGCAACAGACCATTCTCACTGATGAGACCAACAAGCTGGCGGCGGGCCTTATCGTTGGCTTTGTCCGTGTGCAGGCTGCGATCTCCCAAAAAGGCAGATGTTTTCTTGATCCTTGGTCCGGCAAAGCCAAGATCGTGTGGCATCGTCTCTCCATCCGTGTCTTTTCCAATTATGATATATCCCTTTTCGGCGCGCATGATTGACATGGCTTCAATTCCAATGGCGCACAGGCCAAATGGAGCACCAGCCCGCACCAAGGCATCCCACAATGACGCCGCGCGCGACGCACGAATGGAAACTTCAAAGCTTGTATCCCCCGAAAAGCTCACGCGCGCGATCCGCACATGGGTGCCTTGCCACTGGGTCTCGCGTAGGCTCATATGGGCAAAGACAGCGCCGTCAAGATCAATGTCCAAGCCCAAACTGTTTAAGACATGCCGTGCCTTTGGGCCGGTGATCGTCGCAGTTGCCCAATGCTGCGTTGTATCGTGGATATAAATGTTATCTGGATCATGGCCGTCTTGACGCCACGCTTCCAGATGCATGCGCACGCCGTCCACGTGACTTGATGAACATGAAACAACAAAATGGTTGTGCGCCATGCGTGTCACGACGCCGTCATCGTAAATAACGCCCGCCTCGGTCAGCATAAATCCATACCGGATAGACCCGACCGTCATGGTATTGATTGTGTTGTAATATATAAAATTCAGGAAATCGGCAGCGTCAGGGCCCATGACATCGATTTTACCAAGGGGAGATGCATCAAAAAGACCCACAGACGTGCGAGCGGCGCGGACTTCTGCGGCAATTTGCGTTTTGGGATCGCCATCACCATACCAACCGGGCCGCAACCATCCGCCGTATTCCCCAAGGGCTGCACCCATCGCACGGTGGGTATTTTCCAACGGCAGTCGTTTTAATGGGTGCCAGTTTTGTTCACGGTGCGGGCCGCGATACAATTCTAACGGAACGGGGACAAAGGGCGGGCGAAACGTTGTGGTTCCCACTTCTGGGATAGATTGCCCCTGAAGGGCGGCCATGGCCGCAAGGCCTGCCATATTTGATGTCTTGCCCTGATCTGACGCCATACCGAGTGTGGTGTAGCGTTTGAGGTGTTCAACCGAGACATAGTTTTCCTGCGCTGCGATCTCGATATCTTTGAGGGTGACATCATGCTGGAAATCAATCCATTGCCGTCCTTTGCTGGCAGGCTCTGGCCAGAGAGCGGTGATGTGATAGCGCGTGTCGGCGCGTAAGCTCGCATGGCCTATACCCGCGCATCGGGCCTCTTCTAATGCAACATCGATTTCGAATGTTCCATTGGCTGCACCAATGGCGATCATTTTGGCAGGCGTCTCGGCTGGTAAAAACGCCTGTCGGGTTTCACACCAATCCAGTTTTCCTCCCATATGGCGCCATAAATGGATGACCGGTGTCATCCCCCCGGATGTCAGCACAGCGTCAAAAAGGCGTGCGTGACCGCCCTGTTTCAGACCTGTGGCTCTTGCTCCTTTATAGGCTTTGAACGGGCGCACCTTTGGGTCAATTCGTGTGATTTCGGCTCCTGCACGCGTGAGAAGGGCAATCGACGTCTCTGCAAGTGAATGGTTTGCCACAACAGCCAGATTTTGCCCAACCAACACGCCGTAGCGTGCCAGAAGCTCTGCGCTTCCGGCCAAGGACATAATGCCGGGCCGGTCATTTTCGGGAAAGGTGATGGGGCGATCCAATGCACCGGTGGCCAAAACGACGCGGTCTGCACGCATCCGGATCAAACCCGGTGCAACGCCGAAACGATGGGTCTGCATCAGCCCGATCAATCCATGATCATAGACGCCATAGGCCGTTGTCTGGTTCAAAATGCGACCGCCTGCGGTGCGTATCGCCTTGCATTGATCTGCCACCCAATCGCTTGGGTCTTGCCCGTCTACTGACTGCATTTGGTAGACGCCGCCACCTGGGAGCCTCTGATCATCGACCAGACACACGTTTTGTCCGTCCTCGGATGCCGCACGCGCAGCCGTTAGCCCTGCTGCGCCACCTCCCACAACCAGCACATCGCAGTGATCAAAAGTCTGATCAGCACAGTAATCGCTCAAAACATCCTGGCTGACTGACCCAAGCCCGGCCATTTTACGAATTGCGGGCTCGAATAGGTGCCAGTCCGGCCACATGAAGGTCTTGTAATAAAAACCAGCACCCAACCACCGGTGAAACAGATCCAGCCCGCCTTTGATATCGCGCGCCGCCGACGGCCAGGCGTTAACCGCACGCGCTGACATTGCGTCCTCTAAGTAGGTCGTGGATGCCTGGCAATTTGGAAGGACGCGTCCATTTTGCGAAATGTCCATGATGGCATTGGGATCATCGCTCCATGCGCTCCAAAGACCGCGGGGACGATGATATTTAAAGCTACGCCCCAGAATACGCACATCAGATGCGATCAGTGCCGAGGCGACCGTATCACCATCAAAGCCACGATACCTGCGACCGTCAAACGAAAAGCTCAACGGTTTGGCGCGATCCACCAGACCAAAATTATCTATGCGACGCATGCTCATTTGGGTGGCTTTCGCAAGGGGTGGCTGCCAAGGACATCCATGGTGACGCTATCACGCTCTAGCACAAAAAGCTCGGCGCAGGGGATATGCATCCAGACCTCACGGACATGTCCTTTTTCATTGCGCTGCGTATAAAGATAGCGTGCCCATGCGTCTGCCTCGACGTCCGCAGTTGTGTCCGGTCGGATCTTGCCAAGCTCTCCGGCAAAGTGAAATTCGGTTTCGTTCCGCTCACCACAAAAAGGACAGGGAAAAATTTGCATATAACGTCCTTTCTAATGAGCAATGCCGGACGACGCCGCTTCGTCGATTAGTCTGCCTGATACGAAACGGTTCAGTCCAAATGGACGGCTTAGATCATGATGGTTTCCTGTCGCAAGCAGATGGGCCAGCAGATATCCACCAACAGGGATTGCTTTGAAGCCACCTGTTCCCCATCCGCAGTTCAGGTACAGCCCCTCCACCCCTGACGGTCCGATAATCGGAGAACTGTCAGGTGTCACATCTACGATTCCGCCCCAGTGTCGCAGCAATTTAACCTTGGCAAGCGACGGATACATCTCACAAAATGCGCTAAGAACTGTTTGCTGCATGGGCATGTTTCCGCGCTGTCCGTAGGATGGCACGCGGTCCAGTCCACCACCGATGACAAGGCCGCCCTTATCAGATTGGCTGACGTAGGTCCCGAACGGTGGGCACAAAGTAACCGCGTTTAGAACGGGCTTGATCGGCTCGGATACGAAGGCCTGTAGAACATAGGACGTTATGGGCAGTTCGTAGCCCGCCATATCCGCAAGCACCGACGAATGGCCTGCAACGGCAGCGCCGACGACACCGGCCGAAATTTCGCCAAGCGATGTATTGACGCCTGTACATCGTCCGTTTTGAATGATGACATCAGTGACTTCGCAATTTTGGATAATATCAACACCGGCCGCATCTGCTGCGCGCGCAAAACCCCAGGCAACGGCATCATGCCGACCGGTGCCAGCCCGCTTTTGCAGCACCCCACCGTGGATGGGATAGCGCATTGAGGCCCCAAAATTCAGAGCGGGTTCCAGATGCTGGATTTGTTTGGCATCCAGCAGTTCCGCGTCCACACCGTTGATCTGCATGGCATTGCATTGTCGCGCTGCCATTTCCATTTCGGGTACTGAATGAGCGCAGACGATCATCCCGCGTTGCGAAAACATGACGTTGTAATTCAGATCCCGTGATAGCCCCTCATAAAGCTGTACGGACTTGTCATAAAGCGCAGCACTTTCGGGATGAAAATAATTTGATCTGATTGCGGTGGTGTTGCGACCGGTATTGCCACCGCCAAGCCACCCCTTTTCGATCACCGCAACGTTCTTGATCCTATGGTTTTTGGTCAGATAATAGGCGGTGGCAAGCCCGTGCCCGCCACCACCGATAATGACCACATCATAGGCCTTTTTAAGGGTTGGTGTACGCCATGCCTGCCCCCAGCCCTTGCCTTTCCGCAGGCCCTCGCGAAACACACTCCACGCTGAATACCGGCTCAATGCAGACCTCCAAGCTCTAGAACGCGGGTGCGGAAATTCTTGATATCGATGGGATCTGGCGAGACACCTGTAAAGCCCAGAAGATAAGCCTCAACCCGCGCAAGCCGCACATCAAAACTCTCTTTGATATCTAAGGCATGGTAGCCAAGCTGCATGAAATATAAAATTCGCGCGCGGGCATCTGACCCCGCCGCGTCATATCCGTGGCGCGCGAATGCATGGGTCAACGCCTTAAGGCGCGCGAGGTCTGCCTCGTCGATTTTTGACCGGATAAAAGCATCGCGTCGCGACCATTCGCGCACGGCAAAGTCCAGCCTTTGATCAAATAGTCGCGGATCGATGAAACATTCAAAAAAATGGCAGACGGTCTGCGCGATACTGGTGGTGCGCAAGGCGCATTTGTCGACAATACATTTCGTGTTGCGTGCCTCCCATTCCTTTAGCAAGGCGTCCAAAAGGTCAGAGCGATTTTCAAAATACCAATAAAAACTGGATCTTGCGACGCCCAGTCGTTTGGACAACGTCAGCACCTTGACGTCGCTTGCGCCTTTTGTGACCAGAATGTCCCGCGCAGCTTGCAGCCATTCATCACGCGTGACTTTACTATTGCCATGCCGGGATTTGTTCA
This sequence comes from Pseudoprimorskyibacter sp., assembly GCA_029251265.1. GTDB lineage: Bacteria > Pseudomonadota > Alphaproteobacteria > Rhodobacterales > Rhodobacteraceae > JAQXDR01. The sequence continues at coordinate 13,821 of JAQXDR010000150.1, read as the reverse complement.
CAGACTTCTGATCGCCTGACGGTGTCATGTTTTGTTCAGCTTTCTGGCGGCGCGCCGCCCTCTTTGGTGCGTTTGGCGATAAATTTCTGCAAGGTGTCAAGCCGTTCATTGTTTAGACCATGTTGTGTCTTGTCAGCTACAATTTTTTTCCAGACATCCGTTGCGCGGGTGTTTGCGTCGCGCGCGCCCCGTTCTGTCCATGTGCCAAAGTTGGCGTAGTCGTGAACAATGGGGTCGTAGAACTGCGTATTATACCGCGCCATGGTTTGGCTGGTTGCGAAAAAGTGGCCCTGCGGCATGACTTCCGCGATTGCGGTATCAAGGCCGATCTCATCTGTGCCGGCCTCAGCACCTGCACAGAGTTCCGCCACCATATTGAGGACCTCAACATCGGTCACCAGCTTTTCGTAGGAGACTGACAGACCGCCTTCCAGCCAGCCAGCAGAATGGATGATCACAGTCGCGCCGGCCATCAGACATCCCCAAAGCCCCATCTGGTTTTCATTGGCGGCCTGCACATCATTGATGTTTGACGCCGAGCCCGCAGCAGAGCGCCACGGCAGGCCCAGTGTTCGTGCCAGTTGACCTGCGGCCAGTGAGGCCTGAAAATGAGAGGGCGTGCCAAAGGCGGGGGCTCCGGACTTCATATCGACATTAGACGTAAAGGTCCCGTAGCAGATCGGGGCACCCGGTTTAACCAATTGGGTCAGAGTGATCGCCATCAAGGCTTCGGCATGGCTGAGTGTGATGGCACCGGCAACCGTGATGGGCGCCATTGCCCCCATCAACGTAAACGGCGTCACGATAGACATCTGACCATGACCGGCAAAGTCAATCAGACCCTGCGCCATTGGAATATCCAACGTCCTTGGGGAGTTGGTATTTATGATCGTGTAGGTATGGGGCGCGGCACAAAATGCCTCGTCCGAGACGCCGCGGTAATCGCGGATCATCTCAAAGCACTCCAACACCTGTGGTGTTCCCCGGGCATAGGTGAATGGAAATTTATCCGACCATGTCAGTTGCGCTTCGGTCGTAAAGTAGTGGCGCAAGTGGGTCGGCACGTCCTGCGGCTCTACTTGAGGAGAGATCATTTGCAGAACGTCAAAATGCTGGGTCAATTGCAGATACTCGATAAAATCCCGTGCGTTGCCCGGCCTGCGTCCGCGTTCGAGATCCGTTGCATGGGGCGCACCTGCACCCGCTTGAAACACCAAAGTGCCAAGCTCCATCACCAAATCCCGGTGTCGTGCGCCTGCACGGCACGCAATGGATTTCGGTGCGCTGGAAATACTGGCAGTGACGATATCACGGCCGACATAGACCATGTCTCCTTCGACGCGTGCGCCCGCTTTTGCAAAGATATTGCGTGCTTCTGGTAACAAAACACGCATGCCAAGATCTTCGAGGATCTTCAGGGCGCTTTGATGCATGTCCTCGACCTGATCGGCAGAAAACACATCCATTGTCGGGAACGGATTGCGCAATTGGCGGTAATTCGTCTGGCGCATGGGCTTGGGGCGCGACCCCGACGACCGTGCACGCCGCCGCTTGGACCGGGTTTGTTGGTCATTTTCGGTTGTCATGGATCAGCTCCGCATCGCTGTACCCTGCGGGTCATATGGTGAATTGGTGATCACTGTCGCAGGGCGTTCTTGGCCCACAATGTGAACCGTCAATTCCGTTCCCTGTGCACATGCCGAGTGATCTATCATCGCCATCGCCAGGGATTTTCCAACGGTGTGACCATATCCGCCCGAGGTCACAAACCCCATAAATGAACCATCCTTCCACACAGGTTCAAACCCGCTGGCATCTGCGTCGAGCGCGTCAATTTCCAAGGTGACGAGCTGTTGGGCGGGTGCGCCCGCGGCTTTTTCTGCAAGAACAGCCTCGCGCCCGATAAAGTCGCCTTTGTCCCAATCAATCCAACGGTCCATCCCTGTTTGTTGCGGAGTGTATGCTTGGGTGAATTCCGTGCTCCATATGCCAAAACTTTTCTCAAGCCGCAGGCTCAGCAACGCGTTAAAGCCAACCTCTTGAATGCCGAAATCAGCGCCAGCGGCCAGCAGGGTGTCGCGCAACGTGATATGTTCTGTGGCCGAGCAGTGGATCTCAAATCCCATTTCACCAGATACGGATAGCCGCCCGATCTGGACCCGCAACAAACCGATATCGAACGTACCACAGCCCATGAACGGTAAATCCCCGATCGGGCTGTCTGTTACCTGTTCGAGGATTTTCAGACTGTTCGGGCCAGCCACGCCAAAGCCCACAGTGCTATCGGACAGATCACGCACCGCGACACCGTCTTCCATATGATCATCGAACCAGCGCATGTGCCATTCACGCAGGTAGTAGCTGCCCATGATCCACCATGTGCCATCGCCCCAATTCAGAATAGTCAGATCTCCTTTGAGCTTGCCCTCAGGGCCGAGCATCGGTGCCAGTCGGGCTCGTCCCGACTTTGGCAGGGTGGAGGCCATGATCCTATCCAACCACATCTTGGCGTTTGGGCCGGATACCTCATACCGCGAAAATGCGGTAATATCGATCAGCCCCGCGGTTTCGCGTACGGCCTTGCATTCGTTGGCAATAATGTCGAAAGCGTTCGATCGCCTGAGCGAAGGTGTTTCGACGAACTTTGGGTCCGGGGCAAAATAGAGCGGCAGCTCTAAACCCCAGCTTGCGCCCCATTGGCAGCCTGCTGCCGTCATAGCCTCATAAGCCGGGGCCTTCTTGAGCGGCCTGCCAGCGGGGAGCTGTTCGTTTGGATAGGTCATGACAAACCGGCGGCTGTAGAACTGACCTGTCGTTTCCTTGATGTAGCGTTTGTTCTGGGCAAAATCGCCGTAGCGCGCCACATCCATACCAAAGACATCAGTCTCTGGCTCGCCATGGATCATCCATTCGGCCAGCGACTTTCCGACGCCCCCCCCCTGAAGATAGCCTGCCATCACCGCGCAGGCACACCAATACCCCGGTTTTCCGCGTACAGGACCCACCAATGGATTGCCGTCAGGAGAAAACGTGAACGCTCCGTTTACCCAGGTCTTGACGCCTACATGCTGCAAGACGGGAAAACGTTCAAACCCAAGCGTCAGTTCTCGTTCGATGCGATCGGGATCCTCCTGTTGCAGCTGCATGCCGTAATCCCAAGGCGCGCCGTCCATCATCCAATGTTCATGGTCGACCTCGTAGATGCCCAAAAGCAATCCCTTTTGGTCCTGCCGCATATAGGTAAATCCCTCAAGATCCACCACAAGTGGCATTTCCTTGTCCATCGCCGCGACCTCGGGAATTGTTTCAGAGATAAGGTAGTGGTGATTGAGCGGAGAGACTGGCAATTCTATCCCGGCCATCCGACCAACCTGCTTTGCCCATAAACCCGCAGCATTCACGACATGCTGTGTGTGAATCGTCCCTTGCTCGGTCACAACTTCCCAACCGTCAGGCTTTTGGAGCAACTCCAATACGCGGTTATGCTCAATAATTTGAGCACCATATTTCCGTGCCGCACCTGCATAGGCGTGAACGGTGCCCGTCGTATCCACATAACCCTCGCGGTCTGCCCACATGCCACCGAGAATGCCGTCAGTAGATAAAATGCCGCAAAGCTCGCCTGCCTCTTGCGGTGTGATCAGACGCACATCATTGATGCCGATGGACTGGAACCTGCGATAGGACGATTGTAACCATTCCCATCGATCCGGTGTTCCAGCAAGGGTCATGCCTCCGGTCATATGCATCCCAACCGATTGGCCGGATTCCTTTTCGATCTCGGTCAGTAAATCGATTGTGTAGGATTGCAGGCTGGCGATGTTTGGATCGGCATTAAGCGCGTGAAAACCACCCGCCGCATGCCACGACGACCCGCATGTCAAAATGTCCCGTTCAATCAAGCAAACGTCAGTCCAGCCGAATTTAGCCAGATGATACAGCACAGATGCCCCAACAACCCCGCCTCCGATGACAACTGCCTGATAATGCGACTTCATAGCTTTATACTCCAATTTCACGCGTGACGAGATCCGGCTTTCAGGCAAGAGTGGCCTCTCATTGGGATCGTTACCACAGCGTTACATTTTATGGACATTACTGTCCATAAAATTAATATTGGAAGTGGTTCAAGTTGATTGAACGTACCTGGAACCGGCGCGGGACGAGTGAAAGCGTCTGTGGTACATGTCGAACCAACGCGACGCTTATTATCATGCTTTTGTGCATCTCCATTTTTTTAGGGGGGATAGATCATGCCAGCAGCATTACCGATGGCGCTCTGAGCGTGGCTTCAGGGCCATATCACAGACGGTTTGAGCGGCCGCGCAGGGGCGTCGCGTTTAAAGGTCTCGGTGGCCACCAGAGCCAGAACTGGCCAAAACCCTGAAGCCCGCCTGCGCAGAATTGAGCCAAGACCATTCGACCAAGGGTTCGACGCACTCACCGAAATCTGCAATCGGTTCAGCCCTGACGACTGTTGGTACGTCTTCTGCGAGGCAGGATATGGATCGAACGAAAAGCGAGGCGCTTAATCTAGAGTGGGGGAAAGAACTACGGCTCCAGTCAACGTGACCCGCTGTAGCACCAATCGTCCAAAGGCCTGATTTTGAATTTTGTTCTATAGGGCAGGGGGCGCGCGATCGGCGCCAGTGCGGGCGCGATAGGGACCAAAAACACAGGCCAACCCCAAAATAATGCCTGACACCACAGCGATCATTCCGGCGGCACTGACAGCGTTCTGACTGCCAAACCACATCGGGCCGTAGCCTGCAAACACGTAGCCCAATATGGCCGACAAAGTCGCAAAGGCGACCGACCACCAGACCTGCGCCGTCAATGTATTCGTCATTAGCCTAGCTGCGGCAGGCGGGCAGATAAACATAGCGATCACGATGATTGAACCGACTGCATCAAAGGCGGCGACCGCTGCGATCGCAGCGGTGATGACCAAACCTACTCCAACGCCTGTGGCCGGTATGCCAAGCACTTGCGCAAAGCTCTCATCAAACGTTGCAATTTTGAGCCAGCGCCAGAAAATCATCATTAAAACGATGACCAGACAACACGCCATTGCCATTCTAGGTAGTTCTTGGGGCAGGCTAGACAGTGCAACAGGGTCCCAAAGCGAGGCCCAACCCGTGGCACGAAACCAGATCAGGGATTCGAGGTTGCCCATCAGCGCATGTTCGACGTCAATATGCACGTTTGATGTGTCGGACTGCTCTAACAAAAGCACGCCACCCGCAAACAGCGTTGTGAAAACGACCCCCATAGCTGCGCCGGATTCAATGCCGCCAAGGCGTTTGACCGCTTCGATCAGGATAACGGCGGTCAAAGCGGCCCCTGCGGCCCCTATTAGCATCGGAAGCGCTGCGACTGTCCCCGTCAGTAGGAATGCGACCACTATACCGGGCAAGACAACATGGCTGATTGCATCGCCGATCAAGGCTTGGCGTCGCAAAATCAAGAAATTGCCCGGTAACGCGCAGGCAACAGATGCAAAAATTCCTATCAGGATCGGCACCAGTGAGAATTGAACAAAGTCAGCCCCCATCATACAGGGCCCCAACAGCAACCGGAGGGCCGATCTGGCGATCAAAATCTTGTATCTCGTCTGGAGTGAAAATTTCCTCGATCGGTGTCAGCCCGTCGTAGCGTCCCGTTAAACCAGCGTCCTGATGCACTTTTCGTGCGATATCCCAACGACGTTCATCGCGTGCCACCTTGGACGCCTTGGCGCGACCTGTTTCAGTGGGCACGCCATCGGGGCGTATCAACCCTTCGCGAGATAACAGCCGTAGGGTAAACGGCTCGCGGATAGGTTCTTGACGTGCAAGGGCAAGCAGACCCTGCCTGCGATGCACGCGCGCTTGAAACCGGCGTTGTCGAACCACTGCGGCGGCTATCCCGCGTTCAGGTGCAAACAACAACGAGAAAAAGAATACTGTCGCTGCCGTTAGAACAATCAGCGGTCCGGTTGGCATAGCGGGGGCAGAGGCTGATAAAGCTGCGCCAAGATAGCCGGATACAGCACCAATGAAACCTGCAATCCAGATCAGGCGGTTGCTGCGGTCAGTCCAAAAACGTGCTGCAACTGGAGGAATAATCAGCATGGCAACGATCAGGATCAAGCCCACGAGTTTTAGACCAACCACGGTAATCACCATGACAATACCCATCATCATTAGGTCAATCTTGCGCACGTCATATCCCATGGCTGCCGCGTATTCGGCATCGAATGCGACCAATGTCATTGGCCGGCGAAGAACCCAAGTCGCAAAAACGGCCAGCACGCCGCCAATGGCAATAACCACGGCGTCTTGAAACAGCATTCCGGCAGTTGCCCCAAGCAAAAATCCCTCAAGTCCGGCCTGCCGACCTGCACTCATTGTTTGGATCATGGTCAGCAGGACAACACCAAGACCAAAGAAAGATCCCAATACAGCTCCAATCGCCGCGTCCTCGGCAAGGCGCGTACGACGCGAGATCCATTCGACAATCATGAGCCCGACCGTGGCAGTTACGGCGGACCCAAGCATCAGCCCGATCAGATTGCGCCCGTCACCGCCCAAAGACACCATGCATATAAATGCCAGCCCAACCCCGGGCAAAGTCGCATGCGCCGTCGCGTCAGAGACAAGTGCCCGTTTGCGCAAAAATAAAAAGGTGCCTGTTGCACCCGTGGAAAATCCCAAAAGAGCCGCGCCAATTGCAACAAGGGCTGCATTGTAGCCAGACTGAAGCAGAAGGGCGTCCACCAGCGGGGTCAAGATGCGACACCGCCCAACTTTGCCATATGCGTTGCAGCCAGTCTGCCGCCATAAGTCGCGTTCAAGTTTTCCGTGGTGAACGCCGTTGTGACAGAGCCCTCGGCGACGCGCCGCACATTTATTAAAAAGACATGATCGAAATATTCACGCACTGTGGACAGATCATGATGTACGGCGACAACCGATTTACCCTCCGCTTTTAAAAGCTTGAGCACATCAACGATTGCGCGTTCGGTTGCGGCATCAACACCAGCAAAAGGTTCGTCCAGCAGATAAAGATCTGCGTCTTGCGCAAGCGCGCGCGCAAGGAATACGCGTTGTTGCTGTCCACCTGAAAGCTGGCCGATCTGACGGTCTCCAAAGTCAGACATGCCAACACGGTCCAGACAGGCCCGCGCCCTGTGTGTCATCTGGCCAGACAAACGGCCAAGCAGTCCCACCTTGCGATAAAGGCCCATCTGCACAACATCGATGACTGTTGTTGGAAAATCCCAGTCCACACTCGCGCGCTGTGGTACATAGGCAATGCGATGACGCGCTTTTTCGACGGGCGTGCCGAAAACGGATACGTCCCCGGACAGGCGCGGAATAATGCCCAAAGACGCCTTTAAAAATGTGGATTTACCTGCGCCATTTGGTCCAATAATTGCAGACATGGACTGTGCGGGAAATGTTGCGTCTACCGAAAACACAGCGGGTTTTTCACCATAAGATACGGTGAGGCCCCGAGCCGAGAGCGGCGTTTCAGCAGTTGGCGCAGGCGTTAAAACCATCCTGCCATCCTGCGCTGCAATAGTTGCGTGACTGCGTGTCATTGTGGTGTCCATCAGTTCAAAAGGTCCGACATACCCAACTGCGGTGCGTCGCCTCCGAGCGCGCGGGATATGATCGTCGCGTTGTGATCGATCATCCCGATGTAGGTTCCCTCATAGGTGCCATCTTCGCCCATGGCGTCTGAAAACAATTCACCCCCGATGATCACCTTGTGCCCTTTGGCCGCGGCCCCTTCGATCAATGCTCGGATGTTGCGATCAGAAACAGAGCTTTCGACAAAAACTGCACCGATATTGCGTGTGACGAGAATGTTCACCATCTCGGCGATGCGCAGAAGCCCCGCTTCGCTTTCGGTTGAAATACCCTGTATGCCAAGAACGTCGAAGTCGTAGGCATGGCCGAAATAATTGAATGCGTCATGAGCAGAGATCAACACACGACTTTCGGCAGGCACGGATGCAAGGACCTTTAATGTATAGGCTGCCAAGTCTTTTAGCGCGATAAGGTGCGCATCGGCATTGTCGCGAAAGGTCTTTTCGTGCTCGGGTTGGACTGCAATCAGTGCATCGCGAATGTTCAATACCACACGGCCCCATAAATTTGGGTTCATCCAAACATGGGGATCAAATTTTTCCGCATAATCCTCGTTACTGAGCAGAAGGTTGCGCGGCAGGCTGTCTGCAACTGCCACGACATTGCCGGTATCGCGCAGTCCAAACAGAAAATCCTCCATTTGCGCCTCAAGATAGAGCCCGTGCCACAGGACAAGGTCCGACTTGGCCATCGCCACGATATCTGATCGTGTTTGACGGTAGGCATGTGGATCGACCCCTGGACCCATGAGAGCGCGTACCTGCACCTTATCGCCGCCCACCTGCCGCGCGGCATCCGCGATCATCCCGGTGGTGGCCACGATATTCAGACGCGTCTCGGCAGCCACTGATCCCGGCTGGAATGCTATGATCATCAACGTGATAACAGCTAAAAAAATGCTTTTTGTCATATACATCGTCAGGGGTTCCTATAGGAATATGCGCCTTGGGATAACCGGCCACCGCCCTCTGCATGTATTGCGACTAATTCGCAAAGTCAATGCTAATGCGAGTCATTCTCGATAGCTTGGGCCAAGCGCCTGTTTTTTGTGCATGGACGAGTGTTGCAAACTTGAAAAATGCCATATGCCTGCGCTGCTGGATTGGTAATATTACCCTGTCGTCTGCATTTCGGCGGTCTGACTTTTCGATCATGTGCCCCCGGTTTTGGCCCCGCTTTTCCCCAAGGACGTGGCGATCCGTTTCGTGAATACGTTTCACGACCAGCACTGAGGGAGAGCGCAAGACCGAAGGATGCAAAGCACAAATGCCCAATCATTTTATTGGCATATAAAAAGGCGGCACCCGCCGGATGCCGCCAACCGGTGTGTCCTATTGGGCCTATTTCAAGATTATTTCGGGCCCCATCACTGAATTTGGCAGGAATGTCGATATCCACGGCACATAGGTTATCAAGATCAAGAATACGAACAAAACACCCAAGAAAGGCAGTGCCGCGCGCACAACGCGCATCATTGGCATGCCTGCCACTCCGGACGTCACAAACAGGTTCAACCCAACAGGCGGTGTGATCATCCCGATCTCCATGTTGACGACCATAATGATACCAAGGTGGATTGGATCTATTCCAAGCTCAATCGCAATCGGAAATACGAGGGGGGCGACAATGACAAGCAGTCCGGACGGTTCCATGAACTGGCCGCCAATCAGCAAAATCACATTCACGACAACCAAGAACATGACCGGGCCAAACCCCGCAGACAGCATCGCGTTTGCCACTTGTTGAGGGACTTGTTCGTCGGTCAGAACGTGCTTTAAAATGAGCGCATTTGCGATCACAAACAACAACGTAACTGTGAGTTTGCCAGCCTCGAACAATGTCTGCTGCGTGTCGCGGTGAAAGAAAGCCGTCGCAAGCACCCAAGGTCGGCGCCAGAAAGAAAGGTTGGCAGCGCCCTGTGTGACGGTCATTCCGGTCAGGCTGCGTGCGCCTTTTGCAGCCAGCGGTCCCATATCTTTGTAGACAAAACAAGCAATGAAAAAGGCATACACTGCAGCAACTGCTGCCGCTTCGGTCGGGGTGAAAATACCGCCATAAATGCCCCCCAGAATAATCACGATCAGAAATAGCCCCCAACCGGCTTCGCGTCCGGAGGCAAAGATCTCTGCCCAGCCCTGCCAGTCTCCCTTGGGAAGGTTTTTGACCTTGGCCATGATGTATATGGCGGTCATCAGCATGAAACCGGCTAAAAGTCCGGGAATAACACCGGCAAGGAACATTCTGCCGACGGAGACTTCAACCGACGCGGCATAAACCACCATAACGATGGAGGGTGGTATCAGGATGCCCAATGTCCCGGCGTTGCAGATGACACCTGCGGCGAAGTCTTTTGAGTACCCGACCTGACGCATGCCTCCGATCACAATGGATCCGATCGCAACCACAGTCGCGGGTGAGGATCCCGAAAGTGCGGCAAACAACATACAGGCGAAAACGCCCGCAATTGCCAATCCACCGGGCAGGTGCCCGACACAGGCGATTGAAAATCGGATGATCCTTTGCGCGACCCCACCGGTGGTCATGAAAGACGAGGCTAGAATAAAAAACGGAATGGCGAGCAGTGTGTAATGACCTTCGAAGGCAGCAAACAAAGTTTGCGCAACCGACGCCATCGAACTGTCAGAAAACCATAAAAGGAACAAAACCGACGACATGCCCAAAGCGACCGCAATCGGGACACCGATCAGCAGGAGACCGACCACCATGGTGAACAGTAATACGACGTCCATCAGCCTTTTTCTCCCATCTGGTCGCGCACTTCGTCGATTTCATCTTCTACCTCGTGGCTGGCAACGATCCGATCAATCTGGCCACTCCAAAGCAACCAACCAGCTTGTAGGAACCGAAAAAGCATCAGCGCCATTGACAAAGGCAGTATTAGATAGGGGAGCAGCCGTGGAATTTTTTCATATTCCTCGCCTTCGTTGAACACCGTTTCCATCCAACCCAGCACGGCAGGGTGCGGGATATCATTCACTTCGTACCAACCTTTGCCACGGTACTTTTCTTCGAACCCAAGCGGGAACCAGCGGCCCTCTGTGCCCGGAAGATTGGCGAAGTTGGCCCAGTAGTCCCACGCCCCCTTTAGCATTAGAAAACTGAAGGCCAGGCACACCGCCACTGCAACTAGGCCCATGGTGCGACGTGACGTCGGGCTTAGGGCGTTGACGACGATATCGACGCCCAGATGTGCGCCTTTTTTAACCGCGTAGGAGGCCCCAAGAAGCACGAGCCAGCCGAATAAGAAAACGGTAAGCTCAAGTGCCCAAAGAATGTTTTGGTTAAAGCCGTATCGCATGACCACGTTGGCGAATGTGATCACCGTCATGGTCCCCAAAATACCGGCTATGAGTGTTTCTTCTATGCGGTCGGTTATCGAATTCGTATGAGCCATACCGCCCCCCAAACATTGACCGGGGGCGGATAATCCGCCCCCGACTGACTTCGTTTCAGTTTCAGTTATTGAACGTTTGTGCCGCGTCAATCATATCCTGACCAACATCGTCGGCAAACTGTTCCCAGACCGGCTTCATGGCCGCAACCCAAGCCTGACGTTCGTCTGACGTTAGCAAACGCACCTCGCCACCTGCATCAATGATTGCTTGACGGTTGGTCTGGTTGACCGCAAAGGATTCCGAATTGCGAAGCGCGGTGACCTCGTCCAATATCGTCATGAATTGGTCACGGACATCTGCATCTAGGCTGTCCAGCCAATCGACGCTTGTGACAACCAGATAATCGATGATCCCGTGGTTGGTTTCGGTGATGCCGTCCTGCACCTCGAAAAACTTTTTGCCGTAGATGTTGGACCAGGTGTTTTCCTGACCGTCGACCACACCTTGCTGCAGTGCCCCATAGACTTCCGAAAAGGCCATTTTCTGCGGGCTGCCGCCGATGGCTCTCATCTGTGCAACCAGAACGTCTGAAGACATCACCCGGAACTTCAGTCCGTCTGCGTCTGTTGGTGACATCAAGGGAACGTTGGCCGACATCTGCTTCATGCCGTTATGCCAGAAGGTCAGCCCTTGAAGGCCGCGGCGCTGCATGCTGTCGAGCAGGGCCTGACCCGCGTCGGAGCCTTGGAAAGCGTCCACAGAATCGATATTTGCGAACATGAAAGGCAGATCGAAGATCCGAAACTGCTTGGTGAATTTTTCAAACTTTGAAAGCGATGGAGCAGCAAGCTGAACGTCGCCCTGAAGCAGGGCCTCTAACACTTTATCGTCATTGTAGAGTGTCGAGTTTGGAAAGATCTCCATGCAGGCAGTGCCATTCATCTCGTCGTTTACGCGACTGGCCAACAGCGTTGCCGCAATACCTTTGGGGTGTTTGTCGGTGTTGGTGACATGGCTGAATTTGATAACCGTTTCGCCTTCGTCGCAGGCCGCAAACGCGGTGGTCGCACCGAGTGCCATTGTAAGAGTAAGTGCTGTGTTCAGCAGAATTTTCATATTGTCCTCCGTTGATTCGCCTTGCCGTGCCTCCAAAGATCCTCCACCGGGGCGCTGTGATGCCTCAGAGATTAGTCAAATTTTCCGAAAGGATTAGTCGGCAAGATTAGTTATTTTGATATGATCTGAAATAAAGAGGAAAGCCGAAATTCTCAGAAGAGACAAAAAGTGTTTCACGATTTCGAAGAGCAGTGTGTTGAAGGGGACGGTGCGACCCTGTTTCTTCGACGGGCTGGACCAAAAGGGGCGCCACCTGTGGTGCTTTTGCATGGGTATCCGCAGACGTCTGCCGTGTGGCATCGCGTTGGGCCGATTCGTGCCTAGAACTATGACGTCATCTGTCCCGACCTGCGGGGCTATGGACGATCAGATAAACCACGGTCCGACCCGTCACATTACCCGTATTCGAAACGCGCGATGGCAAATGATATCGTTGCGGTTATGGAACGTTTGGGACACCGGCGGTTTTGTGTTGGCGCACATGACCGCGGTGCGCGCGTGGCGCATCGTCTTGGCCTTGATCATCCAGAGTGCGTCGCCTCAATGGTTTTGCTCGATATTGCGCCCACCCGTGAAATGTATGCTCACACAAGCGCCCCGTTTGCTCAGGCCTATTGGCACTGGTTTTTCCTGACCCAGCCACAACCGCTTCCCGAAAATATGATTGGGTCCGATCCAGAAGGATTTTGGAAACTGAAATGATTCAATCAGGCACATGGAAAGGTGCCTTTTTCCTCTTTGGCCCTGACCGAATATCTGGACGCTTTTGCGCGAGTGGAGACAATTCATGCCAGCATCGACATCGACCATGACAACGCAGACACAGGCCGCGAACTCGCCATGCCTGCTCTTGCACTGTGGGCGACACATGGTGTGAGTGACACCTGCTTTGATGCGCTTGACCTATGGCGTCAGCGTGCCGAGAAGGTTGAGGGAAAAGCACTGGATGCCTCGCACTACATGGCCGAAGAAATCCCCGATCAGATTGCCGCACATATGTTTGCCTTCTTTGCTCGGCATCCAATCTACACAAAGGCCGCAGGCCTTTTCCGATCGTGAAACAAAGGGCTTGCCGGTATGGCGGCCAGAGGCACATCTTGCTGTTATCGATCATGTACACGCAACGCGCAGCCAGCACCTGTACGACGCAGCCTCAAAGCTTTTGATCGACAATCTCGAAGCCGATTGCGTCAAGCACGATATAGCCTTTTATGGTCTGGGCGACCGGCGTCGGTGCATTGAACATGTCGTGGGTCCGGAACAGGGTCTGGTTGCGCCTGGTATGCGCATCGCTTGTGGAGACAGCCATACGGCCACCTATGGTGCGTTTGGCGCGCTTGGCTTTGGTATCGGCACATCCGAGGTCAAACACGTTCTTGCAACTCAAACCCTGCGCTATAAGCGGCTGAAAACGATGCTGGTCGACGTCGACGGACATCTGCCACCGGGTGCCACGGCCAGGGATATCATCCTGTAGATATGTACGGTCTCTGGGGACTCTTCCTGTAAATTCCCTGATTTGGGACGGAGGAAGTATTCATGACGAACGAAGAACGCGACATTCAACGCAAACTTTAGGTGCTTCAGCACGCGGAGAAGATCGGCAATGCCCGCAAAGCCTGCCGGTATTTTGGGATCGGCAGGTCCAGTTTTTATAGATGGCGTGAAGCCTATCAAAAGCACGGTGAAGCTGGCTTGAAGAACGCCAAGTC
>JAQXDR010000133.1 GCA_029251265.1 Pseudoprimorskyibacter sp. | reverse complement strand
GAAACGATTAGCACATCGGGCTATCGAGTCCGAACGCGAGCTTGCCGAGCTCAATAGAGCATATATCGCAGACGCAGCCTCATTGAATGAAAATATAAAGACTTTGAAAGCACGTATTTTAGTCCTCGAAAGAACGGCCAAAATTTCACCGGAAAAAATAGCGGATCTTCGTGTTTCGGTTGCCACCCTAACAACAGACCTTAATGCCGCGATGGCATTAGTGGCCGTACAAAAGGCTGAACTGAGCCAGGTCCGTGCCACGGCTACTCAACACCGAAAAGCCGTATATGAAGATTATAAACTTGAATTTTTCGGCCGGATGCGCGAAGCGCTCGTAGACGTTGAGGGACTGCAGATCGAAGGGGATCGATTTGTCTTTGACTCAGCGGTCTTGTTTGAGAGCGGAAGCGCCACACTGTCTTTTGCAGGTGCAAATGAGATCAAAGCGGTTGCAGACACTTTGATACCTATTTCGCAAGAGATTTCACCTGAAATCGAATGGGTCATACAAGTGGATGGTCACACCGACAACGTCCCAATTACAGCTGGTCCTTTTGAAAACAATTGGGAACTTAGCCAGGCGCGGGCGTTGTCCGTCGTGAGACTGTTGGCGCTCTTGGGTACGCCACCGAACCGCTTGTCTGCCAACGGTTTTGGGGGACACCAGCCTGTAGACACAGCTGATACGCCAGAAGCAAGGGCGATGAACCGGCGGATTGAGTTGCGGCTAACTGAACGATGATTATTGCCTCACGCGAATCCAACGACCAGTTCACGGTTGTGGGCTTACCAATAGTCGCTTCATTAGCCGCGCATGCGCAGAGCATATTCAGAGCGAAGGTGCGCGGTTTTCAGCAGCCTGTGCAATTTTGGACAGGTGCTGTGGTAGGCCGCGAGCAATGCCGCCACCCGGCCCCTGTCATGATCCAACAGCCGTCTCCGGACGTATCTATCAAAACAGGCAGGAGACCAGACCGTGCAGCTTGGCTTAGTTGGAATGCTATACATCGCCGTCGTCGCGACTTTGGCACAGCCCGTCGCGGCGCTAGACACTGAAAGCCCCTTTTCCTCCATCGACGGTGGGACCCTGCGCTTGTCGGATTGGGCGGGTCAACCGGTGTTGGTGGTCAATACTGCCTCGCTATGCGGGTTCACCGACCAGTTTTCCGACCTTCAGGCCCTTTATGATCGCTACCGCGACGTGGGTCTGGTCGTGCTGGCCGTTCCCTCCAACGACTTCCGGCAGGAGCTTGACAGTAATGAAGAGGTTAAGGCGTTTTGCGAACTGACCTATGGCATCGACTTACCCATGACCGAAATCACTCACGTGCGGGGCAAAGCCGCACATCCCTTTTTTGCGTCTTTGCGGACTGAAGAAGGGTTTGTGCCCAGATGGAATTTCAACAAGGTGCTGTTGGATGGTGACGGTACCCTTGTCGCCACCTTCCGATCCCGCCACCGGCCGCTGAGCCCGGCTATCACCTCTCGCATAGAGGGTCTGCTGCAGTGACCGAATCGCCCAAGACCAAAGCAGAGCTGACCGTTTTTCACGACGGGTCGTGTCCCCTGTGCGAGGTGGAAATTGGCTACATGAAAAGGCAGTCCGGCGCGGATCAGATTGCATTTGTCGACGTGTCGCAGGTGAACGTCGTCTTGCCGGATGGGCTGACGCGGGACGCGGCAATGCAACGATTTCACGTGGCAGACATGGATGGGCAAATTCATTCCGGCGCCGTGGCCTTTATGCATTTGTGGGCGCGGTTTCCCCGATTGAAATGGCTTGCGCGGCTTGGTCGCCTGCCGGGCATGGGCTTTGCGCTCGAACAGGTGTACCGCAACTTTCTGCGCATTAGGCCGAGGCTGTCAGCCGCCCTGCGCAGACGGATCGCAAAGCGCGCCTGAGAGTGCTTGGTGCGGCTTTCTGAAGCCAAATATCGGCTGAATGCACGTTCGGCCTTTAGGCTCTGGACTGATCACCAAAACAACACCGCTGCCGCGAGGGCGATGGCAGCTAGGAAGATTATAAGGCATCTATCGTAGGGGGTCGTGACCCTGCGCCAATCCTTCAGCGGTCCGAACATGTTCTCAAATGTCTTTGTGTGGTTCGTGGTTGAAGTCGTGAAACTCCACCCGATTATACACCTCGGTGGCCACCCAGTCCCACACCGCGAGCGGCTTGGAAATTACACCACGTCCTGGGACACCAACCGATGCAAAGGACGCGAAGTTCATACTCCATATGTAGAAGGGCAAGCATAAGTATATCTAACCGCAGCCTTTGGCGTGTTGCGTAACCCATTGCACAGCATCAACATTGTGCGACAGAGCTTTGATCAAAGGAAGCTTTGATTTCCAACGCCACGGTGGACCGTTGCGCAAAGGACCAATTGTACTTGATGCGTACCTCAATTCCTTTGCGGCTTCTGTAAGGGTCAGCTTGTCCGAAGTCACATCAAAAGTGGCACATTCAGATAATTCTTGACAAGATCCGATACCCATTACGCGCGGTTAAATCGCCAGATCTGCAGCAAAAAAACACGAACTGTTTTGAGGTTGTGCTCGCGCTGAAGCTTGGCTAGCTCTTCAAGAAATTCAGGCGCGACGTCATGATCAAATAATTTTCACCCATTCGGGCACGAAAACGATACGGCTACAGATGCACGTTAGTTTCCTGTTTAGCTCACTTCCCATGTTTTTGAAGAGGAATGCATAAATGAGTGCGCCAACGATTTTAGACAAAATATTGTTTTTGCGAAGCGGGATTCTTGAAGTCGTTACTCTGGGAAAAATTGGCCGATGCGCCGTGTCCCGAATTCGCACGCAGAAGCGCAATACGTATTTAAAGTTCAATGTTCCAGGCAATATTCAATACCACAAGGTGAATAAAGATATTGCTGAAAAGACGTATCGGGAAATTTTGAGCTTCGAAAATGAGTAGCTTTGCGCCAATTGGCGAAGTGTCTTCCGCTAGAATGCTGGAACGCCTTCTGCGAGGCAGGGCATGGATCAAACGAAAAGCGAGGCGCTTTAGAAAAATCAATGCGATGGGCATTATCGCAACCACCCACAGAACCCCAGATTGATTGTTGATCACACATGTGGCGTCTGCATTCCAGGTACCAAGCCTCGTATTTTCGTCGATGAAATTGCATTGGTTATCAGGTCGTTTGTCAAGAATCCGACGCGCTGCCAAATTTTGGGACAAGGCGCGCGCAATAACGTTCTACGCGAAGGTTTGTGGTCATCAAAAGCCATTCGAATGCGGCGACTTTATGAAGAAATCATTTTGGTAAGATCAAGCGCTAGATAAACTCGAGATGTCATGGTCGGTGCGAACATGAGATGAAATCTAGACGTCTTAATACTTCGAATGGCGGGTTTTCGCCAATCGCACAAATAAGATATCAACTTTCCACAAACTTATTCCAAGCAGACCCTATATTATTTGGGGATCACTATGAAATTCGGCAGTGTCAATCTATTTTGTTTTTCAGGAGGCTAACGACCCCAGCACCCAAGCATACATTAGAAATGGCATAATAGGACTTGGAGTAAGCCAAATCCTGAACGGGTATATATCCAGTAAAAACTTTTTGTGTAAAACGCTGACGCCAAACCTCCTGGAGCACATGCGGATGTCAATGGGATGTTTGGGTTTGGTCATTCAGGCAGAAATTGCAAATAACCCTCGATAAACCTGCTCTAAAGAGCCTCATCCAGAAAACGAGATTTTACTTTGCATTCCATAATTACGATATCAGCGTTAGATCATACTCACCCCACTTTCACTGGTCTGGTTTATCATGTTTAATTATGACATTATCCCAATGCACTATGGTCCGCAGTAGCATGGCGAACGGTTCGGTTTGCATTTGCCCTGTTTCATAACCTAAGCCCAGAGGCGCAATGTCCACGCTTGTTGATCCAAATTCTACCGAGGCTACCAGTGCTGTGACAGATATGACCGCATCGGGCGCAAGCTATGAGTTTGAGCCGCCAGAACCACCCGAATTCAGTCCGTTTTCAGCATTGGCGCGTTTTCTAAGAGGTCGAAAGCGATGGATCCTTTTATTGACCATGCTTATATCGCCCGTTTTGGGCTATTTGGGCTACATCAATGGTACAATAACCTATGAAACACAGGCCATTCTGCGCGTATATCCGCAGCAGTCCGGCATCCTTTACGATACAGGCGACGACTCTGTTCTCAAGACGTTTGAAGCCTACGTCAAAGCTGAAACCAGTTACGTTACCAGCATCTTGGTCATGCAAAGGGCCTTCGATAAGTTGGTGGAAAAATATCCCGAACTTTCAGAAGAAGCATCCGCTCAGGATTTAACCAGTGCAATCAAGGTCCGTCGGCAAGGGTCCCTAATATATCTCTCTTCAACCGCGAAATCTGGCCAAATGGTTCACGACATGCTGGCAACCGTAGCAAATTCCTATTTGGCCTTGCGTAAAGAGTCCGATTCGGAACGCTCGGGCCTACGACTGCGTGAACTTGAGATGCGCGAAACCGAGCTTTTGGAAAATTTTGAAATCCTCAACGAAAGAACGCTAAAGGTTGGTGGAGAGTACGGGATTCAAAGCCTTGCCCGAGCGCATCTTGACAAAGTTGCACAGATTGATTCCCTTGTTCAGAGACGCGTTGAAGTGAGCGCAACGCTCGAGGCGATGCGCTCCAACAAGAATTCCTCGGCCGATATGTCCGATGAACAGATCATGCGGGCGACCCTATTGGATCGCGCTTTGGCAGATTTAAATTTTGATCGTGCCAAGCGCCAAGCCGAGCTTGAAGCATTGTCGCTAAGATATCGCCCCACTGCCCCGCAAGTCATGGAAAAGCAGAATCAAATCACAATCATAGACAAAGCCATGGCAGAGCGACGCGAACAGATTAAGGTTTTAGGCCAAACTGGCGCGCTTACCGACACCTCGAATGGAACAGACCAAGTCAACATTGAGGAAATCCAGCAGTTATTGGAAAAAGTTGCCGAGCAAGTCGAGCGCGCGCGCGAAGAGGCCCGGGACCTGAACGCCAAACGAATAGAACTGCGATTTTTGGCCGAAGAACGTGACGAATTACGAGACCTTCTGGATGAAACCCGCAGGGCACTCGAAGTACTCAGGCTGGAGTCGGACAACGCGTTACCAGGCCTGTCAGTGCTGATGTCCCCGCCCGTGGTACCAACGAAGCCCGCAGACGATACAGCGAAAATCCAGTCTGCAGCAGGTGTGGCAGCTGGATTTTTCCTAGCCTTACTTATTGTAATAATCGTCACCACATTCAAACGCACGATCCGCTTCAGCGATGATCTTTGGAGAGTGCAACATTTGGTCAAAAATCTACGCGTGGTGTCGCGCCGCGACACAAATAAAACCCAACGCCTAGGGTCACAAATGGAACGTCTGCGCAACGACATAATGTTGATGCCTGCCCGGGCAATGCCTGTCGCAGGGCGCGCCCGAGTGATCTCGGTTATTTCGACCGGGCGCGGCAGATCCAGCGACGTATCACACGAACTCGCAGTCAGCTTTGCAAAAGCGCGGTTGAACACAATTCTCGTGGATGCCGATCTCGTTGACAATAGGCTTACCAATCATTTGAAGCTGCGCGACGAACCGGGTTGGAGTGACGTATTAAACGGTACAGTGCCCGATCTTGTCGAAAATAATGACGGGCTTTTGATCCTGCCCGGCGGAAGCGAGAAACTGCGTGATGACAGTTCCGTCGCAATTCCCGCCGTTCGTTGGGCGATTTTGGCACTCGTGGATCAGGCCGACGTACTTATTATCAACGCGGGCAATGTACGCGAATCGCTCAGTGCAGAGCTGCTTTTGTCGTCTTCCGATTTGGGCATTGCTGTTGTATCGCGCGGTGACAAGGTCAAAGGTCTTGACGACAGTCTTTTGCGTTTGGACGAGCTGCCCCGCAACGGAGGGGCGTCAATATTCGTAAACGCAAGATCCGGAGACCCCGGGCTGGCTTGACAGTTCATGAATTCTATATTCGCTGATTGCGTTCGAACTGGCAGCCATGATGTGGCTGGCGATATTGCACCGTCGATACTGCTACGACACCTATCCAAATGCACCACGCACCGCTCCGAAAGATCATGGCCATTCGTTTTTATCACAACATTTGGTCACATTTAGACTAACTTCTCCACTTTTTGTCACTTCGCTCACTTTTTGGCAAAATTCTCTACACTCATAGACGCTTTACTTAACAATTGCGCAAAACTGATTACCCGTTAGTGCCAATTTAAATCGCATGACTATTACAAGTCTCTATTTATAAAGCATTTTATCCTACAGTTCAGCTATTACCTCCTCAGTGTTCAAGACATTCTGTTCCTCGGTTGTGACGCAATAGGAGGAACTCATGGTAGGCGCCTTTACAGCATCGGATAATTTTACTCTGCACGCACTCTTCAGCCGACGCCCGCTGGTGACAGATAAAATTCCGACGCACAAACGATTGATGGACATTGTGCTAGCCGGAGTCATGATTCTGGTTTTAGCACCTGTATTTATTGTCACGGCAATTTCCGTCGCAGTAACGACGCGCGGCTCTATCTTTTTTATTCAGGAACGTGTTGGCTACCGCGGCCAAAAATTTGGAATGATCAAATTCCGGAGTATGTATCGTGATGCCGAAGCGCGTCGCGCAGCACTTTTGTCCGCCTCAGATCGCGCAGGTATTTGTTTCAAGTCAAAAGATGATCCCCGTATAACACCGATTGGTCGTTTTCTACGCCGAACATCTATTGATGAACTACCACAGCTGTTCAACGTCGTTTTTGGGCATATGTCTTTAGTCGGCCCGCGGCCCGCGTTGGCCACTGAGGTTGCGCAATATCCCAAGCACGCCTTGGAACGGCTGAAGGCTCTGCCTGGAATTACCGGAATTTGGCAAGTGTCTGGCCGCGCCGATATTGATTTTGAACAAATGGTTCAAATGGATGTAGCATATGCACGTCATTCATCCGTTTGGCTCGACTTTGTCATCCTGGTTCTGACGGCTGGCGCAGTAGTATCAGGTCGCGGCGCATATTGACGTAATCTTCCCAGGTTCAGTTCAAAAAGGTCTTCGGGTGCCAGCCTTGAGGCCTTTTTTTTATTAGTCAGATGTTTTTTGTCAGAGCATTGTATTTACACGGCCATCATTTGCAGCAGCATTCGCTTCAAAATCTATCAATGCGGTACAGATGGCTCAAACATCAAGTATTCATGGCCATAGGAGCATGTTGCCAGGGACCAGCGGATGAGGGTCGTGCAGCTAAGACAATCATACCGTCAAAAAACGAAGTGACTAGAAACAGTAGGCGCAAATAGCTCGGATACATACAGGCAGATCGTGAAATACGTAACGGATATCAAGATCAGTTAGATGAACCCAGTGCCAAGGTGACCTTGCGCAATTTTTCAACCAAATTGCGACCTTTTAAGTTCCAATTACGCATTTCTTCAGGGCTTATTGGATGACCAATAATCGGCTTATGTGACTTCCAGCAGGCGTGGACAACTTCATGAATCAAAAGCCCTTGGCGAACCGTCGCTGAAAACCGCGCAGCAAGCTGATACGCACGCGAATTTTGACCAGGAAAAAATATTGGAACCACCGTTGCGCCGGATTTCTGTATTATTTTAGACGTGAACGGGTTCCACAGATCTTCGACCACAGGTCCAAACGGTGTCTTTGACGACGCAACAACACCGGAAGGAAAAAGCGCGATAACGCCTCCATTTTTGAGGTGCTCCATCGTGCGTGCGCGCATCTCAAGACTTTGTGCAAGCGCTGTTGACTCGTGGGCAAAGGGAACCGGGATCATGAATTGTTCTATTTCTCTGACACCGGTCAAAAGCGAACGCGTCAATATTTTGTAATCTTGGCGGACATGTCCGATCAACTCAGCCAACAACATCCCATCCAACAAACCATGTGGGTGGTTGGATACAATAACGATAGGACCCTCTTTCGGGATCCGTGCAATTTGTTCAGAGGGCGTCTGAACGTCGATCCCCATCAATTTGAACGCCTGACCCCAAAACGCCTGACCCTCCGCAGGACCCATTTTCTCGAACCGACGAACAAGACGCAATAAGGTCAGTTTGCCCGTGGACCATTCGATTGCGCGAATAGTGTTGGCCTTCCAAGGGTTGGAAAACGTATTGGCGTAACTCAGCTTGCGTTTGTCATAAGGCGCTGACGGCGTCAAAGGAACTGCCTGATGCTGTACTGTCTCTGACATAAGGTACCCTCCTGACCAAGCCCGCAGGTGGGGCCTAGCACTCTTCTCCAAAGCGGCCAGAAACCAACTCTTCAATCGCATCCATCAACGCAACTGCATCACGTCCCGTTGTCATCACAGCAATCTCTGTGCCTGTCGATGCAGCCAGCATGAGCAATCCCATTATACTGTCACCCGACGCGCTTAACCCATCCCTTGAGATTTGGGCTGTGGCGTCGAATCTTTCGACGATTTCGACCACTTTAGCAGAGGCTCGGGCATGAAGGCCTTTTTCATTAATAATTTTCAGCGTGCGCTGTTCGGTGCAGGTCATTGAGGCTTAGTCGGATGAAACGTTGTGACTGTCAATATATTTGCGTCCCGCCTCGGTTGCACGCAAAACGGCATCTCCAACATCGAGATTGCGTGATTTGGCCAACTTTATCAGCATCGGAAGATTCATCCCGTAAAGGATACGCCGCTTAGCACGTTTGCAGGCCGCAAGAGACAAATTCGACGGCGATGCTCCGAACATATCAGCTACGATAATAACACCATCTCCCGCATCAACGTCATCGGCCGTCGCACAGATTTCGTTCTCTTTGCGCGTTCGATCATCGGCCGTGTTAATTGACACAGCGCGCACACCACGCTGAGGACCCACAACGTGAGTCATCGTGGCCAGGTATTCCTGGGCCAGTCCTCCATGTGCGACAATTACTATTCCGATCACGGTCTGCGATCTCCGCGGTCCGTATGTTTCATGCACAAGAGCTACGAGTTACCCGCGCCCTTTCCCAACGTATCACAAGACTACACAACCGAATACTTCGAGATACAAGCCGAGAAGTAAAAGTTTTATTAAACTAATGCGGCAACGCGGCAAAAAAGACTACGCAAAGCGGCCCTGCAAAAGATGAAGTTTGATTGCTAAGGGAAAACTGGGGGCATCCAGGTTATAAAGAAGCGGTACATTGTCGGTATAAAACCGCCGGGGGGGCAGACGCTCGGTTTCGGTCCGGTCTAAATCTACGACCATTTTTAAGGCAGCAGACCGAGATGATGGCGCATGCAAAATTCCAACCCCCCGCACTTCGACCAAGTCGGATATATTGGGGGCAGCCATCACTATGCCATCTGACGTTAAAAATGATCGATCATCCGCAATAAGGCACGCACCCAAAGCCATGAGTTGCAATGCCAGTGTGGTCTTGCCCGTTCCCGATGCGCCAAGAATTAAGACACCCTTAGCCTCAAAACAAACGGCGCTGGCATGTAAAATTTCACCGTCTCGGGACGTCATGACTATACCGGCAGACCGACCACAAAGCGCGCTCCTAGCGGTGCAGACGTCGGATCCGCTTCGGTCGGTCGAATGTTTTCAGCCCAAACTACGCCTCCATGTGCTTCGATGATCTGCTTGGAAATTGCCAACCCAAGGCCAGAGTTATTCCCAAAGTCCCCATCAGGCCGAGAGGTGTAAAACCTTCGGAAAATTCTATCCAGGGCATTTTCAGGGATACCAGGGCCGGTATCTTCAACGACAATCAAAACACGGTTGTCCCGTCGGCGAACCCAAACCCTTATCGCATCTCCATCCTCACAAAAACTGATAGCATTCGAAATAAGATTTACGAAAACCTGTGCGAGCCGCGCTTCTAACCCGTGAATTTCAATTGGATATTCAGGTATGTCAGATATGAACTCGATGCCTTTTCGTCGTGCATCCTCACCCATAAATTCAGAAAGATTCGACATGAGGTCCAAAAGGTTGAACTCCATTTCATCTTCCTTGACCAATTCACTGTCCAGACGTGATGCGTTTGAAATATCTGTCACCAACCGGTCCAGACGCCGAACATCGTGGTCGATGACATTCAAGAGTTTGTCTCGCTGCTCATCTTTTTTAACCCGCCGCAGGGACCCAACCGCGGACCGCAGACTGGCCAATGGGTTTTTTATTTCGTGACTAACATCGGCCGCAAACTGTTCGTTGCCATCAATCTGATCATAAAGCGCGTTAACCATACCCCGAAGGGAGCCCGACAAACGGCCAATTTCATCTGGGCGGTCTGTTAGATCAGGAATAGAGATACGACCGGTTGACCGACTGGCACGGCCACGCCCAGGGCGGATTTCTGCTGCATCGGCAAGATCCGAAATCGGGTTGGAAATGGTTGCGGCTAGCACCAGGCTTAGAAAAATCGAAACCAACGTGGCTATCGCGGCAAACTGCAATACGCGTTCACGTTCCAAATCTACAGCAGTATCAATATCATGTGCGACGTTAACAAGCCCCAAGCGCCCGCCATCAGATAACCCCATCACTGAAACAATCACTGAGTCTCCTTGTGCATTCCTGATACGCTCGGAAACTGGCGCGCGTGTAGAGATAGGCTGCAATGACACCAGTTCCATAAATTGTGACTGTTCATCTGTCGTCACATCCCCCAAGGGACGAAATGCACCGTAAATATACAGCCAAAGGCTGTTTAATACATCAGCAACCGGCGTTGCCTGATCTGACGATTCCGGTCCCAGGACCTGGTCTCCCTCAGTGTTCAGCAACGCTTTACCGTCAGCGTCCAAGCGCAAAAGCGTCATTCCCTGAGGGAGGGCACTTGAAACCATCTCTGGTGCGTTTGTTTCTGCAACCTGCAGAACTGCGGCTAAGCTAATTAACTGGGCTCTCATGCCGGTTGCACGAACGTCATATGCAACGTTCTTTGTGGTCATAAGCAACAGAACGCCCGCTAACATAACGTTGAGCGCGACCAAGTTAAAGGTCACGATCTTACGTGTCATGGGTGAGCGATTCAACGCAAATAGCCCCCAACGCGCGTGCGAAAGAGGCTGCGTATCCTCGGCAACGACCTCGGGGGCGACAGGTTTGTCCATCCCTTGGTCCTCCATGGCGGTGTCACGCATGGTGGGTCCTTACACTTTGGCGGACGCGCTACTCTTCGTTGTAACGATAGCCAATACCGTACAGCGTTTCGATGGCCGAAAATTCGGAGTCGACACCGCGCATTTTCTTGCGCAAGCGTTTGATGTGACTATCAATGGTCCGATCGTCGACATAGACCTGATCATCATAGGCCACGTCCATCAGTTGATCACGGCTTTTTACAAAACCCGGTCGCTGTGCCAAAGCCTGCAACAGCAAGAACTCAGTAACGGTCAGATTAACCTCTTTGGATTTCCAAGTGACCGCGTGGCGCAGTGGATCCATCAACAATTGACCACGTGTCATGGTCTTGGTGTCTTCCGTCTCTTCAACCGGCACCACACCTTCTCGGGCTTCCTGTCGACGGAGCAGTGCGCGAATGCGTTCGACCAAAAGCCGCTGAGAGAACGGTTTGGTGACATAATCATCTGCGCCCATGCGCAAGCCCAAGACCTCGTCTATTTCATCATCCTTGGATGTCAGAAAAATAACCGGAATGGCGCTTTTCTGACGGATGCGCTGCAACAAATCCATGCCATCCATCCGTGGCATCTTTATGTCAAGCACAGCCAGATCAGGCATTCTTCGCACAAATGCCTCGTGTGCAGCCTGACCATCGCCGTATGTTTCGACGTCGAATCCCTCAGCCTCGAGTGTCATCGAGACCGAAGTAAGAATATTGCGGTCATCATCGACCAATGCGATTTTCGCCATTTTTTAACCCCAAGGGCATGTATTTTACTGCTTCGATGCGGGCAATATGCGGTTTTTTTTCTTGCGCAACAATCTTTATTCGCGCGAATCGCATTTTCGCTGAAAAATGATGCCAAATACCCCAAATCCGCATCCAAACTGTGACTTGATCATGCAAACAGTGGCACCCATACAAAAATGACGTTTGTGGTTGCGCTAACTATCTGATGTTTATCGCTAACTGTGCGAAAGCGTCCTGTTCACACAATAAGTTTGCGTGTTAGCAATAATGACACGCTACAGCGCGCAGAACGTCGGCGTGTTGCGCACTGTGATGTATTCGCGATCGATACCATTCACCGCCACGTGCGGGAAACAGGAGATTAGAAAATGACATCTGGACGGGTAAACCCTCAATTCCGCCTCGAAGACCAAGGGATCGTAGGACCTGGCCACGTCTATTATAACCTCACCGAGCCTGCGCTGATCGAAGCCGCGCTGAAACGCGGCGAAGGTACTTTGGGCAAGGGTGGTGCCTTTTTGGTGACGACCGGAAAATTCACCGGTAGATCACCAAAAGATAAACATGTGGTCAAAACAGAAAGTGTCGCGAACACAATATGGTGGGACAACAACGCAGCAATGACACCCGAAGGGTTCAACACCCTTTACGAAGACATGCTTTCCCATATGCAGGGCAAAGATCTCTACGTTCAGGATCTTGTCGGTGGGGCTGATCCAAAGCACGCGATAGACGTCCGCTTTATCCAAGAGCTTGCATGGCACAATCTGTTCATCCGTCACATGATGCGGCGCCCTGCACGTGAAGATCTAGACACATTTACTGCCGATTTCACGGTCATCAACTGCCCCAGCTTCAAGGCGGATCCCGAGCGGCACAATTGTCGGTCTGAGACCGTGATCGCCATGAATTTTGACCGCAAGCTGATTTTGATTGGCGGAACCGAGTACGCGGGCGAGAACAAGAAATCGATTTTCACTTTACTGAACTATCTGCTGCCCGAAAAAGGCATTATGCCCATGCATTGTTCAGCCAACCATGCGACTGGAAACCCAGTCGATACTGCCATCTTCTTTGGCCTGTCCGGAACAGGCAAAACAACTCTGTCGGCGGACCCTGACAGGGTCTTGATCGGCGATGATGAACACGGTTGGTCCGATCGGGGTACCTTTAATTTTGAAGGTGGGTGCTATGCAAAGACGATCCATCTAAGTCCAGAGGCAGAGCCAGAAATCTACGCCACCACCCATCAGTTCGGGACTGTTATCGAAAACATGATAAGTGACCCGGAAACCTTTGAATTGGATTTTGAAGACGACAGCTTAACCGCCAATATGCGCTGCGCATATCCGTTGCACTACATCTCGAACGCATCGCAAAGCGGTTTGGGGGGGCATCCCAAGAATATCATTATGCTCACCTGCGACGCATTTGGCGTGCTTCCTCCGATTGCGCGGCTCACCCCCGGGCAAGCTATGTACCATTTTCTTTCAGGCTTCACCTCAAAAGTGGCGGGGACAGAGCGTGGGGTAACAGAACCAGAGCCTACTTTCTCAACATGTTTTGGCGCACCTTTCATGCCACGCCGCCCAGAGGTCTACGGCAAACTGCTACGCGACAAGATTGCAACCCATGGTGCAACATGCTGGTTGGTTAACACAGGCTGGACCGGCGGCGCCTATGGCACGGGATCGCGTATGCCTATCAAAGCCACGCGTTCGTTGCTGACAGCTGCGCTCAACGGTTCACTTGCGGGAGCTGATTACCGCAAGGACGCATACTTTGGATTCGAAGTTCCAATAGATGTTGAGGGTGTGCCGTCGCTTTTGTTGGAACCGCGTAAAACATGGGATGACAAAACTGCATATGACACACAAGCTGAGATGTTGGTGCATATGTTTGCAAACAACTTCGAACAATACGTTCCTTATATAGATGACGACGTAAAAGCGGCAGCCTTGGGTTAGCCGCTTGAGCTAGAGCGGGGCACTTTTTGCCATGTAAATTTCACCGCATCTCTCGATGGGAGCGTTACCTCATAGCAGAAAAATGTGAAGGCTGGGAGCGAAGCCCTATGTCAGACAAATAAATAGGTATGAGAGGTGGTCCTGTTTTTTCGACCAGTTTGCAGCGTTGTTAAGATGGATCAGGGGTTCATTTAGGCTGCTAATCTCAGTTGCTCTGTTTTGCTTTCGTAGGCCTCGTCGGCGGTCAATATGCCGTGCGTCGAATGGGGGCGCTCAGAGGTGT
>JAQXDR010000119.1 GCA_029251265.1 Pseudoprimorskyibacter sp. | reverse complement strand
GCATGGTTCATGTTCAAAAACATTGATAATTGGAAATTTCATGCTCAATGATACGGATCGCAGAATTCTGAGATATTATCAAAGTGATCCCAAAACGACGATGTCAGATCTTGCCAAGGCGGCGGGGGTGACGGGTTCGACATTGTCGCGACGCCTCGACAAGTTGTGTGAGCAGGGTGTTTTGCATGGTCTGCGCGGTCGGATCAATTGGGCCGCATTGGGCTACTCTGTCGACGTCTCCTTGAGGATCACATTGGATAAGACGCAACCGCGTGCCTTTGATGAGTTTATTGCCGCGGCCCGCAAGGTGCCAGAGGTGACGCAGATCCAGACCTTTTTGGGCCGCGTGGATGTGCGTCTCGAAGTTATCGCGCGGGATATGGCGCATTACCAACAAGTGTACCGGGACCGCCTGCTTGTGCTTCCGCATATCGCGGATGTCGAGGCATTGATGCATGTGGCGCGCGTCAAATCTGATGAAAGGTTGCCCTTATGACTGCATTGGACGAGACGGATTGCGCCTTGTTGCGGGCATGGTCAGAGGATGCGACGCTTGGGGCCGGGGCTTTGGGGCGGATGGTTGGTCTTAGCCAGCCTGCGGCCTGGCGACGGTTGGTGCGTCTGCGCGAGGCCGGAGTGATGGAGGATGTGTGGCTGGATATGGATCTTCAGGCGCTTGGCTTTGGCGTGACGGTGTTTCTTGGGGTGAAGCTTGCCACAAAAGGCCGCGTCAGTCTGGATGATTTTGAACGTGCCGTTACGGCTATCCCCGAGGTGCAGACCGTTGAACATGTGCTGGGATTATACGACTATCGCCTGCGGGTTACGGCGCGGGACATTCCTGATTTTGAACGCGTGTTGCGCCGCAGAATTATGACCCTACCCGGCGTGGGGGATGTCGAAGCCAACGTGCTGCTTTCCGAAGAGCGTCGTCCGGGTCCGATCTGAAACCCTGCGAACCTGTGCCGCGCCGCAAAGTGCAAATCAGGTCTTTCCTCGATTACAGGACAAAGGCTAAGATCCTGCCTACCCAGCAGGAGAACCCACATGGCTTTGCTTGATACCATCGACCCAAACGGGTTGGACGAATTCTCGGTTGTTTTCACGGACCGTTCACTCAATCACATGTCGGCTGACTTTCAAAAAGTGATGTGTGATATCTCATCAATGTTACGCGAGGTGTATTGCGCCGACGGTGTTGCAGTTATCCCCGGTGGCGGAAGCTACGCGATGGAAGCTGTTGCCCGACAATTTGCCCGTGATGCAGACCAGTTGGTGGTGCGCAACGGATGGTTCAGCTTTCGCTGGAGCCAGATTTTCGAGGCTGCGGGCTTTGGCGGTACGACCACTGTGATGAAGGCACGCCAGACTGGCAACGATCCGCAAGCCCCGTTTGCGCCTGCGCCGATCGAAGATGTTGTGGCCAAAATCCACGAGGTCCGCCCCAGTATAGTGTTTGCGCCGCATGTCGAGACATCTGCCGGTGTCATGCTGTCGGATGCCTATATCAGTGCGCTGGCCGCAGCCGCACATGAGGTTGATGCGCTTATGGTGTTGGATTGTATCGCCTCTGGCTGCGCTTGGGTGGATATGCGGGCCACAGGCGTGGACGTCTTGATCTCGGCACCGCAAAAGGGATGGTCGGCAACGCCCTGTGCGGGGCTTGTGATGATGTCTGATCGGGCGCTTGCGCGGCTGGACGTGACACAGTCAGACAGTTTTGCAGTTGATCTGGGCAAGTGGACACAGATCATGCGCACGTATGAAGGTGGCGGTCACGCCTATCATGCAACGATGCCCACAGATGGTTTGCGCAGTTTCCGCGACACCATGGCAGAGACACGGGAGTACGGATTCGAAAAGCTGCGCGACGCGCAATTCGATCTGGGAGAGCAGGTGCGGGCCTCTTTGTCGCGACATGGTATCAAATCTGTTGCCTCCGATGGGTTCGCAGCCCCTGGTGTAGTCGTCAGTTATACTGATGACCCTGAAATCAAGTCTGGGCGGGCGTTTGCGGCTCAAGGAATGCAGATCGCTGCTGGCGTGCCTTTGGCCTGTGATGAATCCGATGGGTTTTCGACCTTCCGTCTTGGGCTTTTTGGACTCGATAAGCTGTATGATGTGCCCGGAACGGTCGCGCGTCTTGATGCTGTTCTGGACAAGGTTTTGACCTGAGAAGGCCGCATGGTTTGGGCGCGATCAGGTCGCGCCCAGCCCCAACCGCATCAGTGCCGTGCGAAGCGGTTTTATCCCGTATAATGTCCGAAGCCCCTGAGCCCGCAGGTCCCGCAGTGCCGGCGCCTGCGCCATTGACGCATGGTTCAACGCGGTAATTCCGGCAACCCGCATACGTACGTCGACCATGCGTGCGCGCTCGTATTGACGCAGCATTGCGGTGCTGCCCAATTCATGTTTGTGAGTCACAGCCAGATCTCGCAAAGTGATCAGGTCCTTGAGGCTCATATTCAGGCCTTGCGCTCCGATCGGTGGGACGACATGGGCCGCTTCGGCGACAAGCGCCAGACGCTGTGCCGATAACGCCTCGGCATACTGACTGATAATCGGCCAGACGGTGCGCCGCGAGGCCACGTTCAATTGGCCAAGAACTCCACAGCTGCGGATGTTGATCACGTCATCAAACTCTGCCTGTGGCAATGCGGCCAAACGCGTGGCCTCGGGACCTTTTTCCATCCAAACGACCGCCGAGCAGGGCTTTCCATCGCGATTGGGCAGTGGAACAAGTGTGAACGGGCCGCCTGTTCTATGGATCTCGGTCGAGACGTTTTCATGCGGGATCGCATGTGTCACGGCAAACGCCAGCGCTTTCTGGCCAAACCGTGTTGTTTTGACGCCGATGCCTGCCTCTTGTCGCATGGCGGATTGGCGACCATCGGCGGCTATGACCAATTTGCAGCGTCTTGATGTTCCATCGCTCAGTTGCACGCGTGCTTCGTCAGAGCGGGTCAGCAGACGCTTTGCGCTCAGACCGAAGCAGACTGAAACAGTTGGGAGGGTTTCAAGATGCGCTAGAATTTCACGCCGCAACAACCAGTTCGGCAGGTTCCAGCCAAAAGGTAGATCGTCCTGCAAATCGGCTGCGTCGAAATCGCGGCTTACGCGGACCTCGGGGTCGGGCCCGCCGGCATCAACAATCCGCATAACCTGCAACGGCGTCGCATAAGGCTGCAAGCGATCCCAAAGCCCGATATCCGCAAGGAACGCGCGTGCCGGTTGCAAAAAGGCAGTCGTCCGCAAATCGGATGCCGGATCGGCGGCCTGTGTCACAGGAGGTTGCGGATCAACACAAAGCACAGAAAAACCAGCGGCACCAAAAGCCGCAGCGGCAGTCAGCCCCGCGATGCCACCACCTGCAATCAGGACATCATGATCCATGCGTGTTGCTCCTTTCAGAATTATTCAGACTGAAAAACCCGTATATTCTAACGTATGATGATATCGCCACTGCGCGTTACCTCTGCTTGGCCGCCGGGAACCCGAAGTATCAAGGTGTCGAACTCTGGATCCGCCTTTGATGAAACGCTCGATCCATAAACAGGCTGTCCACGGGTCAAGAGCTCTCCAATACACTCAGGATCGTTACTCGTGTTTACGAAGTATGTTTTCAAGTATGTTTTTCCGTTGATCTCAACCGCGTGATTGGCTGACCGGTAGAACAAATTCTCAGCATACAAGCCAAAAACCTCGTCGTGTTCGTTTTTTGACTGAAGGCCTGCACACACCAAGGCAGCAGTCCTGAATTCGTCATCGGATGGAACAAACAAAGGGGGACCGAAGAAATCCGCAGCAACAGTGTGTGGTGCCATGAGAATTGCTCCTGTTAGAATTGAGACTGCCATTCCCTGTTTCAAACTATTTTCCGTCTTCCTAACAATTCAAATCTGGCAAGCAACGCCGTCCGATTTTCAATCACATGTGCCCATAATTTTTGCGCATACCCATCGATTTGCGCAACTGTCTTGGTTGCCCTGAACGCGGTCTTGTTCGTGATCCAATCGTTGAAATGCGTATGCGTGCCGTCTAACCACCCGTCTGTTGTTTAAAGAACGCCTCGTTGCGTTTGTCTGTGCGTTTCCCTGCAAGGTATCGTGCAGGGATCATCTCGCAATGCGACTTTTGTGACCCGCCCCTCAAATATATCCGATTTGGTCACCTGATATGGGGTTGGGACCTTGTCACAGCTTAGACCACCGTTCCCAAAAATTCAGTCAGATCATCGGTGTGATACTGGATATGTGGTGCAGGGTGCGCTGTCGGGGCGACGTGGATGGTTTGCATCCCCAGCTTATGCGGCACCGCCAGATTCCGCGGATCATCCTCAAACATGGCTGCATTTTCAGGATCAAGTTTGTCTCGTGCGAAGACCGTCTCAAAAGCGCGCTGTTCAGGCTTGGGAAAGAAATCGGCATGTTCAACGCCGTAGATCGCGTCAAACAACCCATCCAGTTTGCGGGCTTTGATCACCTTTTCGGCGTAGGGAGCTGTTCCGTTGGTATAAATAATCCGTCGGCCGGGCAGGGACGCGATCCTATCTGCCAGATCTGGTGCGGGGGTCAGGACACTAAAGTCGATATCATGCACGTCGGTCAGATAGGGACCTGGGTCAACATCATGTTCGCGCATCAATCCTGCAAGCGTTGTGCCGTACTGTTTCCAATAGGCGTGGCGTAAATGATCAGCTGTTGCGCGATCAACGTCCAGCGCTTGCATGACCCACCGTGTCATGCGCACCTCGATCTGGTCAAACAAACGTGTCGCAGGTGGGTATAGTGTGTGGTCCAAGTCGAAAACCCATGTGTTCACATGGGCAAATTGCGCGCGCGGCATCCTGATCTCCTATCGGTCACACACTATCTATCCCGAGCACAGCCCTGTATCAACGCCGGCCTTGCCTCTGACCCTCTTGCACCTTTAGAGTTCACACAGGGAGGCAGCGATCAGCCCATGAAAACACACAACAAAGACGCCTATGCCTTGATCCTTGACGCGATTGATGGCGGCATGTTTCGTCCGGGGGATCGGTTGGTTGAAAGTGATCTGGCCGATAGGTTCGGGGTGTCGAGAACACCAATCCGCGAGGCGTTGCAGCGGTTGGAGACGCAGTCTTTGCTCACCCGCGATGGACGCTCGCTGATCGTGGCGTCACTGGATCACGGACAGTTGGCGGATTTATATGCCGTGCGGACGGAGCTGGAAGGACTGGCTGCAAGGCTGGCATCGCGGCATGCGACTGAAGAAGAGATCATCGTCCTGCGAGACATGGTTGAAGAGGATCGAGCGTTGATTAATGATCCGTCCGCACTTGCCCGTGCAAATCGCAGATTCCACAAGATGATACATCTGGCGTCTCACAACCGGTTTTTGGTGCAGCAATTGGGTCTTGTTCACCGATCCATGGCGCTGATGGCGACCACATCGCTGGCGGCTAAAGGCCGGGGGGCTGTCGCTTTGGCTGAACATGGCGCGATTGTCGAAGCCATTGCGTCTCATGACGAAGATGCGGCCTACACTGCACTGAAAAATCATATCTCGGTGGCGTTTGTGACGCGCCTGAAATTGGATGCCTCATCTGGGGAAAGTTAGTCGGCCTTGGTTCTGCAAGAAGCGTGTCAGCCCGCTGTTGTCAGTCTGCGGCTATCAGTGCCCCTTGCCAATTGCAGATTGAATGCGTATCTGCTCCTCAAGCATATGAAAGGCAGTCAATATGGCCCTTACCAATCCGCTCCAGTTCGTTCAACAGGTCCGCGCTGAAGCTTCGAAAATTGTGTGGCCTACGCGCCGCGAGGTCATGTTGACATCCGCAATGGTGTTCGTGTTCACGACGATCTGCGCAATCTTTTTCGCGATTGTGGATCTTGGTATCCGTCAGGGACTTCAGGGTATCCTGTCTTTTTTCTAAAAACGCCGGGGCTTGCATTTGACAGCGTGCTTGGGGTAGCAGATGAATTGATGTAAAGGGCGTGCGCTGATTCGAGGCGCACGCCCTTACTTTATCCCCGACGGGGTAAAACTGTAGCGACTGACTGGCACCTGCCAGTTCTAAAAACAAAAGGGCATAAGGTTATGGCGAAACGGTGGTATTCGGTCAGCGTGCTGTCGAACTTTGAAAAAAAGATCGCAGAACAGATCCGGCAGACGGCCGAAGAGCAAAACCTGGTGGATCAGATACAAGAAGTTTTGGTGCCCACTGAAGAGGTGATCGAAGTCCGCCGTGGCAAGAAAGTAACGACTGAACGGCGGTTCATGCCAGGCTATGTATTGGTACGCATGGAAATGTCTGATCAAGGCTATCACCTCATCAACTCGATCAATCGGGTCACAGGATTTCTTGGTCCGCAAGGTCGTCCGATGCCAATGCGTGACGCAGAGGTCGAAGCGATTTTGGGACGTGTGGCGGAGGGCGAAGAAGCGCCACGCACATTGATCCACTTTGATATAGGTGAGAGGGTCAAAGTGAATGACGGACCGTTCGAAGGCTTTGACGGCATGATCGAACAGGTTGATGATGATAATCAGCGTCTGAAAGTTTCGGTGTCGATTTTCGGCCGGGAGACACCTGTGGAATTGGAATACACGCAGGTCGCGAAACAAATATAACGTCAGATCGGATATTGGTTTCCGGGCCGGGCTGCTGTGCGCGCGCCCGGCAGATGTATTCGGCCGTTTGCGGACGATGTACACGGGATCTCATCCGGGTGACACGTTTTGCTGCGGCACCCGCGATCCGCGTCCCATGCGGCACACGGGGCGCGTTATAAAGATCTATTCAATCGGCACGACCTCAGAAATCTACGAGCTGCTTGGTCCGACCATTACGCTGCTTTGCGAAGTCTGCGGACCTTAGCTTTGTGAGCTGTTAAATCAGGTCGTGATTTTCCATGCATGGTTTTGTCCCAGTAAAATGGATTAACGAGTAACTCCCAAAAGGCTTTGTACATCGCGAGGGTTCCAAGCGGATAATAGATCATCAGCGTTGGCACCCAAATCTTCAGATTGTGGTGTGGGCTGCGCGACAAGGCGACCCAGCCCACCAACAAGGCAACCATTTCCGACGCAATAAATGCGCAGGTTACACTCCAAACCATAAAATCGCCCATCAAGGTTGGAAACGGATGTGGCATGCCCAAAAGGACCAGCCAAAACGACCATAGAAGCGGCGCCAGTGAAAATTGCAGAATCGTCGCTAAAAAAACCAGCTGGACGCCCACAAAACGCCATGCGCCTAGATCTTTCCACAAAAGCACGGGCTGGCGCATGTGCACGAGATAAGTGATGACATACCCTTTGAGCCATCTTGATCGCTGTTTGATCCAAGGCCACGGGCGGTTGTTGGCCTCTTCCTGTGTCACTGTGCGTAGGACTTCGGTTCGATACCCTTGACGCGCCAGACGTAGTCCAAGGTCCGCGTCCTCGGTCACGTTATGTGCATCCCATCCATGCGCGGCCTCTAAAACATGTCGGCGAATAAACATCGTGGTCCCACCCAGAGGAATCGGCAGCCCCAGACGTGCCAACCCCGGCAGCAAAAGCCGAAACCAGATCGCGTATTCGATCGTAAAGCAGCGGGACAACCAGTTTGCAGTAGGATTGTAATAATCGAGAATGCCTTGGACGCAGTCGACCTCAGGGTTTTGCGAAAAATATGTCACAACATGATCGATCTGGTCGGGCGCAGGCGCATCTTCGGCGTCGTAAATACCGACGATGTCGCCTTTTGCAAAATTCATTGCAAAATTCATGGCGCGGGGTTTTGTGCGGACTGTGCCATTGGGCACGTCAATCACGCGGATCCATTTAGGTAAATTTATTCCCTCTAATACAGACCGCGTTTGGGCGTCGTTTGTTTCAAGGATCAAAAGCACTTCAAGCCGATGATGGGGATATTTAAGGCTCTTCAATCGCGACAAGAGTGCATTTGCGATGTCTTGTTCCTTAAATAATGGGACTAAGAGGGTAACCAAAGGCAGGACTGCATCGCGGCTTTGAGTAACAGGAGAAGGGTCTTTGTTTGTCTTGCTCGCAACAAAGGCAGCAACCTTAAGTATCTGAGCGGCCAACATTGAGAAAAGTGCAAGGCAGATCGCACCATTGATAGCGACAGCAGGCATGATCAGAAACGCTGCCAGAACGAGAACACATATGCTTGACAGGCAGACCCAAACCTTTGGTGTGATTTGATTGAAATTCCGGCAGCTTAGCTGTGCAGGAACAGCGTTTTCGGCTGCGAGGGCCAATTCGTCGCCTGATTGAGCGATAATGGCGGCTTCAAACGTGCGGCGTGGCACTGGCCAGACATCTAAGGGACCAAATCGAAGACGCAGTTTGCGTAGATCTGCGTCGGTCAGGCCGCAGGTGGCAATTTGCAACACGCCATTCATTGCACGCCGCAGTGGTAGCGCACCGATTAAGAGGCTTTCGCGTGTTGACATCAGACTGCAAAGGTCAGGATCGGGTAGAGATGAAGCCGCCTGAACCGGCCGCGACAAAGCGTTGGTCTGATGCTCGTGTGAGAAAAGTGTAGACAGATCCTGCATGTCAGCCCCGCGCCTGCGACACGGAGCAATTCACCAAATGGAGGTTAACAGGCGATTAATCCTTTAGGTTGCATTAACCATTTCAGGCCTCACTTAGACGTTTCAGGCGTTACTGTGTCGTTGGGGACACCCACGTCAGGCCGCGGCATGTTCTTGCATGTATTTGGCGAACCGTTCAAACAGGTAGAAACTATCTTGTGGCCCGGGGCTGGCCTCTGGATGGTGCTGTACGGAAAACACTGGCTTGCCAGTGACCTTAAGGCCACAGTTTGATCCGTCGAACAAGGACATATGGCTCTGTTCGACCCCGGTTGGCAATGTATCTGCGTCCACAGCAAACCCATGGTTCATCGATGTGATCTCGACCTTTCCCGTGGCTATTTCTTTGACCGGATGATTGGCGCCGTGGTGTCCATGGTTCATTTTGATGGTCTGCGCGCCAAGCGCTAATGCCAACATCTGATGTCCAAGGCAAATACCAAAAATGGGAATGTCCTGTTTCAGGATGTCCTGAATCATCGGCACCGCATAGGCGCCGGTGGCTGCCGGATCCCCTGGCCCATTGGACAAAAAGACCCCCTGAGGGTTATGGGCCAATACCTCTTCGGCTGTGGCTGTGGCAGGAAGCACTGTGACATCACATCCCGCAGAGGCAAGGCAGCGCAGGATGTTGCGCTTTGCACCGTAGTCAACGGCAACCACTTTGTAAGGTGCCTCTGTCTGCTGAACATATCCATCAGGCCAGGCCCACCGCATTTCGTTCCAGCGATAGCTTTGTGCGCAGGTGACATCTTTGGCCAGATCTAAACCTTCAAGTCCGGCAAAACCACGGGCAGCGGAGACCAGCGCGTTGGTGTCGAAAATACCGTCGGGATTATGGGCGAGTGCTGCATGTGGGGCCCCCTGCAGACGAATGGCCCGTGTCAGCCGCCGTGTGTCTATCCCGCCGATGGCAACCCGCCCACGCGCAGCCAGCCAATCCGACAGCTGTTGCGTTGCGCGCCAATTTGAACTGGCTGTCGGCATCCATTTGACAACCATACCCTCGGCCACAGGGTTCGCCGTTTCATCATCTTCCGGCGTGACGCCAGTATTGCCGATGTGAGGAAACGTAAATGTCACTATCTGACCGGCGTAAGACGGATCTGTCATAATCTCCTGATAGCCGGTCATGGCCGTGTTAAAACACAGCTCAGCCACCCGTGCCCCAATCGCCCCAAAACCCTGACCATAAAATAATGTACCATCTGCCAGCGCAAGGCAGGCTGTGGGCGTCTTGGGGGCGGGATGGGCCATTGGCGCTCTCCGGTCATTAAATCGGGATAAATCGGTCGCAAACTACGGCTAAGGGCAAGGGGGGTCAAGGGAAAGATGAAAAAGAGTATATATATAAATCAATTACTTATGTGTAATTGGTGTTGCTTGCGCGATGGGTTTGTTTGCCCTAAAGTTAAAAGCCACGGGCCTACGCGGCTTTTAAGCATAAAGGGAGAGCATCGTGGAACTGCGTTCACGTGTGACAGCTGCGATGAAGCAAGCTATGAAGGACAGGGACAGCGCGCGGCTGTCCACGATCCGTCTTATCAACGCCGCGATCAAGGATCGTGATATTGCGGCACGAGGCAATGGCAATGAAGACGGTGTGGATGAAACTGCTATTTTAGAAATCCTCGGCAAGATGGTCAAACAGCGCCGGGAAAGTGCGCGGACCTACGAAGAGGGGGGGCGCCTTGATCTTGCAGAGGCAGAGCTGGCTGAAATCCCGGTGATTGAGGACTTCCTACCCCGAAAGCTTAGCGACGCAGAAGTCGAAACTGCTATCTCAGAGGCCCTCGCAGAGGTTGGTGCAAGCTCGTTGCGGGACATGGGCAAGGTCATGGGAGTGCTAAAGTCCAAGTATACTGGACAGATGGATTTCGGGTCTGTCGGAGGACAGGTCAAGACCAAGCTCGCGCAGGGATAAACGCTGGTCCCATTTTCAGGGACAGCTGTCTTTCGAGGTGGCACAACAGACGTGGACAAGCCACCCTTTCAGGGCCGTTCGATCCGTGTGATGCCAATAGACGCTGCGCGGGCCAAACCAATATCCAATGACATGGGAATGTATTCGCCCTGTCGCCAGCGTTCGCCCAAGTCATCGTAATGACGAGACAAAAGGTGACCGGACTGGCCTGTTGCAGTGATAAAAACGGAGCTGTCGGGATCTGCCAAATCGTAGACACCGCGGTAGCCTGCCCCATGCACATTCATAAAGGGCTGCGGGAGCGTGCCGCTGGTCCGGCCACGCTGCAGGGTGTGGTCCCCTCCCGATGTTGGCTGGCGAATATTGACGAAATAGCTAAGCACCGGGACTTTGCCCAAAACTGGGTGGTCATGTGTAGCCTCATGTGCGGCGCCCCACCGCAGGGCCTCCAAATTACGGCCGAATTGTTCTTCTATCCAAACGATGGCATCATCCAAAGCAAGCCGCGCCATATCTGTGCAGGTCTCGATCCGTGTCGAAAGCAGAACATCGCACCACGCCGATGCACCGTCTATGTTGCGGAAGACGCGCTCTATAAAAAGTGGCTCCATATGGGCAAATTCGTCGGCCAGTGGCCCAACATCGTCGCGGATCAGGCGTTGCTGAAGAAAATGCATCCATGCGGCATAAATCAAAGGCTCGGGGAGATGTTCGTTCATCTCGCCATTCCAGTCGGCCAAAAGATCCAACGCGCGTTTACGTTGGGCATCCGCGGTGCCTGAAGCGGCGCTCTCTCCGGTGTACCAAAGGTCCGCGCCAACCAGCAAAAGCAGCTGTGCTGCTGGTGAAACGGTGTCTAGCTGCGCCTCGACAAAGCTGTTGCGCGTGTGCACCTGACGACTTGTCATCATCCGCTGCCATCGCTTTACGCGCTGGGTGTCGCCCCACGAATGGCTGACATGTTCGGGATAGGGGCGATCAATCATCTTGTTGTTGGTATTGCCAACAAGGCCACCTTTTGGATTTACAAACTCTGGGTTGGTATCTTGTGGGAATGTACCCAACCAACGGTTCTCGGCCTTCCAGCCAAAGGCGGGCAGGCGTCCTTGACTGTCGTGGTTGGCATGGCGGCGGGGCATCGCACCGATGGTCCGCATCGCAATGCCCGAGGTGTCTATGACAGTCAGATTTTGTGAGGGTGCAATGAACCCTTCTGAGGCTGTGAGCATGTCTTCAACAGTCTGACTTGTCATGATATTGATTGCCGCAGTCATTGAGGTGTCCTCGGACGACAAGGCAGTCCATCCAAGGGACATCACATGTCCCGGCGGGGTCACTGCCGACAAATCCCAGACCGTTCCGGGTAAAACCGGGCCATTTTCTGTCCAGCGCAACGTCGCTGTGACCGGGGTTTCATCCTTGATTTGAATGATGGTGCGCCGCGTTTCAAAATCAGCCCACCCGTCGGGCGTGCGGTACTGCTCGGGATTGTCTGGGTTCAACTCTTCAACAAAAAGATCCTGATCATCCAGATAACTTGACGTCAGTCCCCAAGCGACGCTGTCGGATCGTCCAACCAAAAGCGCAGGTATCCCAGGAATGGACCCTCCGATGACGCCTCCTGTTGGAAGCTCCAATCTGGCAAGATACCAAATGGTTGGCGCGGTAAATCCCAGATGCGGATCATTGGCCAAAAGACTGCCGCGATTGGCAGAGCGATGCGGTGCGGCTGCCCATACATTCGAGGCGCCTGCCAAACCCCGTCCGGGCGAGGGCCAAAGAGCGGCGTGTTCCAGCGGTTTTGTGTCTGTCCATGGGGAAACACCGGGAACGAGGCTGGCATATTCAGGTAGATCTGCGATCCCACTCCCCGGCACGTCGGGCAAAATATCGGCAAGGCGCGCAGGGTCCGGGACGGCCAGCGACGTCCGCGCGCGCAACACCTCTTCTTGCAGATGGCCCGCCAGTTGCAGCGCCATCAGTTTGATCATGACAATGCTGTCTGTGGCAGTCCAAGGAGAGATTGGCGTATTGAATAAGAACAGCTCGGGTGCGCCGCGGCCCAGACTGTCGCGATTGATTTCCGCCAAACGCGCGTTCACGCCTTGGGCATAGGCTGCCAAAGCCTCTTGTGTTTGGGGATCTTGTAGGGGCAGGGATGCTTTGGCCGCGCCGTAGAGGTCTAGCCGCCGCAAAAGCTTATCGGTGTCGACTGTGCGGGTGCCAAAGACTTCGGATAACCGACCCTGTGCCGTGCGACGCATGACAATCATCTGCCACAGCCGGTCTTGCGCATGCACATATCCAAGACCGAAAAAAACGTCCTGATCGGTCGCAGCAAAAATATGTGGGATGTTATTGTTATCGCGAACGATTTCGACATCTGATATCAGGCTGCCATTGGTCAGTACCTTATCATATTCGGGCAGGGATCGGGAGGCAAGATAATAGACCATAACCACCACGAGCACAGCCAAAACCAGCAGACCCGTTGTAATCCTCAAAAGCCAGTGAAACACTTGTCCCATCGCTGATCCTTTTTTGCATGTGTGTGCGTGGTCCAGTTACCTGTGCGCAGAGGGCTTGCCAAGAGGCGCGCGTGCGGGCATCCCTCACTCAACAGTTATAACGGAGGGCGCGGCATGGCCAAAGTAGCATTTTTAGGATTGGGCGTGATGGGATACCCGATGGCGGGGTATTTGAAAAAAGCTGGACATGACGTCACTGTTTACAACCGAACCAGCAGCAAGGCAGAAAAATGGGGTGCGGAATTCGGTGGAGGCCATGCGCCTACGCCCCGGGCCGCCGCTGACGGGGCCGAATTTGTTATGGCCTGTGTTGGAAATGATGATGATCTGCGGTCCGTTTGTCTGGGCGATGATGGGGCTTTTGCGGGAATGCAGGCCGGCGCCATTTTTGTGGATCATACAACCGTATCTGACACGGTCACCAAAGAGTTGGCGCAGATCGCATCTGAAAGCGATCTTGGCTATGTCGACGCGCCGATCTCGGGTGGGCAGGCAGGCGCTGAAAACGGACAGCTGGTGGTCATGTGTGGCGGGCATCAGCAGCATTACGATATGTCCAAGCCATTGATCGATGCATATTCCAAACTGTGCCGTCGGCTTGGCGATACAGGTGCCGGCCAGATGTGCAAAATGGTCAATCAGATTTGCATTGCGGGACTGGTACAAGGCCTGTCCGAAGGTTTGCACTTTGCCGAAAAAGCAGGTCTGGACGGCCGTGCCGTGGTCGAGGTTATCGCCGGTGGCGCAGCGGGCAGCTGGCAAATGGCAAATCGTCATGAAACGATGATGGATGATCATTTCGAACACGGCTTCGCCGTGGACTGGATGCGCAAAGACCTTGGTATATGCCTGTCGACGGCGGATCGTACCGGGGCAACTCTGCCCGTAACGGCTTTGGTTGATCAGTTCTACAAAGATGTTCAGAAACTGGGTGGTGGACGCTGGGATACATCGTCGTTGCTGAAACGTTTGCGTGCATTGGATAACTGACGCGGTCTGAAAGTGAATTTCTGCCTGTATTCGGCAAATTCCACATTGCCCATTGTCATTCCGCCACATCCTCCACTATGTTCACACCACGTGCCGCTGCGAAACACGCTGTGGCACGGCGAGTTTCCCCTGCGCGGAAAGAGTGTCAAAAGCCTTCTGTCCCCGTCGGAGTTATCAGGCCGAAAGGTCGGAAAATATGCCTGGACCGCAGATGCGGCGGGTTAGAGTTGGGCGTGGCACGCACATAGCGGTCCCGTCGGAGACATAAACGCGATGCAAAGCGCGACGAATACGAGGCAGGATCAAGGCGCGGTACGCGCCCTCGGTCGACCTGCGCGCGCGCCCATCGCCCTCACGAGACACCCGCATCGATGCTTGGCCCCACCGGGTCTGGCCGAGTTGCGGCGTGCAATTGGATTACATGGCAAAGAAAATGCTTATCGACGCCACACATGCGGAAGAAACCCGTGTCGTGTTGGTAGATGGAAACAAAGTTGAAGAGTTCGACTTTGAATCAGAAAACAAACGCCAGCTTGCTGGCAACATATATTTAGCAAAGGTCACAAGAGTAGAACCATCGCTTCAGGCGGCGTTCGTTGACTACGGTGGGAACCGTCATGGGTTTCTGGCCTTTTCGGAAATACATCCGGACTATTATCAGATTCCGATTGCAGATCGCGAAGCCCTTATGGCTGAAGAGCGCGCACATGCGGAAGCGATGCGTGCAAAGGACGATGAGGAGCCAAAGCCCGTTCGTTCACGTCGGAGGCGTTCGCGTCGTAAGAGTGACGATCCCCAAGATGGCTCCGAAGCAATCGCCGGAATGGAAACGATTGATCTAGGAGGCGATGATGAGCCCTCCGAGCCTGTATATCTTGATAAAGAGGTTAAGGCGAAGCGGTCCCGACCTATATCCAAGACACCTGATGATGCAGGCGATGATGCGGCTGATGTGTTGCCCGAGATTGAGACGCCTGCCGCCTCAATTCAGGACGGTAGCAGCGCGTCGGAACAGGCCAAAATTTCAGATGTTGACGTCGTGAGCACGTCAGAAAATTCCACAGCCGACGATGGCGTCGCTACGATTGATCCTGAAGATAGCACTGCGACACCGATAGCGAAGGAAAACGCAACCATACCTGCGGTGGAGCAAAGCGTGGCGACACCTGCGGTAGAGGAAAGCGTGGCGCCTCTGGCTGTTCAGGACGACGTTGAGAGCGTCGAGGATGCCGCGGACGATCCGGCCGATGATGCGCTGGGGCAAGACGCCAAACGAACAGCCGATGGCGAGACCGGTACTGAGAGCGAAAATCAGGACACACAGACGCCTCCGAAAGGGTCAACGCCAATTGCGATGGCAACAGAAAGTGACGACCCCGTCATCACGTCTGATGATCCACAGATGACCGCTGTGGGGTCGGATGAAACACCGTCGTCGACAGAAAGCAGTGACGCGGTCACCGTGCAAAACACGACAGACACGCCAGACCCAGTGTCAGAAGATGATCAGGACAGGCAAAGCCTACAAAAGCCTGCGCCTGCGGTTTCAAAGCCCGAGATAGCAGCAGAAGAGCCTGAAGCAAAAAGTGAGCCAGAGGGGGACGTGTCTGCCTCAGACGGCGATGTCCAATCACCAGACGCCGTATCTGACGCAACTTCCGAAACAGCGCCGCAAGAAGATCCCAAGCCTACGCGGCGGACGTCTTCGAAATCGTCTTCTCGTAATCGATCCCGGTCCCGTGGAAAAAGTGCCGAGAAAGAAGAAGAGGTAGCCCCTCAAGACACGATTGATGACGATGACGGCATTGAAGATGTGGCCAACACCGACGACGA
Source organism: Pseudoprimorskyibacter sp. (assembly GCA_029251265.1). Taxonomy (GTDB): domain Bacteria; phylum Pseudomonadota; class Alphaproteobacteria; order Rhodobacterales; family Rhodobacteraceae; genus JAQXDR01. The sequence goes on along the minus strand of JAQXDR010000119.1, from coordinate 23,068 downwards.
AGAAGACATCCGTCCCATCAGAAAGCCTAGGGTTCGGCGGTACAAGATCCAAGAAGTGGTCAAGGTGCGCCAGATCATGCTGGTGCAGGTGGTCAAAGAAGAGCGTGGAAACAAAGGTGCCGCCCTAACAACTTATCTGTCGCTTGCGGGCCGCTATTGCGTGCTCATGCCCAATACCGCCCGCGGCGGAGGTATTAGCCGCAAGATCACAAATGCTGTGGATCGTAAAAAACTAAAAGAGATCGCGACTGGTATCGATGTTCCTGATGGCGCCGGTCTTATTATTAGAACTGCTGGCGCCAAGCGGACCAAAACCGAGATCAAGCGCGATTACGAATACCTTCAGCGTTTGTGGGAACAGATTCGCGAATTGACGCTGCGATCTATTGCCCCGGCGAAAATTTACGAGGAAGGCGATCTGATCAAGCGATCGATCCGAGACCTTTACAATCGTGAAATAGACGAGGTTTTGGTCGAAGGTGAGCGTGGATACCGCGTGGCCAAGGACTTCATGAAAATGATCATGCCGTCGCATGCGAAAAACGTGAAGCACTACGCCGAATCTATGCCTTTATTCGCCCGTTTTCAGGTAGAAAGCTATCTGGGCGCGATGTTCAACCCAGTGGTCCAACTGCGGTCGGGCGGCTATATCGTGATCGGTGTCACCGAAGCGCTTGTGGCGGTTGATGTCAATTCGGGGCGGGCCACCAAAGAGGCCTCGATCGAGGATACAGCTCTTAAGACGAATCTTGAGGCGGCTGAAGAAGTTGCGCGCCAACTGCGGCTGCGCGATCTAGCTGGTCTGATCGTGATCGACTTTATCGACATGGAAGAGCGTAAGAATAATTCCGCCGTCGAAAAGCGTTTGAAAGATAAGCTTAAGACGGACCGTGCGCGCATCCAAGTTGGTCGGATCTCGGGTTTTGGTCTCATGGAAATGAGCCGCCAGCGGTTGCGGCCTGGGATGATAGAGGCGTCTACCCAGCCATGTCCGCATTGTCATGGGACGGGTCTGATCAGATCCGATGACAGCCTTGCGCTGACGATTTTGCGCCAGATTGAAGAAGAAGGAACAAGGCGTCGCGCGCGCGAGGTTCTGGTGCGCTGCCCTGTTGGCATTTCAAACTATATCATGAATCAAAAGCGCGAGCATGTTGCCCTGATCGAGGCGCGCTATGGCCTTGCGGTGCGGATCGAAGGGGACCCATCGTTGGTTAGCCCGGACTTTACGCTGGAAAAATTCAAAACGGCGACACGCTCGGTGCCCGAAGTACAAGTGCCTGTAGTTTCTGTAGACAGCTCGTTGATGGATAAGGTCGATGAAGAGGTAGAAGAAGTAGAAGACGATGCCGAGGCAGAAACCGAAGGCACTGCGAATGTGACAGAGGTTGATGCAGAGGACTCAGAAGACGGCGAGGCAAAGCCCAAGCGTAAACGTCGTCGTCGGCGGCGGCGTAAAGTTGGCGGTGAGACGGACGCAGAGGCTGACACTGATACCAATGTGGACGACAGTCCGCCGGCTGAACCCAAAGAGGCTTCTGCCGACGAAGAGGATGAGACCGGTGATAAAAAAAGTCGGCGTCGTCGGCGGCGGCGGCGAGGTGGTTCGCGCGATGAGGGGGCGGATGCCAGCGCAGACGCTGGCGCTTCTGATGATGATGCAAAGACTGCGCCATCCGAAAACCATGCAGAGACATCCGGCCCTGATGCAAAGGCTTTGCCGGAAGCCGATTTAGCGCCCGATTTAGCGCCCGTGGTTGAATCTGATGTGAAAGTTGATGTTGATGTTAAAGTTGATGTTGATGTTGCTGACGCGCCAGCGGCAGATGTTGCATCTGGCGAAGGTGCAACTTCTGCGGAAGATGCTGCTCCGGACCAAGATGCGACACCCGAGGTGTTGGCTGTTGTGAATAACGCCGAGGTTGCGACAGACACAGATCCCACGCCGATGGCAGAAACGAATGAGCCGTCAAAGCCCAAGCGTCGCGGATGGTGGTCCATGGGTCGTTAGGCCTTTGACCACTTACCTTTAGATTAATTAAAGGCCTCCGGCGTTGTTTGGGGGCTTTTTTTGTGGCAAAAGGTCCACAACACAGCTTTGTGATGGACACACTGCGTGCAGCTTGATCACTGCGCGCCTACATTGCTCATAATGTTTGGTATTGAACTGATAACCGCAGCGCTTCTGCCTGCTATGTTTGTCGCTTTTTTGGCGGGGCTGTTGTCTTTTCTCAGTCCTTGCGTGCTCCCCATTGTGCCGCCCTATCTGGCCTATATGTCCGGCGTCACGTTGAATGAATTGTCCACCGGTTCAAGGAAAAGCGGGGCGGTCTTGCCTGCCTTGTTTTTCGTATTGGGTCTTAGCACAGTCTTTATCATTCTCGGCTTTACGGCGTCGATCATAGGCGTTCTCTTTTTGCAGTATCAAAACGTGCTTAACACAGGCGCAGGACTGCTTGTGATGTTGTTTGGTCTGCATTTTCTAGGAATTTTCCGGATCAGTTTTTTGGATCAGGAGGTTCGCTTAGATGCGGGTGACAGAGGCGGCAGTGCTTTTGGGGCCTATATTCTTGGCCTGGCCTTTGCGTTTGGATGGACGCCTTGCATAGGTCCCCAATTAGGCGCGATCCTGTCTTTGGCCGCGTCCGAGGCGGATGTTGCCCGCGGTTCGGTTTTGTTGGCTGTCTATGCGCTTGGGCTGGGGATACCGTTCCTCGTATTTGCTGTCTTTTTACCGTATTTGACGGGTTTATTGAAAGTCATGAAACGCCATATGACCCAGATCGAACGGGTAATGGGGCTGTTGCTTTGGACAATCGGGTTATTGATGTTAACTGGTGGCTTTGCGGACATGTCTTATTGGCTGTTGGAAGCTTTTCCCGATTTGGCCTTGCTAGGCTAGCGCAATTGAGGTTGTCTTAACCATCGTCAAGCATATGCTGCATCAATGACAACTGCCGCATCTTTCCGTCGCAAGGTATTCTACGTTCCTGGATTTGATCCGTTTCCTGCGCGTCGCTACCGGGAACTGTACCGACGTGAGGCAGCGGAACAGGCAGCTGTATCTGGTCATGAAATATCGGTTGAAAAGTCTGCTAACTCCAGCCAGTGGCGGGTGAAATCTGTGATAGAGGAGCAATCTGCCGAAATCGAGTTCGAAGTCCTCGTATGGTCTGACATAGTCCAAAAAGAAATGACCCCCGGGATCTTGGCGACCTATTGGGGATTGCTGCGGACGGTTTGGATCTATGTCTCAACTGGTGCGTTGAAACGCTTGATGCACTTGTCCAAAGGGCCTGTTATCGCGGCCCTATATCCGGTTGTTTTTCTGCTGATGCAGGCCGCTTTTGCGGGACTGTTGGCATTGAAGGCGGCGCAATGGGCATCTGGCTGGCTTGTGTGGCCTTTTGGGGTTTTGATCGCAGCTGTTGTTTTCGTTGCCGTTCTGCGATTTGGGCGATCTTTGGATAAATGGACCTATGCCTATTACCTGATGCAAGACTATGCCTATGCGGCCCGTTGGTGGGGCGGATACGGTCGCGATTTAGAAGAAAGAATAGCAGTCTTCGCGCAGAAAATTGGTGCTGCCCGACATGCAGATTATGATGAATTACTGATTGTCGGTCACTCGTCAGGTGTACATGTGGCGATCTCTGCTTTGGCGCAAGTGCCGCAGAGCACAGAGGGTCCGGTCCTGTCATTTCTGGGTCTTGGGCAGGTTGTACCAATGATGACTGCGCTGCCGCAGTCTGATGCACTTCGAACACATTTGGCATCCGCGGCTCAACGTGCGGATTTGACATGGGTCGATGTAACTGCCCCGGGGGACGGATGCTGCTTTGCCTTGTGTGATCCAGTGGCAGTCTCTGGCGCTGCCGGGGCAAAAGATCGTGGACCGCTTGTCTTTTCTGCCCGGTTTTCCGAAACGCTGTCTCCGCAACGATGGCGGGCATTGAAATGGCGCTTTTTCAGAGTGCATTTTCAATACCTTTGCGCATTCGATCGCGTGGCTGATTACGACTATTTCGCAATTACTGCCGGACCGCAGACTTTGGCCGACAGATATTCGGTACGCGTATCCTCGGCCAGCCGGCGGACTGTTCCCGTTTTTGGCCCAGCCGCGTGATCCCGCCAAAACCACAGGCCCGCAACGGCAATGTGTCCTTGCGTCGTTATGCAAAGCTGTTGCGAAAAGACATTCTGTCGGCGCTACCAGACAGGCTGTACCGGGCCAAAATGGCTGAGTTCCGGATGCCGTTTATCCGATCTTTCTTATTGAACGAACCGCATCTGGTGCGCCATGTTCTGACTGAATGTCCGTCACGCTATCCCAAATCCACACGTGTTGCACGGGGATTACGACCGCTGCTGGGCCAGTCCGTCTTTTTGACAAATGGCGCGCTTTGGCAGAAACAGCGGCGGATCATTGATCCCGCTTTTGCCGAGGCCGGGCTCAAGGCAAGCCTGCCCGCGATGCAGGCCGCAGCCCAAGCCGCAGAAAAACGGTTCCAGACGTTGGCTGGACCAGCTGTTCAGATAGATGCATTGGCCAGCCATGCAGCAGCTGATGTCATCTTTCGCACGCTGTTTTCACGTCCGATATCAGACACCATCGCGGCCGAGACCTACGCGGCGTTTAGAAGCTATCAGCGGTTGCAGCCTGTTCTTAGTCCGCGGGCATTTTTGCCATTTGGTCCGGGGAGGGCCGCCCGTCGAGAGGCCGAAAAAATCCGCAGGTTGATTACCATGATGGTACAAGAACGGGTTAAAGACATTGCCAATGACTGTGCGCCGGATGATTTGGCAACGCGTATTTTGCAGGCTCGGGACCCACAGACGGATGCGCACCTGTCCGAGACTGAAATGGTGGATCAAGTTGCAATCTTTTTTCTGGCAGGGCACGAAACATCCGCCGCAGCATTGGCTTGGGCGCTTTATCTGTTGGCAGTAGCTCCCGAGTGGCAGGATAGGGTCGCTACAGACGCGCGCCGGCGTGTGACCGAGGTGTCGGACCTTGGGTCTTTGCGCGACACCCGCGATGTGGTGCGTGAAACCTTGCGGCTATATCCTCCGGTTCCGATGATGGTGCGTCAGGCGGCAGCCAGAACAGAGTTTCGAAAACGCGCTGTCCCGTGTGGATCCCAGCTGATCATAAGCCCATGGCACCTCCATAGACACAAAGACCTGTGGCCCGAGCCAGACCGGTTTGATCCGACGCGGTGGCGGCGTGCGGGTGGTTGCCCGAACCGGTCGGCATACCTGCCGTTTTCGGCAGGTCCGCGTATCTGTCCTGGCGCGGGTTTTGCCATGGCCGAGGTGACCGTTTTGCTAACAGCTTTGCTCAGGGACTGGCGTGTCTACCCCGTAGATCGTCCGGTGCCTGTTGCACATCTCACGTTACGTTCACAGGACGGCATAAGGCTACGGATTGAACCGCGCAACAAAGCCGTTACAAAGGCGCAAAGCGAATGGGAGACAGCGCAATGAGTCATTTGAAATTGGCATCAGGCTTGGGTCGTTTAGGGACAGAGTCAGCTTTTACAGTGCTCGCGCGGGCAGGCGAACTTGCGGCGCAAGGGCGCGACATTATCAATCTTGGGATCGGTCAACCTGATTTCCGTACTCCCGAGCATATTGTAGAAGCGGGCGTCAAAGCATTGCGCGACGGACATCATGGTTATACGCCCGCCAATGGCATTCCGGCCCTGCGCGAGGCGGTCGCAGTTGATTTGGGTATGCGCCATGGCGTCGATGTTGATGCCGACTGCGTGGTTGTGGTGCCCGGTGGAAAGCCAACGATGTTTTTTGCTGTCCTGATGTTCGGAGAGCCGGGCGCCGAGATTATGTACCCCAATCCTGGGTTTCCGATTTATGAATCGGTTATTCGATACTCCGGGGCAACGCCGGTGCCAATCGCGCTAAGCGAAGACAAAGGTTTCGCCTTTGATGCAGACGAAGTACTGGCGCAAATCACACCGGCAACGCGGCTGATCATTATCAACAGTCCGGCAAATCCCACTGGTGGCGTGACACCGAAGACTGAAATTGACAAGCTTGTGGCAGGTCTGGAGGACCACCCGCATGTCGCCATTCTGTCTGACGAAATTTATTCTCAAATGCTGTACGATGGACGGGATCATGTGAGTTTGCTGCAGTATCCGCAAATCAGAGACCGTCTGATTGTACTGGACGGCTGGTCAAAAACCTACGCCATGACAGGCTGGCGCATGGGATACGCCGTGTGGCCCAAAGATTTGGTCGGTCATGCAACGCGGCTGTGCATAAATGATCATTCTTGCGTGAATGCCGCCTCTCAGTATGCGGGACTTGCGGCCTTGACTGGTCCAAAGGATGAGGTCCACGCGATGGTCGCCGAATTTGATCGCCGTCGCGAGGTTATTTTGTCGGGCTTGAACGCCTTGCCCGGTGTGCGGTGTGCGGATGCAGCCGGTGCTTTTTATGCCTTTCCGAATATCGAAGGTACCGGTCTGAGCAGTCAGGAGGCGCAAGATAGATTGTTGAACGAGGCAGGTATCGCAGCGATTGCGGGGACCAGCTTTGGGGCCAATGGTGAGGGCTTCCTGCGCTTTTCTTACGCCAACAGTCTGGAAAATATCGAACGCGCTCTGGATCGGTTTAAAACCCTTTTAAGCAGTTGATGCCGCTTGGGGCGCCGGTCAGTTGAGCCGGAGTTCGAAAGACGAAGTGATGCCGTCTGTGCAAAGGCAGTCACGTCATCTTGTCCAAAAGGGTCAATTGCAGACGCGCGCGCAGGGCGGGGCGCAGTCTAACGGCTGCGGCTGCGATACCAGTCTAGGATATACACCCGCAGCGCGGTGGCCAGCCCGGTTTCCAGATCGCGCTGACTGTCAATTTCAGCTGCAAGCGCATTGACGGCCAATCTGCGTTCCCGTGCGATATCTTTGAGGGCCTGCCAAAAAAGGGGCTCCAGCGTCACGCTGGTACGGTGTCCGCGTAAGGTGACAGAGCGTTTAACAGGACGGTCATTCATAGCCTATTCGGTTTCGTGACCATCCAGGTCACGCTTGTCCTTTTCAGCTTTGGACGCCTCGCGGTGTTTTTCCGATTTGGTGCGGCCAAACTTAATTGCATTGGCATCGGCGTCGGACTGGGTTTTCGCCCGCTCTCGCGCTTTGCGGTGTTTTGACAAGGAAATCACGTTACTCATAAGGCCAGACTAAGCGTCACAGCACAGAGAGCAATACTAAAGGCCTTTCAAAACACGGAATTTTCAACTAATGCGGGAAATCTACTAGGTTTTGGGACCAACCATATTCTCTGGACGGACAACTGCCTCGAAGGTTTCTTCATCCACGAAGCCCAAGGCGATAGCCTCTTGTTTCAATGTGGTCCCATTTTTATGGGCTGTCTTGGCGACTGTCGTGGCATTGTCATAGCCGATCGTGGGGGCGAGCGCTGTCACCAACATCAGCGATTCCCGCATCAACCGGTCGATCCGGTCTGCGTCGGCCTTCAGGCCCACAACCAGGTTATCGGTGAAGGCAACCGATGCATCCCCAAGCAACTGCATTGACTGCAAGACGTTGTACGACATCATCGGCTTATAGACGTTCAATTCAAAATGCCCTTGGCTGCCTGCAAACCCCACAGCCGCGTCGTTGCCGAATACATGCGCACAGACCTGCGTTAATGCTTCGCACTGCGTCGGATTGACCTTGCCGGGCATGATCGAGCTGCCCGGCTCATTTTCAGGAAGTATCAACTCCCCAAGACCGCAGCGGGGTCCAGACCCAAGCAATCTGATATCGTTTGCGATTTTGAAAAGGCTGGCTGCAACTGTTTTCAGAGAACCCGATATTTCGACCATTGCATCATGGGCGGCCAATGCTTCGAATTTATTCGGAGCGGTGACAAAGGGCAGACCCGTGATGTCCGCCATATGCGCGGCAACCGTCTCGCCCCAGCCTTTTTTGGTGTTTAATCCTGTGCCGACGGCGGTTCCACCTTGCGCCAATTCATAGATACGGCCCAATGCGCTACGCACGCGGGCTATGCCCATGGCAACCTGATGGGTATAGCCAGAAAATTCCTGACTAAGTGTCAGAGGCGTTGCATCCTGAGTATGCGTTCGCCCAATTTTTATAATGCCATCGAATTCTTCGACCTTTACTTGCAGCGCGGCATGCAGTTTTTCCAAACCCGGTAGCAGCACATTATGTGCGGTCATGGCGGTGGCAATATGCATGGCTGTTGGAAACGTGTCGTTAGAAGACTGTCCCATATTGCAGTGGTCATTTGGATGAACTGGCGTTTTTGATCCGATCACGCCGCCCATGATCTCGATCGCACGATTGGCGATAACTTCATTCGAATTCATATTCGATTGCGTGCCTGATCCGGTTTGCCAAACCACAAGCGGAAAATTGTCATCAAGCTTGCCTTCGTAGACTTCGGTCGCGGCTTGAATAATGGCCTGTGCCCGCGCATCGTCCAGATCGCCGTTTGCCTTATTGGCCATGGCGCAGGCAGCCTTAATAACGCCGAGCGCATGGACAATCGCGGCTGGTTGCTTTTCCCAACCAATGGGGAAATTGATAATCGACCGTTGTGTCTGAGCACCCCAGTATTTGTCAGAAGGGACTTCGAGTGGACCAAAGCTGTCAGTTTCGGTTCTTGTAGACATGGCGCGTTCCTCGCGTGGAATACCGTTGGATGCCGTTTAGCGTCCAACACGCGCGGGTGCAATCATCACGTCGACCCGAAGACCCAATCTTCTATGATTTTCGAAAGCTGTCCAAACTTACAACTTCGGCATCAGCTTTGGCAGCCTCGGTGTCTTCGTCCTCAGAAACGTCAACCATCGGGGCTTCGGGCACGGACTTTAGCGTGTCACGGCTATCCTCAGCTTCTTCTTCTTGGGTCTCAAAGCGCAAACCAAATTCTACGGATGGATCCACAAAGGTTTTGATCGCGTCGTATGGGACATACAGCCGTTCGGGTGCATCGCCAAAGTTTAAAGAAACACCAAATCCGTCATCTGTGACCTCAAGATCTTCAAACCATTGCTGCATCACTACTGTCATGTCTTCGGGGTAGCGATCTGATAACCAGTCTGCGATTTGGACATCGGGGTGGCGCGTGTCGAAGGTGATGAAAAAATGATGTTCACCCGGCAACCCGCGTTCAGAGACGTCCTGCAAAACCTCTTGAATCAGTCCGCGCATGGCACAATGCATCAAATTGCCGTAGTCGATGGTGCGCGACATGGCGTCGTCCTTTGTTTTCGGGCATCTCTTTTCCTGTATTTTGAACAGGATAGCGACACATTAAGCGTTCATATTCTGCGATCAGAGCCCTGCGACAAGGCGCCCCGCTATGGCCGTGATTGCACCCATGACTGCAATCAACACCACAGGAGACCACTTCAACCAAAACAAAGCCGTCACTGCAAGGGTTACCGCAACCAAAGCAAGCGGATCAAGGCTGCTGACGATAGGAAGATCCATCTGAATGTTTAAAATTGTCTTTCGTTCGACGTTATTGAACAGAACGTGGAACGCAAACCAAAGTGATAGGTGCGCCATAACCCCGACGACGGCGGCAGAAATCATGGCCAAGGCGGCCTTGGGCCTGGGCCGGGCGCCAAGCGCCTCGATAAAGGGCGCCCCTGCAAAGATCCACAAAAAACAGGGGATGAATGTCATCCATAGGGTTAGGCAGCCGGCTGTGATCGCCCAAGCAAGACTTCCCAAGCCGTGTCCTGCCATCATACCCACGAACTGTGTGACAAGGATCAAAGGCCCGGGTGTTGTTTCTGCCAGACCAAGAGCATCGATCATCTGATCCGCGGTCAGCCATTTATATTGTCCAACGACCTGTTGGGCCATATAGGCCAGCACTGCATAGGCTCCACCAAAGGTAACCAGCGCCAAAAGACCAAAAAATATGACCAACTGCAGCAACAACGCAGGCCCGGTCATCCAAAGAACAAGGACGGGTGCAATCCAAAGACCTGCCCATAATATGACTGTGCCAAGAATGGGCGGGCGAGGCCACGGGGGCGGACTGTGTTCAATGTGCGTTGCACGAAACCAACCCCACAGCCCCACGCATAAAATAACCAGCGGGAATGGTGTCTGAAACAACAGTAGAGATAAAAATGCAAGAGTGGCGACAATCCTTTGTTCCGCATTTCCGAGAGCTCGGCCTGCCAATCGAAAAAGCGCTTGTGCAACAATCGCGATAACGGCTGCCTGCAATCCTATCACGACGGCAGCCATATCAGGGGTTTGTCCGTAGGAGGCGTAGACGAGGGCAAGTGCGGCAATCACCAGCGCTCCGGGCAAGACAAATAATAACCCTGCTATCAGCCCACCAGCAACACCACGCAGCCTCCATCCACAATACGTCGCCAATTGCATGGCCTCAGGTCCCGGCAGCAGCATGCAAAAGGCCAAGGCATCAGAAAAATTACGGTCACTAAGCCAACCGCGATTGGTCACCAGTTCTTTATGCATGAGCCCGATTTGCGCAGCTGGACCGCCAAACGAGAACAGCCCTATGCGCCCAAAGGCCGAGCAGAGCGCTGCATAGGATTGAATCATCAAAGGGCTCCTTTTTGGTCTGCGGCTGCATGTGGTGCATAACGCTCCAGGTGGACAATGATGCAATGCTTAGGTCACGGTGCAGGCCTATGCTAGTGCTGCTGGCAGGGTCATTATGGCCCAGGTGTCATCCCCATTGTACTAAAGAGCGTCGTCGACACAATTTCAGACAGACGCGACAGCACTTTTTACGGCCGAGACGCTTGTGCCCTACATCATAACCCGGCTGATCTCGCGCAACAGTTTTTCTCTAATAGCCCGCGGATAGTCTCGGACTCCGCGGGCTGTCAAAACAAAGCCATCGCGCGTGATGACCCGACGACGGTAAAAGTTGGTAATGGCAAGTCCCAGGGCTTCGATTGCGACAGCGTTTATTGTGACGCCCATCTGCTCCGCCTGCCGTCTGACAACGCCAACCGGTCCGGTTTCTTTGGCATTCGGAGTGCCATCTCCCGAAATATCAATAATCTTACGTTTGCAGTCTGATACGTTTTGGAATTGTTTCAAACTTGCTGTCAAAGCTTCGGCAGGGGCCGTATTGGATAGTATGAAAGCCCTTGGCATCCTATGCGCCTGCATCGAAAATGCAGATACCACTGCAGCCGACGTCATGCGCTGCCAAGGGATAGAGACCGTTTGTCGGTCCGCTCCGGACCATTGCAGCACAGAAATAGCCACACGGTCGCGTACAAGAATTTCTGCAATTTCCGGGTCGCGCAACGCCGCCGCAAGGCCTTCGGTCTGTATTTTATACTCTCCTGCATCAATGGAATTTGAGACATCAATTGCCAGAAGAAGTGCGGTTTCGCACGTCCGCGCCGGTGCCCCCCAGAAAACAAGACATACAATGATCACTCGCAATAACATGGACGTATGTTTGGGCTGGTCAGACGCACAGGTCAAGCCAGATGGAAATTCGCGGATGGGGAAGTGCAGGCTTCTGTTGCCAGGTGCCTGCGAACCCCGCCTTACGCGGCTAGGCATAAGGGCTTAAGTTTCGGTCTTTCGGACTGCTTACGCAGCCAGAGCGACCGGAGCACGATTGTCATTTGCAATTGTACATATCGGACCAATAACGGTGGTACCCCGCCGGAACAAAGCTAACCCCTTTAGACGTTCGTCGATCCTATTTCGGCCCCATGACCCGTAAATGACCGGGTGTTTGGTGGAGCCGCCGGGTACCGCCCCCGGGTCCGATCCGCTTATTACGAGCGCGTTTATGTCCATAGTCCCCGAAGAGACACCGCATATATACGAATTGTTTCCCACTTAGAGAAGGGGGGAGGAGCATAAATTTATTTTCAACGCCGGATTTTGGGCGTTAACCTGCTGGGGCACATCACCGATGAAGTTGTCCGGTGGCCATCTTGCGATAAAACATCGATTGGCAGCGAAAGAGTCATTTGTTCGAATTGCGTCAATAACAAAGGCCCACCGAATTGGCGGGCCTTTGGTGATGAGTGCCTCACGATCCACTTTGGTTCGCGCGAATGGAGGCTGTTAGTGGCAGGCTGGGCGCGTGCCGGGCAACAGGACTTTATCAATAACGTGAATGACGCCATTATCTGCTTTGATGTTGGCGATAACAACATTGGCGATTGATCCGGTGCCGTCAGCGATCGATACGCCCGAGTCGTCCTTGGTGATGCACATCCGTTCTGTCTGCAAAATCGGTTTGAAATAGTTTGATCCCGTCGGAATCATTTCTGCTGTCAGATTGCGGTCGTCTACATGGTACAGCAGAACGCTGGTCAACTGGTCTTTGTTGTCGGGTTGCAGCAATGTCGCTACTGTTCCCTCTGGAAGTGCGGCGAAAGCGTCGTTGAGCGGCGCAAACACGGTGAAGGGGCCCGGCCCTTGAAGTGTTTCAACCAGATCCGCTGCTGTAACGGCAGCAACCAGCGTTGAAAAGCGATCATCACCGGCTGCGATTTCAACAATGTTTGCGGCGTTTGCGGCTGTTGCGAATGTCAAAGTGGCGGCAGCGGCGACGGCCAAGCTTTTTAATTTTGTCATGTCGGAATTTTCCATCTGTAAAGTTGCATGCCATGATGCATGTGTAGCTGTTACGTGGGCGTGGTGCCGACTGGATGACATCCTCACACCGCTGTGAAAGGTTGTGAATAACGGTGATGTTCGTGCTATATTTTGGGACATTCGATCACACATTTGTGTTGTGACGTCACCGTTAATGCGTTCACCTTGGACAAGCTTGGATGTTTTGACACGCTCGAATTTTGTCTTTTTTCATGATGTAGAATGACGTCCTGCATGTCACAAAAAGCACCACTATTGACGCCTAAAATATAGGACAACATTCAGAAACCAAGGATTTTTTATGCACGATTGCAACGGTCTTTGTCACCACGGAGACCATGCGCAACTAAGATCGGACAGTACGATTTACAAAAGTCACCAGCTAGACATCTCGGGGTCTAATCAGATTAGACACCCAACCAACCCGCGTTCGCCAGCGAAGTGGGGCTAGTAATTCTGCCAGATCAGCCATGCTGCTGGAAGCGACTCGAACAAAAACCAGATCAGTGCCTTTGGCATCGGAGGGTTGTCCAACACGATCGATGTCATACGCCCGATCGCAGCGCCAGCATAAGCAATGCCCAATGCGGCGAAGGCCCACGGCTGACCAGAAACTATACAAAACAGACCTAATGCCACAAACAGCCCGCCCGCTGAGGCACGCATCTCACTGAGCCCCATTGTGCTTTCGGTTGTTTGCAAATCAAGCGCGTTTACGGTAAATCTCGGCATAACCAACCCACACAGCCCGAAACCGACCGTGATAAGCGCTAAGCTGTAGTTGACTGCTTCAATCATCATAACGTGCCTCCAAGAGGTTCAGATAGTTCCATAATGCCCCCCGTAAAGGCACACGCGGCTATTTTAGCAAGCGGACATGGTCTTTTTTTGCACCGACGCCGGTATCATTTAAGATTTTGCCCGTTCGCCGTGTTTTTTTGGTCATATTACCCCCATTAGTTATAGGTATGTTTTGCCCTTTGAGTCATACGCCGGCCAGCTAGAAGGATTTAACTGGCTGTTACATGGCGCTGACTTCATGGGTTTTCGCGCGGATCAGCCGAACTCAAACCACGGGATCCGATGTCTCTACGCAAACTGTTTTGACATGGTCCTGATCTCGGTGCGTAGACGGTTTACATCAGTGATCTGTTTCTCATACCGTGCATCGTGCGAAAGGACGGGTGTTATCGGATGTTTGGGCCTTGTGCCCACTTTCCGAACAATAGCTCCTTCAAGGCTGCGGAATAATCCTAAACAGTGAACAAAACCCAAGGAAGCAAACATGAGCACATTTAACGCATTGGTGGTGACCAAAACAGACGAAGGCAAGACCTCTGCAGCAGTCAGTCAGATTGGACTGGACGACCTTCCAAACGGGGATGTGGTGGTGGCTGTCGACTATTCTACAGTCAATTATAAAGACGGCCTGTGTGTTGGTCCAGGCGGTGGTTTGGTCCGCAACTATCCCCATGTTCCGGGTATTGATTTTGCGGGTACGATCGAATCATCATCGGATGAGCGTTACAAGCCCGGTGACAAGGTCGTTTTGACGGGTTGGCGCGTCGGTGAGGCACATTGGGGTGGGTATTCTCAGAAAGCGCGGGTGAGCGCAGACTGGCTTGTGCCGTTGCCCGACGGTCTGACGCCTCGCGACGCAATGGCCGTGGGGACCGCGGGGTTTACAGCCATGCTTGCTGTACAAGCTCTTGAAGACCACGGTCTGTCACCAGATCAGGGCGAAGTTCTGGTAACGGGTGCGGCAGGTGGTGTTGGATCTGTCGCCACAGCTATATTGGCGGCGTTGGGCTACGATGTGGCAGCCGTCACGGGACGGCCCGAGCAGGAAGATTACCTCAAAGGTCTGGGCGCTAAGCGGATTGTTCCGCGTGACGAGATAAACGAAACGACCAAACGGCCGCTGGAACGCGAAACTTGGGCCGGTTGTGTGGACGCCGTGGGTGGTGCGATGCTTGCACGCGTTTTGGGACAGATGACCTACGGGGCTTCGGTTGCAGCCGTTGGGCTGGCTGGTGGAGCAGGCCTACCTACAACGGTCATTCCCTTTTTGTTGCGGGGTGTGAATCTGCTTGGGATCGATAGCGTGATGCAACCCTACGATAACCGGTTGCGTGCCTGGGACCGGATCGCAAAGGACCTGCCGATGGAAAAATTACATGCTATGATTCATCCCGCTACGCTGCGTGAGCTTCCTGAGCTTGGGTCTGCTATTCTGAAGGGCCAAGTCAGGGGCCGTGTGGTAGTAGACGTGAACGCCTAGGCGCAACTGTCCAAAATGGTGCCACGCCGGCATTTTGTCCGTGGCACCATAACCTGATACCTGTAGCAGAATGTTCTGCCTCGCCTGAGGCACGAGGTTCTGTTCTGTCACCAGCTGCCTGCGGTGATGCGTCTTCGCAGGCTTGACCCGCTATCCCAAGCGCGGTCAGTATACATTAAATCTGCCCAGAGGCCGCAATGTTAGATATCGATTTCATCCGATCCCAATTTCCTGCCTTTCGTCAAGATGTGCTACAGGGCCAGGCGTTTTTCGAAAATGCTGGCGGGTCTTACACCTGCCAGCCGGTGATCAACCGCCTGACCCGTTTTTACACACAGCGCAAGGTCCAGCCCTATGCACCTTACGAGGCATCGCGTCTGGGCGGTGAGGAAATGGACGAGGCGCGCGCCGGGCTTGCGCGCTTAATGGGGGTGGCTGAAAACGAAGTTAGCTTTGGGCCGTCAACAACCCAGAATACATATGTTTTGGCACAGGCATTTCGTAAATTCCTAGAGCCCGGAGAGGCCATTGTCGTTACCAATCAAGATCACGAAGCCAATAGCGGACCGTGGAGGCGTTTGGCCGAAGACGGCGTAGAGGTCCGTGAATGGCAGGTGGATCCCGAAACAGGTAGCCTAAATCCGGATGACCTGACAGGTTTGTTGGATGAAAAGGTACGGCTTGTCTGCTTTCCACATTGTTCGAATGTGGTTGGCGAAATTAATCCAGTAGTTGAAATTACTGCCTTGGCTCACATGGCGGGCGCCTTTGTGTGCGTCGACGGTGTTAGCTATGCGCCGCATGGCTTGCCAAATGTGGGTGCTTTAGGGCCAGATATATATCTGTTTTCGGCCTATAAAACCTACGGTCCGCATCAGGGGATCATGGTCATTCGCAAAGATCTGGGGGACGCCCTGCCAAATCAGGGGCACCACTTTAATGGTGCTTATTTGGAGAAACGGTTCACGCCCGCAGGACCAGATCATGCTCAGGTGGCTGCCTGCGCTGGCATGGTGGATTATTTTGATGGTCTCGCCGCGCATCATGGAACCGACATGCAAGGCGTGGCGCGGGCGATGCGGGCTGCTGAAACCGCTTTGCTGCAACCGTTGCTGGACAAACTGAATGGACGCAATGACCTGCGTGTTTTGGGACCAAAGGATGCGGCGCGTCGTGCGCCAACGGTGGCGTTGGATCTGCGCCGCCCTGCCGCACCCGTGGCTGCGGCCCTCGCACCGCATGGCATCATGGCTGGTGGGGGCGATTTCTATGCAGGCCGACCGCTTTCCGCTCTGGGTGTAAAACCGGAGCATGGCGTTTTACGGCTTAGCTTTGTGCATTATACCTCTGAGGCGGAGATGACGCAGTTGATGACGGCTCTCGACGCTGTCCTGTGATGTGAGACGCATCCGATTTTATGCGCGTGCTTGCGGCGCATAAATCAGATTGGGGTTTTGCATTGCTGGTCCCGCTCCAGTTCTGACTAACGACGGAGCTTGCCTTCGCTACGGACGCTCTAACTTGTTTTTCAGAACACATTTCGGAGATCCCCATGACATCTGCGCCCCTAATCGTTTGGATCCGCCGTGATCTGCGTTTGGCCGATCATGCAGCCTTGAGCTTTGCGGCATCTCAAGGCCCTGTAATACCTGTCTTTATCCACGATGACGTGACCGAGGGCCTTGGCGCGGCGGCGCAATGGCGATTTGGTGAGGGAATTGCGCGGTATGCGCGGACCCTCACCGATCATGGCAGCCGCCTGATTTTGCGTCGCGGTCGGGCGGTCGACGTGCTTCAGGCCCTATTGGCTGAAACAGGCGCATGTGGTGTTGTCTGGCAAAGAGCCTATGACCCGGCCTCCGTAGCACGGGATACAGCCGTGAAATCCATGTTGCATGAAGGGGGTCTGATCGGGCAAAGCTTTGCCGGTCATTTGCTTTTTGAGCCGTGGTCGGTTGAAACCAAGACCGGTGGGTTCTATCGCGTATACACCCCTTTTTGGCGGGCCGTCGCGCAAAGATCGCCCGAGGCATTGCTGCCAAGCCCAACTCTAACAGCGCCCGAGCAGTGGCCAGAATCGGACGATCTGGGCGACTGGCGTATGGGGCGGGCTTTGGATCGTGGGGCCTTGGTGCTGGAACGTCACGCCTGTGTTGGTGAGGCCGCAGCCTTGGATCGGCTGGATCGTTTTGTCCAAGAGGCGATGCATGGATACAAAACTGAACGGAATGCACCGGCCAAGCCTGCAACGTCGCGTTTGTCAGAAAATCTGACCTACGGTGAGATCAGTCCTGCGCGTGCGTGGGCCGCGGGGCAGGCCGGAATGTCCACCGGTGTGGCCGGGGCAGAGCATTTCTGCAAGGAATTGGTCTGGCGTGACTTTGCCTACCACTTGATGTGGCATACTCCAGAAATTTTGACCCGCAACTGGAGACCCGAATGGGACGGGTTCAGTTGGTCCGAAGACGCAGATGATCCCGCGCTGTTACGCTGGCAACAGGGTCGGACAGGGTATCCATTTGTCGACGCGGCTCTTCGGGAAATGTATGTGACCGGTACCATGCACAATCGTGGGCGGATGATTGTTGCCAGTTTCCTGACCAAGCATCTGCTGTTGCACTGGCGCTTTGGGCGGGATTGGTTTGCCGATTGTCTGACCGATTGGGATCCTGCGTCCAATGCGATGGGCTGGCAATGGACTGCGGGATGCGGACCTGACGCGGCGCCCTATTTTCGTATTTTTAATCCAACCAGTCAGCTGGATAAATTTGATCCGGGCCATTCCTATCCGGCGCGATGGATCGCTGAGGGCACGCTGACGCCCCACGCTGATGGGCTGAGCTTTTTTGATGCAGTGCCGCGCAATTGGGAATTGTCACAAAATGTGCCCTATCCTTCCCCCCAGATAGAGCTGGCCGCAGGCCGAGCGCGGGCATTAAAGGCCTATGCGACCCGTCCTGCAGCAGTGAAACGCGATGAAACGCTTGGCACGGCTTTAACCACCGATTAACCTTTGCTGGAAAAACAAGAATCCAAGACCTTGGGAGAGCCCGCCATGATCCTGACATCGACACAGGACCAGCCCGACCTACCGCGTTATTTTGAACGCGTCTTTCAACTTGCCCAAGCGCTCAAGCGTGGTCGCTTGGACCTGCGTTTGCCAGATGGCCGGGTCTTTCGTGCCGAAGGACGCGAGGCTGGGCCTGTGGCTGAAGTCTCTGTGCATAACCCAGATACTTTTGCGCGTTTGCTTCGCGAAGGCGACTTGGGCTTTTCCGAAGCCTATCTGGACGGGTGGTGGACCACGCCTGATCTTCAATCCTTCATGGATTTGATTCATGACGATAACGATGCACTGTTTGACGGCTATCCGGGCATGAAACTTGTCCGCTGGTACGAAATGATGCGGTTCTGGTTGCAGTCCAATTCCAAGACACAGGCAAGAAAAAACATCAGTTATCATTACGATTTAGGTAATGATTTCTATGGCCTTTGGCTGGACGACACGATGACGTATTCTTCAGCTCTGTTTGAGACAGGTCAGGAAAGTCTGGAAAATGCGCAAACGGCAAAATACGCATCTATTATTGACCAGATGGGGGTGCAGCCTGGTGAGCGTGTGCTTGAAATTGGGTGTGGATGGGGCGGCTTTGCGGAATATGCCGCAGGCCAGCGCGGGCTAAAGGTGACTTGCCTGACGATAAGTAAGGAGCAATTTACCTTTGCCCGTGATCGGATCGAAAAAGCTGGGCTGTCGGACATGGTGACATTCAAGCTGCAGGATTATCGCGATGAACAAGGCCAATATGACGGCATCGCTTCGATAGAGATGTTTGAAGCCGTTGGCGAAAAATACTGGGGTACCTATTTTGAGACGGTGCGCAAGTGTCTCAAACCCGGTGCCAATGCGACGTTACAGATCATAACTGTGGATCACAAGCGGTGGGAAATTTATCGAAAAGGCGTTGATTTTATTCAAAAATATATTTTCCCCGGAGGCATGCTTCCCAGTGATCCTGTGCTCCGTCAACAGGTGACAAAATCAGGGCTGGATGTTGTGAAATCGATTGAATTTGGCGAAAGCTACAGCCAGACTTTGCGTCGGTGGTATGACGTCTTCAATGACAGGTGGGATGAGGCGCGGGCGCTTGGGTTTGATGACCGCTTTCGCTTGATGTGGAACTTTTATCTTACGTCTTGTGCTGCAACCTTTCACTATGGCAACTGCGACGTGACACAGATTACGATCCAGCGCCCAGCATGATCCGGCGCTGGCGCGTTACCTCAGTTGGGACCGTCGATGACACTTGTTTTTTTGTATGGAACGCTGCGTCATCCGCCGCTTTTGCGCGCGGTTGCAGGTAAAGACTTACCGTCGCGCTCTGCAACATTGGCAGGACATACGGTGCGACATGCGGGCGATGCAGAGTATCCGCAAATTTTTGTTGATCCAGACGCGCAGGCGACGGGCCTTTTGGTTGATGCAGATACCGAGGCTTTGGCGGCATTTGACTATTACGAGGGCGCCTATGGCTATGTCCTGCGTCAGATTACGGTCGATACAAACAACGGGCCAACGGTTGCGCACGTCTATTGGCCGCCAGAGGGGACACCAGCCGGCGCCCCATGGGATCTGCAAACTTGGGTCCTGACGTTTGCAGATATGACCGTTTCGGCTGTGCCTGACATCATGCGGCTGCGCGCCGATTGGACGGCGGAGCAATCTCGTGAGATCCGGCCCTTTGCTTTGGCACGGGGCTGGGCCCGGCAACTGGCAAAAAATCACGCACCTGCAACCCTGCGTCATGACCCGGTTCCGGGTGACGTTCAGCTGTCCCACAAGGATGGTGGGTACATGGGTTTTTTTGGACTTCGCCGGATTGCTTTGGCGCATCGTCAATTTGATGGAGCAATGTCACAGCAATTGCATCGCGAAGTTTTTATGGGCTTCGACGTGGCATTGGTGCTCCCCTATGATCCTGTCTTGGACCAGGTGTTGCTGGTAGAGCAACTGCGTTTTGGTCCTCTTTTGCGAGGCGACGCGCGGCCTTGGGTTTTGGAACCCATAGCTGGTTTGATCGATGCTGGAGAGGACCCCGAGGTCACAGCCCTTCGTGAAACCCGCGAAGAGGCCAATCTGAATATCGACAGGCTCGTGCCAATAAACCAAAGTTATCCTTCGCCTGGATACACGACTGAATATTTTCATTCGTTTGTGGGCATTGCAAATCTTGCGGATCGCCAAACGAGGCTTGGTGGTTTGGCAGAAGAATCTGAGGATATAAGAAGCCATGTCATGCCGCGATCAAAAGCTTTGCAACTGGCGGACAGCGGAGAGATTACCGCCATGCCGCTGGTGATGATGCTTTACTGGCTGGAACGGCATCACTCGGCCCTTCGGCGTGCTTGAATACAACTGCGCAGAAGCCTAAACCCTGTGGCAGCACACTACGAGGAGAGCGCCATGCACATTGCAGCGGATCTGGAACAGGCCATTGGAAATACACCTTTGATCAAGCTGCGCAAGGCAAGTGAGGCGACAGGCTGTACGATCCTTGGCAAAGCAGAATTTATGAACCCCGGTCAATCGGTCAAGGATCGCGCGGCTCTCTTTATTATCAAGGATGCAATATCGCGTGGAGATTTGCGTCCGGGCGGCACTATTGTGGAGGGCACGGCTGGAAATACCGGCATCGGCTTGGCACTTGTGGGGGCGTCCATGGGGTTTCGGACGGTTATCGTTATGCCCGAGACACAGAGCCAAGAGAAAAAAGACATGCTGCGTCTTGCAGGTGCCGAGTTGGTGTTGGTTCCAGCAGTGCCCTACAAGAACCCCAACAACTATGTCCGCTATTCCGGTCGGCTGGCCGAAGAGCTTGCGAAAACCGAACCGAATGGCGCGATTTGGGCCAATCAATTCGACAATGTGGCCAACCGGCAAGCACATATTGAAACCACAGGCCCCGAAATCTGGACGCAGACAGATGGAAAAGTCGATGGGTTTATCTGTGCGGTTGGCTCTGGCGGTACAGCAGCGGGTGTCGCGGCGGCGCTACAGCCTTTGGGTGTTACCTGCGGGATCAGCGATCCAATGGGATCGGGCGTTTATGGTTTGATGACGACCGGTGTCGGCAACCCTCAGGGCGGCTCCATATCCGAGGGCATCGGGCAGGGGCGTATTACGGCTAATCTTGAAGGGTACAAGCCCGATTTCTTGTGCCAAGTTACAGACGAAGAGGCCTTGCCAATCGTTTTTGATCTTCTGGCCGAAGAAGGCCTTTGCATGGGTGGATCGACCGGGATCAATATTGGTGGGGCGATCAAATTGGCGCAGCACATGGGACCGGGGCATACGATTGTCACGATCCTGTGCGACTATGGCACACGCTACCAATCCAAACTTTTCAATCCTGAATTTTTGCGGAGCAAGGGCCTGCCGGTTCCTGCATGGCTTGAGGCTGGACCGGGTGGACTGCCCGACGTCGGCCAAGAAATCGCATGACCCGGTGGCTTGTTGCCTTTGCGCTGACACTCTGGCTTGCGTCCGGGGCCTTTGCCCAAGACAGCGGTGCCGATGCTGCATGGGAAGCGCTTGCCCTTCAGACAGAGGCCGCGCTTGCGTCTGATGAGTCGTCCGATCGCGCTTTGCAAGATCTTCGTCGCAGGGTTGCCGCAGCGCGGTCCGGGTTTGCATCCGCAAAAGAGCAGAATGCCGAGCGCATTGTCACACTTGAGGCGCAGTTGATTGCGCTGGGCCCTTTGCTTGAAGGCGAACCCCCGGAATTATCTGCGCAACGTGCTGATCTGACCGCGCAGTTGGCACTGCTTCAGGCGCCTGTTCGACAGGCCGAGGCCGCATTTCGTCGGGCTGACGGGCTAATTACCGAGATTGATCAGACGTTACGCGGCCGTCACACTGCCGAAGTTTTGCGTTTGGGGCCTTCTCCGTTGCAGCTTCAAACGTGGTCTTCTGCGGTGTCCAAACTCACACGGTCATGGACCAGCCTTTTGGGAGAGATCACTGACGGCTGGAACAGCGCAGCCACCCGCGCCGCGTTACGCGCAAACCTGCCGGTGGTTTTAGGGTATCTGATCTTGGCAATGGTGCTGGCGTTCCGGGCGCAGACTTGGGTGACGCAGGCTGTGACCTTTGCACGTGCGGAAATCGGAACGGGGAGCGGCTTTTGGTCATTGCTCGATAGCCTTGCGCGGATCGCTTTGCCGTTGGGCTCGCTCTATGCGGTTGTGGCTGCTGTCGAAGCGATGGGGCTACATGGATTGCGCGGAGCTTTGATTTTGCAAGCCTTGCCGGGTTGGGGAACAACCATCGTGGTGGCGACGTGGTTGGCCGCACAACTGGTCGACGGGCGTGGTGATGTCGTCATGCCCAAAGGCACCCAAGGCGTCGCGCTGGTGTTGGCGGCAAGCTTGGTTGGTCATGCAGCCTTGGTTCAACTGGCAGCCTATGAGCGTTATTCCGAAGCCGAGACAGTCGTGTTGGAATTTCCGGTTGTGGTTGCTGCCTCGCTGGCTTTGATCATCATGGCAAGTTTGTTGAAACAGGCTAAAGTCTCTGACGACATCCTGTCGCAATCCATTTTGCAGTTTATCGGGCGTGGCTGTTTGATCGTTGGGATAGCGGTTGTCGTTATTGGCGCGGTAGGCTTCATGAATGGTGCATCCGCCCTGATACGGTCGACCTCGCAAACGCTGATGGTTGGGGCAGGTGTCATCGTTGCGCAAAGCCTGTTCACGGGCCTTTACCAGATGATCAGTGGGCGCAGCGGCGAAAATAGTCTTATTCCAATTATCGGCGGACTGATCCTCAGTCTGTTGTCTTTACCGCTTCTGGCGCTTGTCTGGGGCGTCCGCGAAACCGATTTGACCGAGCTGTGGACCCAGTTTTTTGAGGGCACAACACTGGGTGGAGTGCGCCTTTCGCCGGGGACGCTTATGGCCTTTGCGCTGGTTTTTGCGGCTGGCTATGCAGTGACGCGGTTGGTTCAGAGTGTGCTGAAAAATCGTGTGCTCCCCCGCACGCGGTTGGATGCGGGTGCGCAGACGGCTGTATCTTCAGGTGCGGGGTATATCGGCTTTGTGATTGCCGCAGGTTTGGCGTTTGCAGCAGGTGGCGTGGATTTGTCCAGTCTTGCCATTGTTGCAG
>JAQXDR010000114.1 GCA_029251265.1 Pseudoprimorskyibacter sp. | reverse complement strand
ATGCGCGGCAGCTTGCTCCTGTTGGGCAAGGACAATGGCCTTTGGCGCATCAATATCATCCCAAAGATCAGCGGTCGAATTCATACCTGTCATCTCCCAAATCCGGCAATCAAAGACCCGCCCAAAAGACCCTATTATCCATTCTGCCAAAGTCGGCGGGCGCACCACCAAGGCTTTCACTTTCCGCCAATCCAAACCGGCTACTTGCAAATCATCACCAATCCGGTTTCGTCCCAATAGACACGCTTCAACCGGTCAGCCCGCTTCGAACGGAACACAAAAACCGTCCCTGTGAACGGCTCCTTGCGCAGCTCGTTCTTTACCAAGGCCGCCCGCCCGTCATGACCTTTGCTGAAGTCCACGCCATTGATCGCCACACCTGTCCACATCCGGTGCGACGGAAAGATCATGTAGCACCAACCGCCCGAACGATCCCGGTGATCCGTTTTGCACGTGCTGTCCACCTGAACAGATCACGACATCGCCGATGGCAATCTCAATCAGACTGCCCCGTGCCCCACCTGAGGGCTCCAAACTGTCCGTTAACGGTTCACAACCATTGGCGCAAACGCATGCTCCGGTTCCGGCTGAGCAAGCAATACCCGCGTGCCCTGCCCCGCTGTCCGTTGCCATTCCGACAAAGGGCTGGGTTGCCTATCATACCAACCGGCAACATCGTTCACCATCGCCCCTTCAACCAACGTCTCGGCAACAAGAATGGCCTTCACCGCAGCCAGCCACCGACCCTGACCAAGAGGTCCGACAATCTCGTCGAGATCCGTGAGAACCTCCGCCCTGTGCTCCAGAGAGAAAGGCCCTGCAGAATTCCATCACGCACGGACCCGCAGATCAAACGCTCACAACGAAGGTGCGCTCAGAATAACGGTAACTGCCGCTTAGCCCATTCTTTACAAAACACAGCGCATTGAGTGCGCGGATGACTGCATGGGTCTGAACGGGGTCGTGTATGTCATAAAGAACCGCCAAAATAGGTCGACACTTCTTTAAATAGATGACTCGGGCAAAACGGTGTGTAGCCGGTTCAGATAATAGTTGAATAATGGCGTGTTCAAACATATTTTTAGTACATTGTTAAAATCACAAACCGGTGCGGGACATGGTCTTAAGATCGATGCAACTGACCCGAAAGCGCATCAGATCACATCCAGCCTCAAAGAATAGGCGATAGGCCAAGGCCAATCGGGCGGACCAAAGGCGATCTAAACACGAAACTGCGCGCCTTGTGTAACGCCCTCGGGCGACCCGTACGACGTCACCTGATACAACACCAGCCTGGCGCCTTGCAGGACGCTCATGTTTTTACAAAGGATTTTCCCAAAGTTGAAGCCGTGATCAGGGATGGCGGATACGACAGCAACAAAATCCGAGAACTTCTAGCGAAACAGAAGATTGCATTCTGTATTTCTCCGAATAAAGACCGATGGGAACCGTTCCACAACTTCGAAACTTCGCACAGAACACGGCAAAGGGTAGAAAACCTATTTGCCAACCTCAAGGTCTGGCGGGGGATCGCGTAACGCTATGGCCAGTATGCTCATACAGTCTGGTCCGACGTCAATATCGCAGCAAAAATCATATTCTGGTTATATATCCTGCCCCTAGTTTGTGAGCGCAGGCTCTACGCTTTTTTAAAATTTAATATCTCGCGCTCCATTTAAGGGCCTGATTTGGGGCCATTATTTTACCTTCCAAAAAATGTTCTTGATATTTGATCAAAAATCTAACATCAAATATTGGCAGTTACCCGCTGGATGAGTCTTTTTGGAAAATCATGACGGGTGTACAAAAAAGGGAGGAAAACAGTGAAATTTTCAAAATTTGCAGCGACCATGGTCGCGGGCTCCTTGTCCATTGGAGCATCAGCAGCGAGCGCGGATTTGCTTGATGTCCATATGAGCATACCCAAGGACCTGACATTTCTGGCTGACAGCGCCAAGCTGATGGATGAAACGCTCAGAAACATGAGCGGCGGTGAGTCAGGCCTTAATTTGTATGGGTCGGGCGAACTTGTTCCCGCCGGAGAGATTCTGGAAAACGTAAGCTCGGGCGCAATCCCGGCTGGGTGGAGCTTCCTCGGCCAATGGGGTGGTAAGATACCCGTAGCCCAGATTGGAGCAACACCCTTTGGTGCCGGACCAGAGGCATTGGCCGCATGGTTGCATGTTGGAGGTGGGCTAGAGATCGTTCAGCGCGGTTTTGACCCCCTGAACGTCAAGGTCCTAGCCTGCCATATCACAGCGCCCGAACCCGGTGGATGGTTCAACAAAGAGATCAACTCCATCGAGGACTTCAATGGTCTGAAGATGCGCATGGCAGGTGTCGGTGCACGCGTTTTAAATGAATTCGGGGCATCTGCCCAATTCATGCCTGCAAGCGAGATCTATCTGGCACTGGAACGCGGACGTATTGACGCCACCGAATTCTCATTGCCAATCATCGACAAGGATTTCGGGTTCAACCAAATTGCAAAGTTCCAATATTATCCAGGCTGGCATCAGCCCGGCAGTGCTGATGTCTTGATGATCAATATGGACGTCTGGAACGACATGGGCAGCACAGAGCAAGCCATGTATGATGCCGCCTGTCAGGTCAGCCTCGGCTGGACATTGCAATATGCACCAGCCGCGCAAACACCCCAGATTGAAGTCTTCGAGGCCGGCGGCACAATTGTGAAATCTTTCCCTGACGAGGTATTAGCTGAACTGCGTGTCGCGACAGAGCGTGTGTTAAGCGCCGAAGCGGAAAAAGATGCGCTGTATGGTGAAGCCTATCATTCGATGAAGGCTTTCGTGGCATCGTCAGGTCGCTGGACCGATCTTCAAACCCTCCCTGCAGAATAACACACTATGGCACACGATAGGGACACACCGTCGGGTGGTCCAGATCGTGGCCCTGGTCCTACCCATGCGATTCTAAGTGCAATTGTGTGGGTAGGCCAGGCTGCGGCTTGGCTCATCATCCCAATCCTTGCGCTTGTTTTGATGGGCGTGATCCTGTCTGCAGCCAAGGTTGGTACGATCTTTCGGTGGGACAATGACATCTTTCTTTTTGGCTCCAAACTGACGCTGGCCAGTCTGGGAGACCTGCAATGGCATCTGTTTGGCATTATGTTGTTGCTCACCATGGCGGGAGCTTTTGTCACAGACAATCACGTACGCGTCGACTTTCTGCGACAAAACATGAGCCAGCGCCAAAAGCACATCGTAGATGTTCTGGGGCATCTTTTTTTGTTGCTGCCACTTTGCGCGATTGTCGTCTACCACGGGTATGATTTCACCCTACGCTCTTTCAAGATGGGCGAAGGGTCGGACTATGACGGGCTATATGACCGATTTGTTCTGAAGTCCTTTATTCCCATTGGCTTTGCGATGATTTTTTTAGCGGGGATAGGCATGACGATTAGAAGCCTGCGCGCACTCTCGAACCCGGTAAAAAGGCCATCTGATGATTGAGCATATCATTCCGCTGTCCATGGTTGTCTGTTTGCTTGTTGGCATTTTCAGCGGCTATCCGGTGGCATTTGTTTTGGGCGGAATCGGAATCATATTTGCCTTTATCGGTGGACTGCCCTTTATTTTTCTAAAAATTGGTGTTTCGCGTATCTATGCAGGCGTAATCGAAAACTGGTTGCTGCTTGCCGTACCGCTGTTCGTTTTCATGGGGGCAATGCTTGATAAATCGGGGCTCGCACAAAACCTTCTGTATTCGTTGGAACGGGCGCTGGGACGCAAGCGCGGCGGGCTGGCCATTTCGGTCGCCCTTCTCGGCATCATTATGGCCGCAAGCACTGGCATTGTTGGCGCGTCGGTTGTCATGCTCAGCACTTTGGCACTGCCCATTATGCTGCGTGAAAAATACAAGCCTGAACTGGCTGTTGGTACGATTGCCGCATCCGGAACCCTTGGCATTCTGATCCCGCCTTCTATCATGCTGGTGCTGGTGGGCGATATCTTGCAAATTTCTGTGGGTGAATTATTTCTGGGCGCCATCGTTCCAGGTCTTGTTCTGGGCAGTCTTTATATCGCGTATATTGTCTATGTTGCTTTGACAAAGCCAAATGATGCACCCGTTTCGACGCAAATGCCCGCCGAGGGGTCTTTGGTCATGGCACTGCTGCGTGATCTTTTCGCACCGCTCATTCTTATCCTGACGGTTCTGGGGTCTATTGCAACTGGCACAGCCACCCCGACAGAAGCTGCAGGATTGGGCGCCATTTGCGCAATGATTCTGGCAGCGATCAACCGACGACTGACCTTTGACACTCTTTCGAACTGTGTCCGCGAAACGGGCAATACCTCGGCCATGATCCTTGGCGTTTTGGTTGGTGCCACGATTTTCGGGATGGTCTTCAAGGGTCTTAAGGGCGACAAGATGATCGAGAACGCCATTTTGTTTTTCGATCTCGGTCCCTATGGAACCTTGGGGATATTGCTGCTTCTGATTTTCATTATGGGGTTCTTCCTGGAATGGGTCGAGATCAGCTTTATCGTTCTTCCGCTCTTTGCGCCGATTGTTGCAGACTTGGATTTTGGTCTCGGAATTTCCAGAGAAGCACAACTGTTGTGGTTCGCAATGCTTGTGGCGGTGAACTTGCAAACCAGCTTTCTGACACCACCATTCGGCTATTCCCTGTTTTACGTCAAAGGTGTGGCCCCGCCCGAAATCACCATTCGCATGATCTACAAAGGCATCATTCCATTTGTATGTTTGCAACTTGTCGGATTGGCGCTGTTGATCATTTGGCCTGATCTCGTACTTTGGGCGCCTGACACGGTGTTCGGGAAGTGAAGGAACCAAATATGAGCGACAATCAACAAGTTCCACCATCCAATACACAGACGCTGGTTCTACCTGGAATAAAAGGGAAGCGCGTTGTTATCACAGCAGGGGCCGCCGGTATCGGCTATGCAATTGCACGACTTCTGGTGCGCTTGGGGGCACGGGTTGCAATCTGCGATGTAGACACCACCGCTTTGCACCATGCCAGTGCGACGCTCGGAGAGTGTATTGCAGTGCAGGCGGATGTATCGGATGAACACGCTGTTGAGAGCTTTTTCCGCACGGTCCAAGACTCTTTTGGCGGGCTTGATGCTTTGGTAAACAACGCCGGGATTGCAGGGCCAACTGGAAATATAGAAGATCTATCGCCAGACGACTGGCGGCGCTGCCTCGACATATGCCTGACAGGCCAATTTTTATGTGCGCGTCAGGCTGTTCCGATGATCAAGGCAAATGGCGGAGGGGCTTTGATCAACATGTCCTCATCAGCGGGCAAACACGGCTATGCGTTTCGCACCCCCTATTCAGCTGCCAAATTTGGTGTAATCGGTCTGACGCAGAGCCTCGCCAAAGAATTGGGTCCGGACAATATCAGGGTGAACGCAATCCTGCCAGGTATTGTCGAAGGCCCCCGAATGGAGGGCGTCATACGCGCCCGGGCCGACGCCACCGGTGTCAGTTACGCAACAATGCGGAACGAATACCTGAAAAATATTTCCTTGCGCCGAATGGTGTCTCCTGACGATGTTGCCGCCACAGTGGCTTTCTTGATTTCTGATGCGGGCGCTAACCTGTCTGGGCAATCTCTTTCAGTCGATGGAAATGTCGAAACATTATGACCCAAAGCGGAAAACTAACAATGAAAACCACAAACAAACACGCAAACAAGGTCATCATAAGCTGTGCTGTCACAGGTGCCATTCATACGCCGTCCATGTCGCCACACCTGCCGGTAACGCCCGAAGACATCATCAACGACTCGCTCGCGGCAGCCGACGCAGGGGCGTCGATCCTGCATCTTCACGCCCGCAATCCCGATGACGGCCGTCCCGATCAAAGCCCAGAGGGGTTTTCCCAATTCCTGCCGCGGATCAAACAAAATACCAATGCGGTGATTAACATAACCACTGGCGGCAGCCCGTATATGACTGTTCAGGAACGCGTAGCCCCTGCAGCCCAATTCCAACCAGAATTGGCCTCTCTGAACATGGGTTCAATGAACTTTGGCCTGTATCCGATGCTAAAAAGGTTCAAGGATTTCAAACATTCTTGGGAACGAGATCATCTCGAAGGATCACGTGATCTTGTCTTTCGCAACTCGTTTCAGGACATCGAATATGTTTTAAAAACATGTTACGGAAACGGAACGCGGTTTGAATTCGAATGCTACGACATCTCGCATCTGTACAACCTTGCCCATTTTGCTGACCGCGGCCTGGTCAAGGCCCCATTCTTTGTCCAGTCGGTCTTTGGCTTACTGGGCGGTATAGGTCCTCACCCTGAAGATGTCTTGCACATGAAGCGCACGGCAGATCGCCTTTTTGGCAATGATTACCGATGGTCTGTTCTGGGCGCGGGCTCCAACCAATTCCGGATTGCGACACAAGCTGCAACACTTGGCGGAAATGTCCGCGTCGGACTAGAAGACAGTCTGTGGGCAGGAAAAGGTGAATTGGCCTCGTCCAATGCGGTTCAGGTTCGTAAGGTGCGCACGATCATCGAAAGCCTTGGGTTAGAAGTCGCGACACCCGAGGAGGCCCGCGACATTCTGGGCCTTAAGGGTGGCGATCAGGTTGCTTTCTAAAGGCACCGCCGAAAGATGCTTGCCATGCAAATCAAAGGAAAAAGATCATGGGAAAGATTGCCGTAATTGGCTGTGGATTGATTGGTCAGGGGTGGGCATCGGTATTCGCTCAGGCAGGCTATGACGTGGCCATGTATGATACATCATCACAGGCCGCAGACCGTGCAATAGTGTCCATGCAGACACGCATTTCAGATATGGCTGAATTCGATTTGATCGCTGCGGCGGACGCTCCGATGATCCTAAACAGGATCAAGATTAGGCCCAGCATAGAACAGACCTTGGACGGGGCAGTCTACATCCAAGAGAACGGTCCTGAATGTGTGGATACCAAAAAGAAAATAACAGAAACCCTGGACGCCGTTGCAGACGAAAATGTGCCCATTGCCAGCTCTACCTCTGGTATTTCGGCATCGCGTTATTGCGAAAACATCTCTGGCCGGCATCGTTGCCTTGTTGTCCACCCTATCAATCCGCCCCACCTTATCCCGGCCGTGGAAATTGTTCCAACACCCTGGACGGCACCGGAGATCGTTTCAGCCGCAAAGGATCTGATGATCCGGTGCCGGCGTGAAACGATTGTGTTGAAAGAAGAAATCGACGGATTTGTCGTCAACCGCCTGCAAGGCGCTTTGCTGGAAGAGGCGTTCAATCTTGTGGGTAAGGGCATTGTATCAGCCGAAGATCTGGATAAAGCGATTTGTGACGGGCTCGGGTTGCGCTGGTCCTTTATGGGGCCAATGCAAACCATCCACCTGAACGCACCGGGCGGTATTGCGCAATATGTTGAACGCTACGCCAAAATGTACCGTGATTTCGGAATTGGCGCGAATGACGCCACTGATTGGACCAGCATCGTCAATGACACGCTGCAAGATGAGTTCGAAAATAAAACGCCTGTGGCAGAGATACCGGATGCACAGCTGCATCGCGATAGAAAGCTGATGGCCCTGCTTCGCCACAAGGCACAAGACGCCCCCGATCCTTCGATTATCTAGATCTTTTACAAACCGCCCCAACCGCCCTGCCGCATCGAGCAAGGGCCTACAAAACCGTCGTTCTTCACACAGATTGGATCCGATTTAGGATGAATTTTTCTTGCGCCTTTGGATATCGTAGATTTGGGGATGAAGATTAAAACCAATATTGGCCCCACCAAACATGGTCATTGGCAGCCGGTTTGTCACGCAGAGGCATCATTTCTGCTCTGCGTCGCAATGGCCTCTGGTCAATTGCGCGCAGGACAGGTAGGGCGCAAGGAATCCTATTTCCCAGCTACAGGCCTCCGATAATGGACCTCCGCAATATCGCGATCATCGCGCACGTCGACCATGGCAAAACCACACTCGTGGACGAGTTGCTCAAACAATCCGGTGCATTCCGCGAAAATCAGTCCGTGGCAGAAAGAGCCATGGACAGCAATGATCTCGAACGTGAACGCGGGATCACCATTTTGGCCAAGGCGACTTCGGTTGAATGGAAGACCACGCGGATCAATATTGTGGATACGCCTGGGCACGCCGATTTCGGTGGTGAGGTTGAGCGAATCTTGTCGATGGTTGACGGCGTCGTTCTGCTGGTCGATGCCGCCGAAGGCCCCATGCCCCAGACCAAGTTTGTGACATCAAAAGCACTGGCGCTTGGCCTGCGCCCGATTGTTGTATTGAACAAAGTCGACAAGCCAGACGCAGACCCGGATCGGGCACTGGATGAATGCTTTGATTTGTTTGCAGCCTTGGGCGCAGATGAGGATCAGCTGGATTTCCCCCATCTATACGCTTCTGGCCGCTCGGGCTGGGCAGATGCTGAACTCGACGGACCGCGCAAAGATCTCGCAGCGTTGTTTAATCTGGTCGTAAACCACGTCCCTGCCCCAAAGCAGATCAACAGAACTGATGATGATTTCCGGATGCTGGCGACAACACTGGGGGCCGATCCCTATGTCGGCCGCATTCTAACCGGCAGGGTCGATAGCGGGACGCTCAGGGTTGGCGCGACCGTACAGGCACTCAGCCGTGTTGGTCAGAAAATCGAACAGTTCCGGGTCACGAAAATTCGTGCTTTCCGCGGCTTGGGACAGCAGGACATCGAAGAGGCCGTCGCAGGTGATATCGTGTCAATCGCAGGCATGTCAAAATCCACTGTGGCGGATACGATATGCGCGCTTGCAGTTGACACGCCTTTGGACGCACAACCCATTGATCCGCCGACGATCTCAGTTACCTTTGGAATTAACGACAGCCCCTTTGCGGGTCGGGATGGCAAAAAGGTTCAAAGTCGCGTCATCCGGGAACGTCTGATGAAGGAAGCAGAATCAAACGTTGCCATCCGGATAACCGACACACCCGGGGGCGAAGCCTTTGAGGTCGCCGGTCGCGGCGAATTGCAGATGGGCGTGTTGATCGAAAATATGCGTCGTGAAGGATTTGAACTGTCGGTTTCACGGCCTCAGGTCTTGATGCGCGAGGAAAACGGCCAACGGATGGAACCCATCGAAGAGGCGACGATCGACGTTGATGATGAATATACAGGCGCAGTCATTGAAAAACTGACTGGCGTCCGTAAAGGCGAATTGGTCGAAATGCGTCAGGCAGGTGCCGGGAAATCCCGCATCGTCGCACATGTTCCATCGCGCGGGTTGATTGGCTATCACGGCGAATTCCTCACCGACACCAGAGGAACAGGCGTCCTGAACAGAGTGTTTCATGGCTGGGCGCCCCACAAGGGATCCATTCCCGGGCGGCGTGCTGGTGTCTTGATTTCAATGGAACAGGGCGATGCCGTGGCCTATGCTCTTTGGAATCTAGAAGAACGTGGCCGTATGTTCTTGGGTGCACAGACGCCTGTCTACCAAGGCATGATGATTGGGGAACATAGCCGCGATAACGATCTAGAGGTAAACCCGTTAAAGGGTAAAAAACTTACGAATGTGCGGGCCAGCGGCACTGATGATGCCGTACGCTTGACAACACCTATCCAGTTTAGTCTGGAAGAAGCCATCGCATACATAAACGATGACGAGCTGGTGGAAGTGACACCCAAGGCAGTCAGACTGCGGAAACGGTACTTAGACCCTCATGAGCGTAAGCGGATGGCCCGAGCGGGATAATAAGTAAGACGGTTGTCCGTCTCTTACTGAGCTGTCATGGATCATATTTGAATTTATAGCTGGCAGTCTGCCTGTTCAACGTCGTTACGACAGGCAGACTGTTGCAGTGAATTTCACCTAAATACATGCTTTAATAGGTTTAGATATGTATCCGGTCACCCAGACTGGCTCGATGCTGTCGCAGGGCTTCTTGTGGAATGCAAATTCGCAGAACCGGTGCGGATCTAGCAAATTTTTAAGCGGGTTTTAATCAAGGCCAGGATCGCAGACGCGCCGCATTGCCGCCCAAGAGGAGCACAATGGAATCAGGACCAATGCGGTGGTGAACGCCAATGCTCCACAGATTCTACAAAAATGGATGGGTCACACTCGGCTTAGAACGGCCACGAATTACGGTAACATTGTGGGATAGAAAGACCAGAACAGGATGTAGGGATATGGGCGATGTGTTTGACAAAGGCCCCCCCGGAAGGCAATCAGTTCAGATACTACCGCCTGCACATCGTCAAAGTCCTCTTTGGTGACGGAAAGTTGCTTGGGGAATGATATCGAGGCAGGCAATTTCAGACTGATTAAAGCGCCTCGCTTTTTGTTCAATCCATATCCTGCCTCGCAGAAGACGTTCCAACAGTCGTCAGGGCTGAAGCGATTGCAGATTTCGGTGAGTGCGTCGAACCCTTGGTCGAATGGTCTTGGCTCAATTCTGCAAAGGCGGGCTTTGGGGTTTGGGCATGCCATCTCGACAGGATTGAGGGCGCGCGCGCATGGCGGCAAATAAAAGCATCCAAAGTCGCGCAACGCTGAAGCCGCAGCCCGAGTGTAATCGCTGGCGAGGTTGTCGCAAATGACGACAATGACCGGCTGAAATTCCAGAGCAGGACCGTTTATGACATGGTATTCAGTGCGGTACCATCCATGCAGCCTTTGATGATCCACAGCACTTCGTCACACCAGCGCGCCGTTGCTCGGTGGCAACCGGCGATTTTTTTGTCAGTGTATTCGAGCTTGTTTAGAAACAGGCCGAGGGAGGCCCAATGCCAACAGCATCTGTTGCAGCCTTCAGGGTTTTGGCCAGTTCTGGCTCTG
>JAQXDR010000107.1 GCA_029251265.1 Pseudoprimorskyibacter sp. | reverse complement strand
GCCATCCAGAACCCAGCTGCCATCGCCATTGTTGACCGCAGTATAAGAGGTTCCGTCCAACAGCACGACAACCGTAGCCGTCGCATCATCAACAGTCCCTGAAATCGTCGGTGTCGTGTCCGTAACCGTCCCCAACGCCGTCAAAGTCACAACAGGTGGCACCTGATCTTCGACGACAAAGCTGCCAGATGCGGTGGCAGCATTGCTGGCAGCATCTGTTGCTGTGACTGTAATTGAATAGGTGTCATACTCCAGTTCTGAAACGGACGCGCCATCCAAAACCCAGCTGCCATCGCCATTGTTGACCGCAGTATAAGAGGTTCCGTCCAACAGCACGACAACCGTGGCCGTCGCATCATCAACAGTCCCCGATATCGTCGGTGTCGTGTCACCGACCGTCCCCAACGCAGTCAACGTCACGACCGGCGGCGTTACGTCTGCGCCTGGATCGAAAGTGATATACTTGATGGCGGTCAATTGATCTGTGCCGTCGTTTCCATCTGACGTATCGAGATCAGTCACCACCGTGTGTGCATTATTAATATCAAATGTGCCGAAGCCCGTAAAATTCTGGACCGCACCGTTTTTCGTCACCCGAAAGTTGGATGCAGATCCGATGTAGACAACGGTATCGACACCAGTGCCACCATTGAGTTGATCATTCCCGCTGCCGCCGACCAGCGTATCGTTGCCGTTGTCGCCATATACGCCATCAGCGTCATCACCGCCATCAAGGTAGTCGCTACCATTGCCACCGAATAAATTATCACTTCCACTGCCACCGTACAACGTATCGTTTTGGTTATACCCAAGGACCTGGTCACTGCCACCCAGAGCATCAATATAGTCTGCCCCGTTCGAACCGAGTATAATATCTGAGTTATTGGTAGGCATGAGGGAGTGCTCCTTGGCTGCCATGCTTGAATGCACGCATGCGCGTCTGGAACAGACTAAAAATTAAGAACTGCGGCAGCTATCGCGCAAGCGCTCAGAAGCCCGGTTCTTTCAGACAAACGCATCCCATCAGGTGTAAGGCCCTACTATCTTCCACGACACGCAGAAGCCCATTAGGCGGTTTTTTGTATCACTTTTGAGCAGAAATACAGCTTTAGGATAAGGTGATAGAGGCGTAATAAGCTCGCCTTTTGAAGTATATACGCGGCGCAATGATCGCGCTGTGGGTGCAAAAGTATCTTTGCTACCCCCCTTTCGCCCAAAGATTTGACCCGTTATCTGCATTAGATGAACTCTACTTTCGAAATTTTTTTGGCCACCCAACCGGGATTGGAATTGGACTTGACCGCAGAGGCGGCGCGTCACGGTTTTGCTGATCCAAAGCCCACCGCAGGGGGGGTAGTGGTGCTGGGCGGCTGGCACGACGTCTGGCGTGCAAATATCCATTTGCGCTGCGCCACGCGGGTTTTGGTGCGGTTGACCAGCTTTCGCGCCTTTCACCTCGCCCAACTGGACAAACGGGCGCGTAAACTGCCATGGACCGACTGGTTGCCACTGGGTGCACGCATCAAGGTCGAGGCCACCACGCGGGCGTCCAAGATCTATCATGCAAAAGCAGCAGCACAGCGCATAGATACCGCATTGCGCGCGGCCTTGGGTGATCCCCGCGACACGGCCGAATTGCGCATACTGGCCCGAATTGACGATGACCTTGTGACACTCAGCCTTGATACATCGGGCGAGCCGCTTCATCGCCGCGGCCACAAGGTCGCCGTCGGTAAAGCCCCCCTACGCGAAAGCATGGCCGCCGCGTTTCTGGCCCGAATGGGCTATGATGGCAGCCAGCCTATCTTGGATCTTATGTGTGGATCTGGCACCATCCCTTTGGAGGCCGCCGAACTGGCAAAGGGTCTTCGCCCCGGTCGAAGCCGGTCTTTTCACTTCGAGTGTTTGCCAAGCTCTGATGCCGATGAAATCGCCAACCTTCGGAACCCCGCCAAACCAGCTGCACATATTGCCCCTATCAGAGGGCAAGACCGTGACGATGGCGTCATCGCCATGGCCCGCCAAAACGCCCAACGCGCCGATGTAGCGGACCTGATTGACTTTGCCCGCATGGCGATCACCACAACCGCACGACCAGAGGGCCCTCCGGGTCTGATTTTGGTAAACCCGCCCTATGGTGCACGGATTGGCAATCGCCAACCCCTGTTCGCCCTGTACGGAAGTTTCGGTGCCCTGATGCAAGAGACCTTTGGCGGCTGGCGCGTTGGACTGGTGACCAGCGACAAGGGTCTGGCGCGCGCAACCGGGCTTAAGTGGCGGCCCCCGACCCCCCCGATATCTCATGGATCTCTAAAGGTTCAGTTCTACCAAACTGGTCCACTCTGACTTGCAAAGGACCATTTGTTAAAGCAAGTTCGGGCAATGACACATATCGTTATCATTGGTGGCGGGATTGCCGGTCTGTCCGCAGCCGCACATCTGGCCCGAATCGCAGACGTCACACTTGTCGAAGCAGAACCACATCTGGGCTATCATGCCTCGGGCCGCTCAGCCGCAGCCTTTATCGGTGACTATGGAAATGCGCCCACCTGTGCGCTGAATGCCGCATCGCTCGACCATCTACGGGATATTCCAGAATTGATGAAGCGACGGGTGATGATGATGGTCGGTCGCGCCGGTGAAGAGACCGAGCTGATCAAAGAGGCAAGCGGTCTGGGAATGTGGCGCGTCGGACTAGAGGAGGCACAGTCCCACTTTCCGATCCTCAACCCGAACGTTTTAAGCTCTGCCGCCTTGCGGGATGATGCCTATGACATCGACACCGGTCTGCTGATGGACCATTTTCGAACGCGCGCCAAGGCGGGCACTGCAACGATCATCACCAAAGCACCCGTCACAGCACTGGCACAACATGGATCAGGCTGGCAGGTGAGCGCAGGCGCGCAGGTCTATACCTGTGATCTGGTGGTCAATGCCGCAGGAGCATGGGCAGATCACATCGCAGCACTCGCGGGGGTGCCGAGTATAGGTTTACAGCCCTTTCGTCGTTCCATGGCGCGAATCGCTTTGCCATCACAACTGGATTGCTCTGACTGGGCGCTCATCGATGGTGTCGGCGAACGCTTTTATGCCAAACCTGATGCGGGCGCGTTGCTGGTATCACCAGCAGACGAAGATCCGGTTCAGGCTCAGGACGCTTGGGCCGAAGACGAGGTCCTTGCCCGGGGTCTGGCCGCCTATGAAGAAATGGTAACCGAACCGGTCACGCGGATGCTGTCCAATTGGGCGGGTTTGCGCAGCTTTGTCTCTGACCGGACGCTCGTGATCGGACCAGAGCCGGATTGTCCCTCATTTTTTTGGTTGGCAGGTCAAGGGGGATATGGCTTTCAAACCAGTTTCGGGGCGGCGCGGCTTTTGCGGGACAGGGTGACCGGCACCACACCAGAGCTTTCGTCTGATGCGGTTGCGGCGTTGTCTCCGGATCGCTTTCGATAAAAAGGGCTGGGCTTCAGCGCCACTCTACCGCCTCGGACAGGCTGGCACGCTCAGTGCGAAAGCCGTTGGCTGGGTGGGTATGGTCTGCATATCCCAACCCAATGCCACAAGTCACGTCACGATCCTCTGGCACATCGAACCAATCCCGCACAAACGGCGCATAGCCCGCAACCGAGGCCATTGGCACCGCGCCCACCCCTTTGGCCTGCGCCGCCAAAAGAACCGCCGTTACATAGGCCCCACAATCCAGCATCCCATAAGCTCCAAGCGCCTTTGGCGACGTAATCAAAACAAAATTCGGGGCTCCGAACAGACGAAAATTCTCTCGCATCTGTGCAGCGCTGGCCGCGCGGTCCCCTTTGACCACGCCAACGGCATCATATAGCTGCCACCCACACGTACTGCGCCTGTCTCGGTAGACACCCTCATAGCGCGTAGGGAAGGGCACATCACTTTCGTGTCCAGCTTCCAAGACATGCGCGTATAATGCGGTCGCAAAGCGGGTTGTTTCGTCTGATCCACAGGCAATAACCTGCCATGGTTGCGAATTACACCATGACGGAACATGTTGTGCAGCCCGCAGGATGTCACCCAAGCATTCTTGGGGAACCGGATCTGGCAAAAAGGCCCGACAAGTCGCACGCGCCTGCAGCAGGCTGTCTAACGTTTCAAAATCACTCATAATGTCTTGGGGCTCCAGTCTGTAAGGATGGTGTTACGGTCCGCACCACGCGCAGATAGCGCTCCGGGTGCAGCCATGTAGCCTGCAAATCTTGGGGCTGCTTGTGGCATATCCGCAGGCCATATCCCACGCGCCAAAACTTGTGGATCTTTTTTTGCCTCATCGGGGGATAAAACCGGCGCAACGCAGGCCTCGGATCCTTCAAAAACCGCAGCCCAGTGGTCGCGTGAGTGACCAGCAAACAGGTCTGCCAAAATCCGTGTCTGGTCGGGCCACTGCACAGGATCAAATTGTACCGCCAATGCAGGCTCTTGGGACAGGCCAAGGAGCCTTAGAAATTCTGCATAGAATTTCGGCTCGAGACATTGGACGGCGACATGCCCCCCACAGGCGCAGGTATAGCAGCGTGACCAATGCGGCCCATCCAAAAGCGACGCCCCGCGCGCACTGCGTGAAAAGCCAGGTCCAAGCGATGCCAAAAGCCCCATCATATGTGCCGCACCATCCAAAATCGCAGCATCGACTACCGTTCCAAATCCGGTGCGTTCCGCGGATAAAAGCCCGGCCAATACTCCAGCCACAAGATACAGCGCGCCTCCACCAATATCGCCCACCACAGTCGGCGGAACCCCCGGCGCCTGCCCGGGCGCGCCCGCATAAAAGAGCGCGCCAGACGCCGCGAGATAGGTCAGATCATGACCCGATTGTTGTGCGCGCGGTCCCGTTTGTCCCCAACCTGTCATGCGACCATAAACAAGCTTTGGATTGGCGTCGCAGAGTGTTTCCGGTCCAAGCCCCAAACGTTCCATAACACCGGGGCGTGCACCTTCGATCAGGGCATCTGCCTGTTTCGCCAAGGATTGTGCGACTGCCAAATCCACTGGATCCTTGAGGTCAAGCATGATCGAGCGTTTTCCTGCATCCAACGGATTTGGGTTCGGCATACCTGGTGTCACCGGCGCACCACGTCGGTGGATCACGACAACATCTGCCCCCATTTCCGCCAGCATATGTCCGGCAAAAGGGGCAGGTCCCAATCCTTCAAATTCTAAAATACGGATGCCATTTAACATGCATCTATCTGACCCCGCTCTGATCAGAATGAAAAGCCCTTTCCGTCCGGGGGTCAGCGGTCTAGGTCTGTTGGCATGAATGCACTTCCGTCCTCTTTACGCCGCTGGTTCGATGATCGTGGCTGGCAAATCCATCCCCATCAACACCAGATGCTGGAGCGTGCTGATGAACCTGCTCTATTGCTGATCGCACCCACGGGCGGTGGCAAGACACTGGCCGGTTTCCTGCCTTCTTTGATAGAACTGGCCGAAGGCGATCATAAAGGACTACATACGCTTTATGTAAGCCCTCTCAAGGCATTAGCAGCTGATATCAAACGCAATCTAGGGACGCCCATATCCGAGGCAAACCTGCCAATTCGCGTCGAGGATCGCACAGGCGACACCCCTGCCACACGCAAGAAACGCCAACGTGCGGACCCGCCGCATATTTTGCTGACAACCCCTGAAAGTCTGGCCTTGTTGACCAGCTATGAGGATTCTCCCCGCATGTTCGCGGGCTTGCAACGCATCATTATCGACGAAATTCACGCCCTTGCGGAAAGCAAACGTGGCGATCAACTGATGCTGGCCTTGGCGCGACTGCAAAACATGCGACCGAATGTTCGGCGGGTCGGACTGTCGGCAACGGTTGATAATCCGCAGGCAATTGCAGGCCTTTTGGCGTGCCATCCCGATCCTTGCCCCATTTTACAAGCCGACCCCGGACCGGAACCAGACATTCAGATGTTGGTTACGGACGAAGCCCCTCCTTGGTCAGGCGGTGGTGCCGCCTATGCCATCCCGGCTGTGCTCAAACAAGTCAAGCAGCACCAAACCACCTTAATCTTTCACAACACGCGCGCGCAGGCTGAAATATTTTTTCGCAATCTGTGGCTGGCCAATGACGATAATTTGCCCATCGGAATTCATCACGGCAGCCTTGACCGTCAGCAGCGCGAAAAAGTCGAAGCTGCCATGGTCGCAGGGCGTCTACGCGCGATCGTTTGTACGGGATCACTGGATTTGGGCATCGACTGGGGCGATGTCGATCTGGTCATCCAAATCGGGGCCCCGAAAAACGTCAAGCGACTGGTGCAACGGATCGGCCGCGCAAATCACCGCTATAACGCACCATCCAAGGCGCTTTTGGTACCCGCCAACCGCTTTGAGGTGGTTGAATGCCTCGCCGCCCTCGAGGCGGCGCGAGAACATGACCTGGACGGGGAGCCGCGGGGCCAAGGCCCGCGTGACGTGCTGTGCCAACACATCCTGATTGCCGCCAGTGCGGGTCCTGTAGACGCGGACGAGCTATACGCAGA
The DNA here is from genome assembly GCA_029251265.1 of Pseudoprimorskyibacter sp. GTDB lineage: Bacteria > Pseudomonadota > Alphaproteobacteria > Rhodobacterales > Rhodobacteraceae > JAQXDR01. Next base: position 17,301 of record JAQXDR010000107.1, on the reverse strand, counting down.
GATGATAACCGCAGGGGCTTACAGCGATTTGACCCGGCAACAGTTCGATGCCTGCCTTCAGTTTTGTGCCACAGGAGGATACGCACTACGGGCCTATGATCGCTGGCAAAGGATGCGCCAACGCGAAGACGGATTATGGGAATTGCGCGACCCACGATCGGCCACCCGTATCCGGCAAAATATCGGCACGATTCAGGACACAGACACCCTCAAGGTGCGCAGGCGTGGTCGTGGTGGTGCCCCCCTTGGCGAAATCGAAGAAGGTTTTGCAGCCACTCTTTCCCCCGGTGATACCTTTTTGATTGGAGGTCAGGTGGTCCGCTACGAAGGCCTGAGAGAGTTGGTTGTCGAAGTCACGCATGACCCCGGCCGCAAGCCCAAGATTGCAACGTTTAATGGAACCAAATTCGCGACCTCAACCCAGCTTAGTCAACGCATCCTGCGCATGTTTCAGCAAAAAGACTGGCCTGAACTGCCCGCCCATACGCGTGAATGGCTGCACCTGCAGCGCAAGGTCAGTCGCCTCCCACAGCCAGACCGGCTTTTGATTGAAAGCTTTCCGCATAATGGACGGGCCCAAATGGTTGTCTACGGCTTTGCTGGTCGAAATGCACAACAAACACTTGGCCTGTTGCTGACCCATCGGATGGAAGAGGACGGCCTTGCCCCGATGGGGTTCGTGGCCACAGATTATGCTACGATGATCTGGGGCTTGGATGCTGTCAGCGATCCGCGCAGTTTGTTCGATCTCAATCGACTTCAGGATGGTCTGGACACTTGGCTTGCCAGTAACGCCGTGATGAAACGAACCTTCAGGGCTTCGGCCATTATTGCAGGCCTGATCGAACGAAATCTTGGGGGACAGCGAAAATCCGGGCGTCAGGCCACGATGTCCTCTGACATTTTGTATGACACACTAATAAAATATGACCCAGATCATCTGCTCTTGCAGGTCACCCGGGAAGAAGCCATGCGCGGTCTCGTCGATTTTGCCCGCATTCAGGATATGACCGCGCGTGTTGGCGACCGCATCGATCACATCGCTCTGAAACGTGTATCACCGTTGGCAGCGCCCTTATTTCTTGAGGCGGGCAAAGTGCCAATTCGCGGGCTGGCCGACGAACGGCTTCTGGACGAAGAAATAACCAAAATTTTGGCTACCAGCCAGCTTAATCAGATCCGGTAGTCTATTCAAAGGCGTTTTGAGACAAACCATGACCCGCGATCTCAAAACCAAAATACCCGCTAGGACCAAGCGGGACTGCGCATGCGCATCAGACACACACCGCTACGGGGTGTCCCGCGGAGCGTCCCGAAGGCTCCCTTGAGGGGGCTGAGGGACGCTCCCGTGTTTCTAATCGCGACCGCGGATCACTTCGATTAACTGCATGACATCTGCCATCTCGGGACCGCGTGACTGCCCCGTTACCGCTTTGCGCAGTGGCATGAAAAGCCCTTTTCCCTTGCGCCCGGTTGCAGCTTTGACCGCTGCGGTCCAATCACCCCAGGTTTTTGGCCCCCACGGCTGATCCGGCAAAAGCGTCATTGCTTTTGCAACAAACTCTTTGTCTTCGCTTGCAATATCCGGTTCAGCGCCATCGCGAAATAACGACCACCATCCCGCCAAATCACGACGCGTCTTTATATTTTCACGCGTAATTTTCCAAAACAGCTCAGCCTTATCAGCAGGCACACCCAATGCAGAAATCTCGTTCGCAACTGCCGAAAAATCCAGCCCATGCAGCTTGCGCGCGGTCAAAGGATATAAATCCTCGGCATCAAACTTGGTCGGTGCTGCGCCAAACTGAGCCAGATCAAACCCGTCGGTGATCTCGTCCAACGACATCTGTAATTCAACCGGCTGGCTGGATCCGAGCCGCGCCATAAGACTGAGCAGCGCTTCTGGTTCCACACCGTTTTCCCGCAGGTCCCGCAAGGCAAGGGTTCCAAGACGTTTGGACAGAGCTTCCCCCTGCGGTCCGGTCAACAGGCTGTGGTGGGCAAAATCGGGAACGGTCCGGCCCAATGCCTTGATCATCTGTATCTGGGTTGCGGTATTGGTCACGTGATCGGATCCCCGAACAACATGGGTGACGCCCATATCGGTATCATCCACGATCGAGGCCAAGGTGTACAACACCTGTCCATCAGCCCGGATCAAAACAGGGTCGGACACGCTGGCCGCGTCGATCGAAATGTCGCCAAGAATCCCGTCGGTCCATTCGATCCGTGACTGATCCAGCATAAACCGCCAGACACCATCACCACGTTCGGCGCGCGCAGCCGCTTTTTCGGCCTCGCTCAGATCCAACGCCGCGCGGTCATAAACCGGAGGCCGACCCATGTTCAATTGTTTTTTACGCTTAAGGTCCAGCTCTACCGGTGTCTCGAACGCCTCGTAGAACCGGCCCATAGCGCGCAGATCGTCAGCCGCCTGTGCATACAGATCCATACGGGCCGATTGCCGTTCGACACGGTCCCAGCTCAGGCCCAGCCAGTCCAAATCTTCTTTGATGGCATCCACATAGCTGTCTTTGGACCGCTCGGGATCAGTGTCATCAATCCGCAAAATAAAGGTCCCGCCTGTCTTGCGGGCGATCAGGTGGTTAAAGAGCGCCGTGCGCAAATTCCCCACATGCAGAAAACCTGTGGGCGAAGGCGCAAATCGGGTGACAGTCATGGCAGGCTCTCCTTGGCAGGCCGCGGGTTGGGCCCGCGCGGGGACATTTCATATTGAGCAGGATTTGTCCATATCAGAGCGCAAACTGCGGATTGCAAGGGCCCTGCCAACTGTGTATTTCATTCCCGGCCTGTTCGCTGATTGGACCCACCATGTTTATGTTTCGGCGCGGCATGGGGCATGCGTTACCCTTTGTCGTGATGATCGTCCCTTTTGCCGTTCTGTTCGGCGTGGTCTCCCGCGAGGCGGGCCTGGCCATGGGAGAAGCCATCGTCTTTTCTATGGTCGTGGTGGCAGGTACCGCACAGTTTACCGCCCTTCAGTTGATGATGGACAACGCCCCGTTGGCAATTGTGATTGCATCGGCGCTTGCTGTTAACCTTCGTTTGGTTATGTATTCAGCGTCTATAAACCCGCATTTCGGTCATGCACCGCGTTGGATGCGCGCCGTTGTCGCGTATCTTTTGGTGGATCAGACCTATGCCCAAAGCATTGTTGAATTTGATCGCACTCCTAACCTGACCTTGTTTCAAAAATTCGCCTATTTCATGGGAAATGGCGCTGTCGTCTATCCCCTTTGGTTGATCGGCACGGCCGTCGGCGTCCAAATGGGACAGGTTATCACCACAGACGGTGGACTGGATTTCGCACTACCTATTGCATTTCTGGCCATGGTTGGACCTATGCTGCGCACGCCGGCGCATTTGGCGGCTGCCTTTACCGCGGCGACCCTCTCTTTGATCTGTTTCGATGTCCCCTATGATCTGGGTCTGATTATCGGGGGATTAGGGGGCATGAGTGCAGGCGCTTGGGTCGAAAAATCTTTTCATCGGATCAAAACCTATGACGGATAAAATCGACCTATGGATTGTGATTGCTGCACTCGGGCTGGGCAGCTTTGGAATGCGTTTTGTTTTTCTGGGACTGATCAAAGACAAACCCCTGCCAGACTGGATGACACGACACTTGCGCTATACGGCGGTTGCGCTGTTACCTGCGCTGGTAACGCCGTTGGCGGTCTGGCCCGACTCCACAGGTGGCGCAGCCGATCCCGCACGTCTTGTGGCCGCCTGCGTCGCCGTTGGCACCGGATATTTTACCAAAAGCGTGTTTTGGGGCATGGGCGCAGGTGGAGGTCTGTTCATCAGCCTGCGTTTCATACTTTGACCTGAACCGCTATCCCCCGCGCACGATTAGCCGCGTCCGCATTTCGTCTGGATCAAAGCCTGTCTGCAAGACCGGCAAACACGCACTAGGGTCAAGACCGCCACAAACGAACATGTCCAACGCGGCGTAATCACGTTCCGGCCAACTGTGAAACGACAGGTGGCTTTCGGCAAGCACAGCGACGCCAGTTACACCTGCACCTGCACCAAATCCGTGCACCTCAAGCGCCAAAAGCCGCGCACCAACGGCCCGGACCGCATTGCGCAGAACGCAGTCCACATGCTTTGCATCCGCAGTAAACTTGGGTTTGATCAAATCTATGATCAAATGATGGCCAAGTGCGGCCGGATCAAACCTCTGATCACTCATACCACGCCGCCCATCCGCGCCGGTAGCGTTCCACGAGTGCATGGGTCTGTATAGAATTTGCGGACACCGTGACAGGCCCCGCGTCAGCCCCAAATCGGACCATGGCGGGCCACAGGTCTGCCGTCAGGTAGCGCAATTCTTTGGGAAACGATACCGGACGTGGCATTGGCCCAAATCCAGCCATCACAAACCCCCAGTCCCCAAAGCTCGGCACATAGCTGTGATAAGGCTGCACCGTCAGCCCTGCACCGGGCGATACCGGGTTGCGGGTCTGGCGCAGGGTTTCCACCACGGTCCAAAACGCGTCCCGCGCAAAGACCGGAGAACCGGACTGCGTCACGATCACACCCCGTTGACTGATCCGTTCTACCAAGCGGACATAAAACTCACGTGTATACAATTTTGAAATTGCATAGTTCTTGGGGTCTGGCAGATCCGCGATCACCACGTCAAATATGTCATTCGTCTGGTCCACAAAGACCCACGCATCCATGTTTTCAATACGCACGCGTGGATCGCGCAGCGCGCCACTGTTGAGCGCAGACAGATCAGGTTGGTCGCGAAATATCTGTGTAACACGGGGATCCAGATCAACAAGGACAACCTCTTGCACATTGGGCCAACGCAAAACCTCGCGCACGGCCATGCCGTCTCCACCACCCAAAACCAAAACCCGTCGCGCATCGGGCACGCGGGCTATTGCGGGATGCACAAGAGCCTCGTGATAGCGGTGCTCATCCAATGAATCAAACTGGACTGCACCATCCAAAAATAGTCGGGTGCGGTCCCTGTAACGTGTCACTGTCACCTGCTGATGCGCCGTCTGTTCCGACAAGATCACGTCGTCTTCATAGAACAGGACATCTGTCAGCTTTGCCAAACGACCCGCACCAGCAAGTCCAATGACGCAGGTCACCAATCCCGCCAGCCACAGCACCCAAAGACCGCGCCCGAGCTCAGCCCGAAACACCCAAAGCGCATATCCCGCGACCGCAAGATTCAGCAATCCAAACACCAAAGATGCCCGCATCAGCCCCAGATGCGGGACCACCAATAAAGGAAAAGCAACAGCCGCCAGCAGGGCACCCGCGTAATCCGCAGTCAGCACGTTCGACAATACATGCGGCATTGCCCCACGTCTTTGTAGAACGCGGGTAATCAGCGGGATCTCAAGCCCGGAAAGAGCACCAATCACAATCACGACACCAAACAAAAGCATCTGGACCTGTCCCAGTGCCCCATAGGCCAGAAACAGCAGTGGCGCGGAAAACCCACCCACAATCCCAAGCAGAATCTGGCTAAGGGCAAAGCCCTGCGTTGCATGGGTCACGTAGCGCGAAAGCCATGCACCAATGCCCAAAGATGTCATGAAAAGCCCGATAACCAGCGAAAACTGGGTGATACTGTCACCCAATAAATAGCTTGCCACCGCGCCTGCAATCAACTCGTAGACAAGGCCCGCGACTGCCACCACAAAGGTCACAGCCAAAAGCCCCAAATCGCGCAGATCGCGCGGTGTTTGGGTGGTCATCCGCTTAGAATCACAGACCCAATAATAATCGCCAGTGCGATAAAGGCCGCAGCCATAAGGATCGCAATGGCAAGATTTTGATCCTCTTCAATCTCTTTTCGGATCGAAAATGGTGTGATCCATTCGATGATCACCCAGCTGATGATCATCAGACCCAGCCCAACTCCGGTGTAGATCACGGTCGAGACGATCTCGGCCAGGTTAATGATGTCCATAGGTCCACCCCTTGTTCACTTATTTCACTCCGCCTGCGCGAATATATCCCACGCCGGACGATCCGGTGCGGGCCGAAACAACATTGCTGCTTTCACCACCAACACCCAGCCACGACAAATACCCGCTGGTGCCAACAGCCCCGGCCAAAACCACCAAAATAATAAGGCGCGGAATCATCAGTCATCGCTCCAGTCACTGCCGGCCATGCGGGTTTGGTGTGCAAAATAGCGACGCGCCAGAAACGCGATCACCAGTCCACCAAAAAGCAAAGATGCCCATTTCAGAGCCACCGTGCTCCATACTCCGCCAACAACCTTGTATCCAATGGCGTTCGCGGGTTCGCCCCCTGGCCAATCCACGCCCGTTTCATCAAGACTGATCACCAACGTGTAATCCCCCGGCGCCAAAATCAACCGCGTGAAGGCGGTGGTGCGTCCTTCGGACCAGTATTCTCCATTTTCCGTCCCTGAATAATGCGCAACCTGTTCAGCATATTCGGCAATGGTCTCATCGTCTTCGTTCAAAAGTTCGGTTTCAAAAGCAGCCCAGCTGTTATCCACGTTGGCCCGCAACATGATTTCAGTCAGTCCACGTGTTTCGGTCACTGTGAACGGCACGGACACTGGCCCAGAGTATCTGACCTCGTCATAGGGTACGAGGGTCGTCGTGAACGCACCCGTCATCATCCACATACCCAAACATGCCACCACCGCCAGCATCAGCACATTGCGCAGAAAACTTGCAGTTTTTGGAATTTTATAGGGTTTCAGAACATGCGTGCCCTCGGGATCAGCACGGTGCCAGCCGTCTGCGGGCAATTGAAAGCTTTCGATCAGTGCGGCCTGATCGGGCAATTCCGTCAGTTCGTATTCTTGCTCATCGGCCGCTGACGACAGGGTCAGCATGCGGTCTTCGCACAGCAGATCCACATAAAAGCTGGTATCTGTGATCCGCGGCACATAATTAAAGGCGCCCTCTATAAAACTCGGCTGGATCCGTCCGGAGGAATAATAGGTAAAAGTCCGCCCTTCCCATCGGAGCTTTGGACGGTTTTCAGAGGTTTCAATCTGCACACCCGTCAGCGTAGCGGGATTTGGTGGGACGCGTGTCTTGCGCGTAAAGGTGATCCACCCATCCTCATATGTCAGCCAGGCATAGCCGTGGGTCGGGGAATAAATCTGGTGGTCAACCCATGTATACGTTCTGCCGTCATGCTCTTCGAACCAGGCTATAATGCCAATGACCGTAAAGGACTGACCAAAGACGTCGCCCACCATCCCAAGCTGGAACGGCGTCTCCGGGCGTTGCATGGCCGCAGCGTCCAGCATGATTGTATAGTCGTCATTTGCGTCCAGCGTCGCGCCGCAATAGCTGCAAACCTGAACGCGTGTGCGCCCCCCGCCCAGAATATCAAGTCCGGCACCGCAGCTTGGGCACGAAATATGTTTTTGTGCCGCCGTCATTGCGCCCGCACTTTCCATGGATCAACCCATTGCCCGGTAAACCAAGCAGCGCCGCTGTCCCATTCTTCGTACGTCGCTGCCCAGCCATTGGGTCCGGTCAGATCCACATAGCGATGGGGTTCGCCAAGATCCAAGACCTCAGGGAAAGCCCCGCGCACGGCGGTACAGCTCGCAGCTTCGACCTCGGTCACCGTATAGACGGGTCCCTCCCGCGGGATCGCGATCATCTGGCCCAGCCTTTTCGGCTCATCTACCGGCCATACGGTGACAGGCAGCGGCGTTTCAACCACGATATCGCCTTCATCCACGCTTAACCAAAGACCAGCATCCCCTTCGAGGCACCAGTATTCGTCCCACCATCCACGCCCATAATCAAACCGGGCATGCCCAACCGGCAGCAAAAGCCGCCCGGCAACGTCCACCAGTTGATCTAATTGAAAAAGAGACGGTGTGTCATCCATATCGCCGGCGGAGCCGAGGGCGCGCAAACCGTCCGTCATCACGGCATTGGTGGTTCCGCAATATTCACAGCTTATCATCCGGGCCGTTTTGAACCGATCCGGCAGGGCAGCACCGCATGTGGCGCAATTCAGTTGGGTCAAGCGGCCAAAACCTTTTTAACTTTTGTCTGTCTATAAAGATTAGGTATTTTATAACCCGATTGCACCCCCAATCCCAGTCACATACGTGATTTTCGGATTGGAAATAATCAAACATCAGCTCTTTTTGTGGCGTCGGTCCGACATCCCCTGTTGCGACCCCTCCTGCACAAAAGGTCGCTTTACGCAGTCTGTTCAACCGTAAAGGGCTTCGATCTGTTCCGCATAAATTTCGTGGATTTTGGACCGTCTGACCTTCATCGTGGCTGTCACTTCGCCATCATCGTGATCCAGTTCTTTGGGCAGTAGATATACTTTCTTGATCTGCTCGACCCGCGCCAGATCCTTGTTGTGGCGCGCAACCTCTGCGTCAATCAATTCCTGCACCAACGGATTTTCCGCCAAAGACCGGAATGTGGTATACGCAATCCCCTTGGATTCCGCCCATAGACGCACCGTGTCCATATCAATCTGCACCAAGGCAGCTGCATAGGGACGACGATCCGCAATCATGATGACCTCTTTGATGTAGGGACTTGCCTTAAGTACATTTTCAATCAGTGAGGGCGACAGATTTTTACCCGCAGCGTTGATCATGATGTCCTTTTTACGATCAATCAGGGTCAACGTCCCGTCTGGTTCAATCCGACCGACGTCGCCGGTCTGTAACCACCCGTCCACAATCGTTTCAGCTGTTGCGCTTGGGTTGCGATAGTATCCCTTGAACACCGTCGGCCCCTTGAACAGCACCTCACCATCTTCGGCGATACGGCATTGTACCGTTGCAACAGGGGCCCCAACGCGCCCCTCACTATTGCCCCATACCGGCTGGATTGTCCCGACACCCGATGTCTCGGACATGCCCCATGCCTCGCGCAGATTGACACCGATGCCTCGCATGAAAAACAGCAACTCTTCGGAAATCGGTGCAGCGGCAGAGATTGCAAAACTCACGCGGCCCAATCCCAGATAGCTGCGGATATGCCGGTAAATCAACGTGTCCCAAAAGGCGTGTGCCGCCCGATCCGCGCCTGTCCATTGATCGCGCCGCTTCGCGCCACGCTCCATGGCGCCTTTCAGGGCCAACAGGGTCAGCCGGCGCCGGACTGGGCCCGCTGTCTGGGCCTGCACCATAACCCCGGCCTGCATTCGTTCCCAGATACGCGGCACACCGAAAAACACCTGTGGGGCAACCTCACGTAAATCCAAAGTGATGGTGCGCAGGCTTTCGCCAAAATTCATCACGAACTGCCGCGACAGACCGTTGATCACCGTGACGGCCTGCTCTGCGATATGACATAGTGGCAGGTAGCTCAGGACCTCTGTCCCGGGTCCGTAGTCCGCAAAAAGATCATCGGCAACGGTCGTGCCCGCGCTGATATTGCCATAAGAGATCTCTGCCGCTTTCGGCAATCCGGTAGAGCCTGAGGTAAAGACCATGAGCGCCGTATCTTCGACCTGAATCTTCGCAATACGTGCGAGGACTTCGTTACGCTGCCCACGCTCCAGAGCCGCACGGCCACGTGCAAGAAGATCGGCCCAGGTTATTAGGTTCAGATGGTTTTGATCCTGACACCCTTTGGGATCAAAAACCACCAGCTGACGCAACTGCGGAACACGACCGTCAAGTGCGATGATTTTATCGAGCTGTTCCTGGTCTTCTATAAACAGAATGGTGGTGTCAGACGCATTGACAAGATGGTCCAGCTCGGCCGGGGGGCTGGTGGGGTACATACCCACGGCCACGCCTCCCGCAGCACCGACACCAAATTGCGCCTGTACCCATTCGCTTCGATTTTCAGATAGAATACCAACATGGTCGCCTTGCTGCATCCCAAGGTCAATGAGCCCTGCCGCAGTGGCATAAGACAGTTCCTGCAATCCGCCCCAAGTAACTTCGTTCCAGACCCCATAGCGTTTTTGTCGCATCGCGATCGAGTCAGGGCGATGATTGGCGTGATCAGCCAGCATCGTATGGATGGACACAAATCTGCTTGAAGGAAGGTCAAATGCCATAAGCTTACCCCAGCCACCGCTTGCGGCGTTTATAATGTTTCACGTCACGAAATGACTGCCGTTCCGCGCCGTCTCCCATACCCAGATAAAAGCTCTGGATGTCAGCGTCTTCGCGCAGCCGAGCAACTTCGCCTTCCATGACGATCTGGCCGCTTTCCATGATATATCCGTAATCGGCCACGGAAAATGCAACATTTGCATTCTGCTCGACCAGCAGAATCGCGACACCTTCTTCGGAATTCAGCGCCCGGATAGATCCAAAAATTTCCTCAACCACCTGGGGTGCAAGGCCCAGGGACGGCTCGTCCATCAAGATCAACTCGGGACGCGCAATCATGGCCCGACCAAATGCCAACATCTGTTGCTCTCCACCGGACAGGTAGCCCGCAATCTGAGTGCGCCGTTCTTTCAGTCTGGGAAAAAAGCTATAGACCCGATCGTAATCGGGCTTGGCACCACGTCCGTCAAGCGCATACGAGGCGGCAACCAGATTATCCTCTACGGTCATTTCCGAAAAGATTCGGCGGCCTTCACGCACATGGAACAGCCCCTGCTGAACCAGTTTGTCCGGAGTGACCTTCAAGATAGATTGCCCCCGAAAAGCGATCCTGCCTTCGCCGATTTCGCCATTTTCGAGGGCTAACAAATTTGACGCAGCCTTGAGCGTTGTTGTCTTGCCTGCGCCATTTGTGCCCAAAAGCGTGACGATCTTACCATCTGGCACCTCTAGTGACAGCCCCCGCAAGGCCTGCACCGTATGGTGATAGGTGACTTCGATATTTTCGATGACCAGCACGCTTTGGGTCCTTTCGTCTTAGACGCTCAACCAATCCGACGTCGGATTGAACAAACCGGACTCTGGGTCATAGGCATATACACGGCCTGTGCCGATGGCGTTGTTCACCATGCTGATGGGCCCACCAAAGAATCCACCTGTGTCCCAATCACTGATACCGGCAAGTGTTTCAGCCAAATTGTCAGCCGTCAGCTCATGTCCGGCCTCGGCCGTGTCGCGCAATGTTTTAAACGCGATTTCAAGACCACACATGGTTTGCAACGTCCATGTCGATAAATATTTCTCAAGCGGGGTTCCGGCGAACATTTCGCCTGCGTATTTGGCATAGGTCTGGTATCGCGGTGCGTCGGCCTGATCCCAGAAATAGCGGTAGGGCATCACGCCTTCATAGCCGGCAAGGAATGGTCCCGCCTGTTCAGTGATCCGGTCCGCAATAATTTTTTCCATGCCCCAGAACGTGCCACGGAATTTTGTGGGCAGACCAAACTGGCGCGCGCCACCGATCAGTTGTGGCCACACCCCGGTTACATAACCCTGAAGAATGCAATATTCTGCCCCTGACTGCGCCAGCTTGGTGACGTGGGTGGGAATATCCGCACCCTGAGGCTTGGTGACTTCTTCCAGCACTACCTTGAGCCCGAGACGTTCCGCCGTGGCACGTCCATGCGCAATCGGGTCCCGCCCGAATTCTGTATTGGAATAGATGAACGCGACGGTGGTTCCACCTTCGGCCTTAATGTTTTCCAAAAGGATATCGAACTGGCTTTGATAGCTTGGGCCGGACACATACTGGTAGGGGTGCGTCGCAGGATCGGCCAATTCAGACGCAAAAGAGGTCGAGCCCATGATGCGGGCATTCGCGCCCTTCAGCTCGGGTGCCATCAGTTTCATTGCACCAGTGCTGTCGGCCATATAGCCCACAAGATTGTTGCCATGGCTGGCCAGAGCGCGCTGGTAATTGGCAAGCGAATTTTGCGGAATATAGCCGCTGTCTTCGGTGACAAAACGGATCGGTGTGCCTGCGACACCGCCTTCGTCATTGAACAGCTTTTGCGCCATGGTAAAGGCGGGGGCAACCAATTGGCCCGCGGTTGCGAACGGTCCTGTCAAGGGCAGCGAAGCCCCGATAATATATTCGGCGGGTTGCGCTTTTAGGATCATGGGCGTGCCAAGGGCTGCTGTTGCAGCGGCCGTGGTCCCCAGAAAGGCGCGGCGGTTCATTGTCATGTGGTCTCTCCCTAAAATGCTGGTTATTTTTTGGTTATCCGCGCGCAAAGGGCCAGCGGTTTGCGGCACGGATCAGTCTGTCGACAATATGATTGATACCCAAAGGTTCCTTGAGCAGGAAAAATATCAGCAACAGACCGAAAATGATCTCTTGCAGGGGGGCAATAATTCGCGTGGACGCGGTATCGCCATTGGTGACAACACTCGCAGTCACCTTGATGAGCTCTGGCACAAGAACGATCAAGATCACGCCAAACAGGGGCCCAAGAGTTCGGCCCATCCCACCGACAATGACGGCTGCGATCAATTCGAGGCTCAGTTCCAGTTCAAACTGCTCGGGCAGAATGCGTGCGTAGAAATACGCAAATAGGGCACCTGCCATCCCGCAATAAGCGGCCGATAAAGCAAAGCTCATCAGCTTGTATCGCAACAATGAAATACCAAGTATTTCAGCTGAATAATCGCGGTCGCGTATCGCAATAAACGCCCGGCCCACGCGGGTTCGAAACAGGTTCTGTCCAGCCAAAAGCGCCAGCACGGCAGAAACTGAAATAAAAATGAACATCTCGCGTTTGGTATCAAGTTCCCAACCCAACAGGTTCGGAACGGGTGTATTGATCCCGACAACACCACCAGTATAGCCCGCAAAAGTTTCGTTTTCCACGATGAATATAACGATAAAGCTTGCTGCTAGCGTTGCAACTGCAAGATAAAGACCCTTAACCCGTAACGAAGGCAAGCCCACGATGATCCCGATTAAAGCCGTTATGGTAACAGCCACTGGTATCGCAATCAATGCAGTCAGCGCGTCTGGGACAATACCGTCCATGGCATTATGCAAGATTGTTACTGCATAGGCGCCTATCGCAACAAAGGCACCATGACCCAAGCTGATCAGACCAGTATATCCTGTGAGGATATTGATGCCTACAACCGCCACCAGCAGGATGCCGACCTGACAGGCGATCAAGATCATGTAATCATTTGCAAAGAGGGCAAAGGCCGCCAGACACAAGAATGATCCATAAACAAAAGCCTGTTTATAGCCGTTATTAACGATCCGTTCATCGGAGCCATAGCTGGATTTAAGATTGCCGTTGATCATATCCGTTCAACTTCCTTGCTTCCCATCAGACCGTGGGGCCGCACCAGCAACACCAAAAGAACCGCAACATATGGTACAATTTCAGCCCATTCACCACCCAGTTTCCATTGGGTCATCGCCTCTAAGACGCCAACAGACATTGCCGCGATGAACACCCCAACATAGCTGTCCAGCCCCCCCAGCAACACAATGGCCAGAACCGAAAACCCAAACAAACCAAGCGTTGGGGACACGCCATTGCGCGTGGCAAGGATCGCGCCAGCGATGGCACCTGTCGTACATGCAAGCACCCAAGCCCTGCTGAACACCTTAGGGACGGATATTCCCATAGAATAAGCCGTGGACTGATCCTCGGCTGTTGCGCGGATCGCGATTCCACTTTTGGTATACCGTACCCACAAGACAATTCCGCCGAACAGAAGCAGAGCGATGACCATATTCACAAGGTCTGCGCCAAACAAAAAGATCATCGTATCCCCGATTGAAAAGCGAACCGGCGTATTTGGCGCAATATGAGGAACAAACGCCGCATCGGCCGTCCAAATGATTGAGGACGCCCCAGACAGGATTGATATAAGTCCAACTGTCACCATGATCATGGCAAAGATGCTTTGCCCCATCAGCGGGCGCATCAATGTACGCTCTACCAAGCGGCCCAAAAGCGCGTTTGCGATCACCGCACCTGAAATCCCCAGAATAATCCGAGGTAGGTTCGACACCCAGTCCAAGACAGCGCCCAAAGGTGAAAACATAGGCGCATCGGCCTTGGCCGCGACCAGCCAGTCCGGCTGCCACGATGCCAGCCATGCCGGCGCCCATGCCGCCTGCGGCACAATCACCGCAAACGTAAAGTAGAAATAAGCCCCAAACATGATCAAGTAACCATGGGCAAAGTTGACCACTTTGGTGGCCTTGTAAACACTGACGATCCCCACTGCGATCAGCGCATAGATTGCACCAGACATAAGCCCGTTGATTGCAAACTGTAAAAACTGTCCCATCAGGCGGCTGCTCCTAAATAGGCTTTGATGACGGCGGGGTTGCCTGACACCTCTTCCGGAGAACCTTCGGCAATTTGTTCTCCAAAGTTCAGAACAACAACTCGCGTGCAGATATCCATAACCATGTGCATATCATGTTCTACCAACAATATGGTTGTTCCAAACTCTTCTTGAACATCGAGGATAAAGCGCGCCATATCTGCCGTCTCTTCCCGATTCATACCAGCCACAGGTTCATCCAGCATGAGGACACGCGGCTGCATGGCCAGCGCCCTGCCCAGTTCGACCCGCTTTTGCAAGCCATACGGCAACATGGTGATGGGCAATTTACGGATATGGTCGATTTCAAGGAAATCAATCACGCGCTCTTCAATATCACGACGCAGCGCAAGCTCGTCGGATCGGGCCTGACCAAAATACCGCAAGGCCTGCCATAGCGTCGTGTTCAATCGGGTGTGCGCCCCAAGCTTTATATTATCAAGGACCGTCATTCCACGAAACAGGGCTATGTTCTGAAACGTCCGCGCCATACCCAAGACTGCCCGACGATCTGGTCCCAGACCAGAGATATCGCGGCCATCAAAATGAACAGACCCTTTGTCTGGTGTATAAAAACCAGAGATCGCGTTAAACAAAGAGGTCTTGCCCGCTCCATTTGGGCCAATGACGCCAGTAATTTCTCCCGGAACGGCTTCAAAGCTAATACCTTTAAGCGCTTTAATACCCCCGAAACTCAAATGTAGGTCTTGGATCTTTAACATATAAACGTGCGCCTAATTCACTTCGATGAGCATACTACAGATTGAATAATTTTACCTAGTGGAATTTTTCGCAAGTATTTGCTCACAACCTGGCCGTGATTTCGAGTGATAGGCTCTACTCCCATTGCTCCCATGTCAAAAGAAAAGCACAAGCAACTTGATCCTGACAAGGGCTTGTCACGATCAGATCACCCTAAGTTTGGCCAAATCCGGAATTTCTCGGTTTGTGACGCAACGTGACTTTACCAGAGCCTCAGATCCACCTCTCACAACAAGATCTGCACCGTGCGATGGCGCATCCTCTGGACGACCTGAAAATCCATCGCTCCGCATCACAAACTGCGACAACGCAATCGAGAAGGTGCGAAAACAAACCTGGCCCAACGATGCCACACCCAAGCATTTTTTCAGTATTTAGGATTCAATTTTGCCAATAATTTGCAATTAGACAAACAAGACACCAATTTATACTGGTCGTCACACTAATTTAATTAACTTCAATGACGTATGTTTCAGGATCGACGCTATGCCCACAGGAACCAAACCAGTCGAAACATGCTTGGGGTTTTTTACAGGATATCAGTTCTCGGAATTGAGAGCCGCACCCTTAAAAGTTTACGGGTCAAACAGAGTGGCAAGGTGACGGGATGAAGATTCCTGCACTTTGGCCATGGCAGTTACGCCAGATAGATTTCCAACCAGATTTTTATCTGAGCGAATATCAGGACGTGCGCGAGGCTGGCATTGATCCATATCGTCATTTTCGACGCTCCGGATATAAAGAGGCACGCCTACCGCATCCGGTCAAAGCGCCAAAGCTTGAACAGCAACTCTGGTCTGGATCGGAAAAAACTGTTCTTCCCCAGTTACACGCGTTGATAGGCGAAAACAGCGTATATGAACGCGCTTTGGCTTCATATGCTCTTGCACGATGGTACGCCGCCGACAGCGACTGGCAGGCCTGCTGGTCTGCACTGAACGTATTTTTTGCCTCGCCGGTCTGTCGCATTCTGATTGCGCACCCTGCGCCTGACCTTTTGGCAATCGCAGCAGCTACGCATCTGGATTTGATCCAAAAAGCAAAAAACATGTTAAAAGCCGGGCGTACTCGTTTTGGCGATTGTCCCGACTTTACGCTGGCCTCTCTGGGTCTTCTTCCATCTGACCAGCATGGCAAGATTTCAGCATGTCTCAATTCAATGTGGCACGCTTATGGATTGCAGGGGATCACATTTACCGCAGGACATGAACCACTTTTCGACCGTCTGCGCGCAAGCATTTCGGTAAACCCGCCGCCACGCAAATCTGACACGGTAAGCATTATCGTACCAACCTACAATTCTGGCTCTGCTTTGACCACGGCGCTGCACAGTTTGTGCGCACAAAGTTACACCAATTTGGACATTATTGTGGTTGATGACGGCTCAACCGATAGCACGCCACAGCTGATACAAAGCTTTGTTAATCGTGATGCAAGAATAAGAATGATCCGGCTGGATCAAAACATGGGGGCCTATCCAGCACGCAATGTCGGCTTGGCGGCGGCGCGGGGCAATCTGCTGACAGTGCATGATGCCGATGACTGGTCTCATCCCGATAAGATTTCTTCGCAAGTGGACCTGATGTATGACGAACCCGGGCTGATGGCCTGCATGAGCCACTGGGCAAGGATGAGTGCAGACTTACGCGTCAACCGCTGGCGGATCACACAAGGGTGGGTTCATCAAAACATGTCCTCCACAATGATGCGACGCGCGGTTTTAGACCGATTGGGCTATTATGATCGTGTCCGCGCAGGCGGTGACAAAGAATATCTGCTGCGCATTGAAAAAGCTTTCGGACACTCTGCAATTGGCACGTGCAAGCCGGGAATACCCTTGGCCTTCGGACGCAGCCATGCAGCCTCTTTGACACAAAACCCTGCAACGCACTTGCGGACCACTTTGAATGGGGTGCGACGAGACTACATCACAGCCGCAAGCCTCTGGCACAATACGCAGGATCTTTATCTGCAAGCCCAGCCATCCGAACGGCCCTTTGCGGCGCCAGACGCGCTCCGGATAGACGAATGACAAACGTCGGCATGGCGTCCCGATGTGACCTGCAAGATGATTTTTGAGGTGTCACGCGGTTAGGCCTTTTGGTTCGTCCAGTCCGTTTGCGCGGCAGCATGCGGTGACGGTGTTGGCCAGTAGGCAGGCGATGGTCATGGGGCCGACGCCGCCTGGGACCGGGGTGATGGCACCGGCTGCCTGTGCGCAGCTGTCATAGTCACAATCACCGACCAGTCTGGTTTTGCCCGCACCTTTTTCCGGTGCCTCGATCCGGTTGATCCCGACATCGATCACACTGGCCCCGGGTTTAATCCAG
>JAQXDR010000106.1 GCA_029251265.1 Pseudoprimorskyibacter sp. | reverse complement strand
GCTTGATGTCGATGTCGTGGTACGTGCGACCGATCAGCATGGTGCATTTGTCGATCAGACCATGACCTTCGAACTGACTGGTGTGAATGACGATCCGACGCTGGCTGCGGACTCAGACACGATCAGCGAAGACAGCTCTTCGACAATTGATCTGTCTGCTCTGGGCGGTGATCTGGACGACGAAGACGACGGCATCACGTTAACCTACTCGATCTTCGGCGCTGTGCCGCTGGGCGCGTCGGTTGTTGGCACGGACCTGATCTACAACGCAGCTGGTCTGCACGATGCTCTGGACGCAGTCGACAGCACGGATGTTGTGATCACAGTGCTGGCTACGGATGCGCAGGGCGCGACCGTGGACACGGACATGACGGTCACGGTGCAGGGTGTGAATGATGCCCCGGTTGTCAACGCAAGCGTGCTTGGTGTGAACGAAGGCTCGGACAACACGGCCGATTTGACCGCTCTGGCCAGCGATGTGGACGGCGACGACACGCCCGCCACACTGACCTACACCATCACCGGTGGCACCGGGTTGGCCTATGCCAGCGTTCTTGCGGGCGATCTGACCTTTGACGCCGACCACGCTGACTTTGACAGTCTGAACCTGGGTGAAACTCAGGACCTCACGGTGACTTACAAAGCCAACGACGGCGATGTGGACAGCAACGTTGAAACCATCACGGTCACCGTGACGGGCATCAACGATGCGCCGACTTTGGTCGATGGCGCAGGCGCTGTGGACGAAGACAGCTTGACCACTGTGGATCTGAAGCCCTTGGGTGACGATGCGGACGATGAAGACAACGGAAACTCGCTGACGTATTCGATCGTTTCCGGCCCGGCCAAAGGCACCGCCAACATTGCGGGCGGCGTGTTGACCTTCAACACCAATGGCGTCTTTGAGAACCTGGATGCAGGCAACATCGAAGCCGTGGCCATTACCTTCAATGCGACGGACACCCGCACGGCGGTTTCGACCACGCAAACGGTTGTGATCAACGTCACGGGCGTCAACGACGCACCTGTCTTTGCAAACGATACCCTAGCGGTGTCCGAAGATGGCTCGAGCAACGTGGATCTGTCCGGCGGTCTGACGGATGCGGACGACGACGACGACGCGACGACCGTGACGTACTCCATCGTTAGCAATGGGGGTCTTGGGACAGCTTCGGTTGATGCCAACGGCCTGCTGACCTACGACGCCAACGGTCAGTACGAGGGCCTGGATGACCTCGAAACGGCAGTCTTTATTGTGAACGTCGAAGCCGATGATGGCAATGGCGGCACCGACCTGTCGTCCGTGACCGTGACGATCAATGGCGCCAATGACGCGCCCGAAGAGATTGCCGTTGGCAACCTGTATCTGGGAACGATCAACGAAGGCGACAGCTTCATCTTCACCAATGCGGATATGACGGATGAATCGACCGACGTGGATGGCGATGCGCTGATCATCACCGCGACCGGTTTGTCGTCGGAGGGGGCCACGATCAGCGTCGACGGTCTGGGCAACGTAACCTACGATGCCATGGCGGTTGCTCTGGGCGCAGGCAATGTGACCGACACCTTCACCTTCACTGTGTCGGACGGCACGACGTCTTACGTCGCAACTGCAGAGATCGACATCATCGATATCTGATCGCCGGTTCAATCCATGACAAAAGGGCCGGAGGTGGCGACCTCCGACCCTTTCGCTATGTGCCCTAGCGGCCTCGCCGTTTGACGTTGCCGCCGCGTTGACCCGGGCGGCCCGCCGTTGACCGACCTTTGGATTTCACCGCCGCCTCAGAGGCTGCGTCAATGGCGGATTGCCGGGCCAGCGGGTCATCGGCCACGGCCAGTTCCACTGCTTCCAGTCTTTTGACCTCGTCTCGCAGGCGTGCGGCCTCTTCAAACTCCAGATTTTCGGCCGCCTTGCGCATGTCGGTGCGCAGCCCGTCCAGAACGGCCTGCATATTCGCGCCGGCCTTTGGAGTGTCGACCGTGGCCGTGACCCGAGACATGTCCGTATCGCCTTTGTAGAGCCCTGCAAGGATGTCTTCGACGTTCTTTTTTACCGTCTGGGGGGTGATGTTGTGTTTTTCGTTGTAGGCGATCTGTTTGCCCCGGCGGCGGTTTGTTTCGGCCAGTGCGCGTTCCATGCTGCCGGTGATCCTGTCGGCATACATAATAACGCGACCATCAACGTTTCGGGCTGCACGGCCAATGGTCTGGATGAGCGACGTCTCGGACCGCAGGAACCCCTCTTTGTCAGCGTCCAGAATAGCCACCAATCCGCATTCGGGAATATCCAGACCTTCGCGCAGAAGGTTGATGCCTACCAGCACGTCAAACGCGCCAAGGCGCAGATCGCGCAGAATTTCGATCCGTTCGATGGTATCTATGTCTGAATGCATGTAGCGGATCTTGATCCCCTGTTCATGCAGGTATTCTGTCAGATCCTCGGCCATACGTTTGGTCAGGGTCGTGACAAGCGTGCGGTACCCGTCGGCTGTGACACGGCGGATTTCATCCAGTAGATCGTCGACCTGCATGTCCACAGGACGGATTTCAATCTGAGGATCCAGCAAACCGGTGGGTCGGATCACCTGTTCTGTGAATACGCCGCCCGCCTGCTCAAGCTCCCATGATGACGGGGTTGCAGAGACATAGACTGATTGCGGGCGCATGGCGTCCCATTCTTCGAACTTGAGCGGACGGTTGTCCATGCAAGACGGCAGCCTGAACCCGTGTTCGGCCAACGTGAATTTGCGGCGGTAGTCGCCCCGGTACATGCCGCCGATTTGTGGAATGGAAACATGGCTTTCGTCTGCAAAAACGATTGCGTTGTCGGGAATGAATTCAAACAGGGTTGGGGGTGGTTCACCAGGGGCGCGCCCTGTCAGATAGCGAGAGTAGTTTTCAATTCCGTTGCACACGCCGGTGGCCTCTAGCATTTCGATGTCAAAGTTGGTCCGTTGTTCCAATCGCTGCGCCTCTAGCAACTTGGCCTCACCGACCAATTGATCCAGCCGCTGGCGAAGCTCTTTCTTGATAGAAATGACGGCTTGGTTGATTGTTGGCTTTGGGGTGACGTAGTGGCTGTTTGCATAGATCCGAATACGTTCAAAAGTTCCGGTTTTCTCTCCGGTCAGGGGATCGAATTCTGTGATTGCCTCCAGTTCGTCCCCAAAGAAGGACAGCTTCCATGCCCGATCCTCAAGGTGTGCGGGAAAAATCTCGAGACTGTCTCCGCGGACTCTGAAACTGCCGCGTTGGAAAGATTGGTCGTTTCTGCGATATTGCTGTGCGACCAGATCGGCCATGATATCGCGCTGGTTATAATCCTGCCCGACATGAAGATCCTGGGTCATGGCGCCATATGTTTCGACAGATCCAATGCCATATATACAACTGACCGAGGCGACGATGATCACATCATCGCGTTCCAGCAAGGCCCGTGTCGCAGAATGGCGCATCCGGTCGATTTGTTCATTAATCTGACTTTCCTTTTCAATATAGGTGTCAGATCGCGCCACGTAGGCCTCGGGTTGATAGTAGTCATAATAGCTGACGAAGTATTCGACCGCATTGTCGGGAAAGAAGCCCTTGAACTCTCCGTACAACTGGGCGGCCAGAGTTTTATTGGGAGCAAGGATGATTGCGGGGCGCTGTGTCTCTTCTATGATTTTAGCCATCGTAAAGGTTTTGCCGGTGCCAGTGGCGCCAAGCAGAACCTGATCACGCTCCCCACCAGCGATACCCTGCGATAGCTCTGTGATCGCGGTTGGTTGATCGCCCGCGGGCGAAAATTCGGACTGCATACGGAACTGAATGCCACCTTCCAGTTTATCGCGCACCTCGGCCTTTGGCGGTATGGTGACATTGGATTTGTCAGAATGCGCGTAAGGCATGACACAGCTCCTGCAGAGATCTTTGTATTAGATGTGTTCTGGATTTGCGTTTATGCAAGCCCTGAACCTCTTTGGCAAAGGCTGCTTTGTACTTTTGTCGTGAATTCACACCCATTGTGACTTGCAGAGATGAGCACGGCGCGTGGTGCGCTGCACGTGTATCTATAGCCAGCAATCATTCTGTGTATCGACACGACTGCGTTTTATCGGCTCACAGACCAAAATCGCCGTCTAAATGTGGTGCGGATTATAAATGGGTCTTTCGACGGATTATGTTGTGCGCGGCAAAGAAGCATCTATCAGATGACACTCGGGCCTTGCTTGAAGGGTTCTTATGTCGCATATCTTTTTAAAAAAGATATAGAGGTGTGGTCATGCGCGCGAGAATTTACAAACCAGCAAAGACGGCGATGTCATCTGGAATGGCGAAAACACATGGTTGGATTTTGGAATATGCTGCTGATGTGGCGCGTTCTGTTGATCCGCTGATGGGCTGGACGTCATCATCTGATACCCAGTCGCAGGTACAGTTGCATTTCGATAGCAAAGAGGCTGCGATGGACTATGCCCGCACCCATGGGGTAGATGCCGCAGTTGCGGAGCCAAAGAAGCGCAAGGCTAACATCCGGCAGCGTGGTTATGCTGAGAACTTTGCGACGGACCGACGGGCACCATGGACTCATTAAGCAAAAAAATGTGACTTTTTGCTGAGGCGTGAACCGTGTTCGCGCCTTTTTGAGTCGTAGATTCGCAAATATGGTTTTTTGAGACTTTTTGAGGAAAACACTGATCATGAAAAAAACAGATGTTTTTGGATTAAGTCGTCTCTACCACATGTTTTTGCCCAACTTGTGTTTCAAACTGGTCGCAATTAGCGCTTTGGTTGTATTTGTATTGCTTCAGATGATTGGCGAGGATGTAAAATTCACAATGAAGTGAGCATTTTAGTGAGATAATTGCAAAAACCCTCACAAAATCTCACAACTTGCTGCTTGAACTGTCACATACGCATTTTGTGCTATCTCACGATCTAATTGAAACGTATTTTAGACATAAATGTAGACTATTGTTTTCAAACGACTTGGACCTGAAAGGCTTCAACAAATGGCAAGAATTAGCGTTTTCGGCATCGGATATGTAGGCGTAGTAAGCGCAGCATGTCTTGCGCGTGACGGTCACACAGTGATCGCAGTCGACGTTGATCCGGGAAAAATTGCGTCCATTAACGCAGGTCGGACACCGATCGTTGAAAACGGCCTTTCGGACCTGATTGAAACGGCTGTCGCCGAAGGCCGCTTGTCGGCAACTGACGATGTCCAATATGCTGTAGATAATACAGACGCATCCTTCATCGCTGTTGGAACGCCGTCGGCACCTGATGGATCCGTTGGCTTGGTTTATGTCGATAAAGTCTGTGAAAACATTGGCAAGGCGCTGATGAACAAAGATGGGTTCCATTCGGTGGTCATTCGTTCGACGATCGTGCCCGGATCCTGTGACGAGACTTGCATTCCCACGCTCGAACGTGAAAGCGGTAAAACGGCTGGTCAAGATTTTGGGGTGGGGTACTATCCCGAATTTTTGCGCGAAAGCACGGCCATCGAAGATTATTATGATCCCGGGTTGATCGTATTCGGGGCAATGGATGAGGGCACCGCCGAAATCCTGACAGATTTGAATAAGGATCTGCCGTGTAAAATTCACGTCGTGGATCTGCGAACCGCTGAAATGGTAAAATACACCTCGAACAGCTGGCGGGCTGTCAAAGTCACCTATGCTAACGAAATTGGGAACATCGCGAAAGCTTGTGGTCTTGATGGACAGCATGTGATGGAAATTCTGACCTCAGATACCAAAGCGATTATATCCAAATTTTTCATGCGACCCGGGTTCGCGTTTGGCGGATCTTGTCTTCCCAAAGATGTGCGCGCGCTGCGCCATTTGGCTAATGAAAAAGGCGTTCCTGCACATATGATGAACGCCGTGCTTGAGGCGAACGAAGCCCAGATAGCAAAGGCTGTATCCATGATAGAGAGCGCTGGCGCGAAGGAGGTCGGATTTGTTGGTGTCGCCTTCAAGTCAGGGACTGACGATCTGCGCGAAAGCCCGCTGGCCACGCTTGCCGGGCGGCTGATCAATGATGGAATTAATGTTAAAATTTACGACCCATACGTAAAAGAAGCGTTCGACGAAGAGCAACCGGGCGCGGGTCGTGGTAACGAAGTGATCCCAAATTTGGCAGATCGGATTGTTGGCGATCTAACAAGTATGATTACCGCCTCGGACGCGATCGTTGTGGGCAATGTCTACGACGAAACAGTGGTCGAGCTGAGCGAAGCGGCAAAATCCAAACCAGTTGTGGATCTGACCCGCTTTAACAAGGAACTCGTCTCTGACGGTACATATGAAGGGATCTGCTGGTAGGCGGTCCGTCCGCAGCCAGTACGGAAAACAGGTTTAGATATGTCAAGGATCCTCCCCGCACTCTCGCATCTTGCGTATATAGCAGTCATCATATTGCTGGTAACAGCAGTACCCAAGGGCACCCTGGGGATGCTGGCTGAATCGCGCGCGACATTGTTGGTTGTTGGGATTATCGGTTTCTGGCGGTATTGCTGGTCAACCTTGAACTTTATCCGGGCAATTATCTATCGGCGTATGATCTGGCCGTTGCGGAAGCGCAGAGTCCACAAGCGATACCATGATAGTGGAGTTATCAGCCACGCGTATTTCATGGTTACAACATATCTGGTGGAAACCGAAACGACAGTTATGGTTTATAACCGGCTGTTTGCAGCAGCTGCAAATTCCAAGGGTGGATCCACTGTCGTTGCATCTGTTGTTTACGGTGCAGATGAACGTCTGGTCCAGCAGATATACGACACCCATCCAGATAACATGTCCGATGTGCGTCTCATCATTGACCGCATCCCATCGAACGGCAAGCGTGATGCAATCGCCAAAGCTTTGAACATTATTCGTACTTTCAATCCCAGCCACCGCGACATCTGCGTGTTCGTCGATGGGGATACTGTCGTGCCATACGATATTATATCTGAATCGGCGCCGGTGCTGACGACACCCGGAGTTGGTGCTCTTACGACAGATGAAGGCGTGTTGATTGAAAAGCGTAACCTGTTTCGCGATTGGTTTGTTCTGCGCTTTAACCAACGGCAGGTAATGTTCTGTAGCCAGGGCTTGTCCAAACACGTTTTGACATTGACGGGTCGTATGTCTGTCTTCCGGGCAGATCTGGCGGTTAACCCAAGCTTTATTGAAGGTGTTGACCACGATACGATCAAACACTGGCGCTTGGGTGAAATCAAGTTCCTGACCGGAGACGATAAATCCACGTGGTACTGGCTGCTGAAAAATGGCTACGAAATGTGGTATCTACCGGATGTCCGGTCCTGGTCCGTTGAAACGCAGCCGCGTGAGAGTTTTGTTGAAAGCGCGTATGTGTTGATGATCCGCTGGTTTGGGAACATGATGCGCACGAATGGTCGTGCGTTGGCTGTAAGCCCGGCCCTGATCGGTCCATACACGTGGTATGCCATCTTGGATCAACGTTTGTCCCCTTGGACAACTTTGCTCGGTCCGATTTCAGTCATGATCGCGGCAACTTTGTACGATATCAACGTGATCCTGCTTTATATCGCCTGGGTTCTTGCCACACGCTACATTTTTTGTGTGATCATCAACCTGTTCCGGGGAACCTGGTTCCCAGTTACTCACGCGCCGATCCTATATTTTGGGCAAGTCTTCGGTGCAGCGGTTAAAACCTTTGTTCTATTCCGTCTTAATAAACAACGATGGACCCGACAGGCTGCCGCAGAAGAAGCCCAATCACCCAGTGACCGACAAAAGTCACAAGAATCCCTTATCCACCATGTTCTTGGAATTGCATGGTTGTGTTTGGGTGTCTTTTTTCTGTCGCAAGTATGAGTGCATCTCCGTAAGGGAAGTGGATACCGATAATGACGCAGCAAACCTACCTTGAAGACGAGTCGAACGCGACGATCCCTGTGGACTTTGCCTACGACACAGAACACCCGGTTCTTCCGATCCCTTTTACGGTCATCATCGGTGATCGCAAATTTGAGGGCGCCGGTCTTTCAGTCACAGCAGCCTTTATAAAAGCACCGGGCCCTTTTGATCCGGGTTTGGCGGGTAAGAAGTTTGTATCACGGCTCCAGTTCGACTTTGATGGGTTCACGGTAAATCTTTACCCCGAATGTGTCGTTGCCGGGTCTCGTAAAGATGGTGAGATTGCCTTGCAGTTTCTTGACCCAACCGGTCCGCATCTTCCGCAACTCCGTTACATCCTCAATAGCTACATCGCGGGGGATTTTGTGACCATGGGCTCTATGATGAGCTACACAGGTCCAGCCAAACCAGCGACGTCTGCCAGCGCGGCAGAACCGACGCCGGATGATCCAGATCGACGCTGGCGCAGTCTTGCCGTGGCGGTTCTTTCGGCCATGTTGATTTTGTTTGCTGCAAACGTGTTGATAAATCGCTTTACGACAACGTATGAACCGCGCCCCGTTTTTATTAACCAAGATGGCACTGTCATGCGGGCGACGGTGGATGGTCAGATAACGGCAATCAATCAAAGCGCTACCACGGGTGACACTGTCTTTGCGGTGCGATCGGTTCAAGGCGATACCTTATCCTTTCAACTTCCTTGCGATTGCGCAGTCTCTGTGGCCAGTGGAATTGTTGTCGGATCTACGGTTCTTAAAACAGATCCCGTGCTATCATTTCATTACAGCAACCAAAGTGTGACCGCCCGGACGCAAATGAGTGTTGAGGGTCTGAATCGTGCTCAGGCCGGTGAGATTGTGTATCTGGACATAGCCGATGGACCAAGTATTCCCGTCCGGGCAATTGTGGACTCTAACACGATGGCAACGGCCCAGCGTGGTGAACTTTACTTACCTGTTGTTTTGCAACCATTGCGTAACGATGTAGACCTGTCACCCTGGCAGGATCAGACGGCACGTGTGCGCCTGCACCGCCCACTCTTTGGTGGTGCGCTACATCGCCTGCGGGAATCGGTACTATGACACTGATATACCCGCTTATTATTTGCGGTGGGAACGGCACGCGTCTGTGGCCGATATCTCGAACGCAAAGCCCCAAGCAGTTCCAACAGGTCGCTGGGCCTGATAGCAAGACCTTTTTCCAGACAGCCGTGGAGCGCCATGTGGGTGAAGGCTTTGCGGATCCGGTTATAATCACATCGGTCCGGCATCGTAAAACTGTCCATGAACAGTTGGCCGAATTGGGCGTGCGCGCTGATGTTATCCTTGAACCCACCGGCCGAAATACTGGGCCAGCGGTGTTGGCAGCATCATTGATGCTGCAGGAAAGGGATCCCAATGCAGTCGTGCTTGTGGTTCCTGCAGATCATGTGATCCGCGGTGATATCAATTCGACGATCAAGGCAATGTATACCGCTGCCGATGATGGCTATATCGTCACCTTTGGTATTAAGCCTCGCTACGCTGAAACAGGGTTTGGCTACATTGTCGATAACGGTCCCGTTATCGGGTATAATGGCTTGAGAGAGGTAGAACGCTTTGTCGAAAAACCGCCGACCCGCAAAGCGCGTCTGCTGGTAGAAAGCGATATCGCGTATTGGGCTTCGGGGATTTCCATGTTCTCGGTAGGTACCATTTTGGAAGAATACACCAAATTTCAACCGCAGACGGTAGAGTCTGTTCGGAAGGCATGGGACCGAGGAGAAAAGCGCGAGGAAGGGCGTTTGCTGAACGCCATCCGCTTTAGCGAGGCAACTGCCGACCCGACGGAAAGTGCGGTTTTTGAGAAGACGGACAGGATTGCCTTGGCAGCATTAGATGTTGATTGGTCTGATGTTGGTAGTTGGTCCGCGATGTATGACATCTCGGAACCCAACCATCAGGGCAATGTCTTACAAGGCGATGTCATTGCAGTCGAAACCACAAACTCCATGGTGCGGTCTGAAAATCGTCTGGTGACGCTGGTTGGTGTTAAGGACATTATCGTTATTGACACTCCGGACGCATTGTTGGTGACCCAAGTGGGCCACTGCCAAGACGTTAAAAAGGTTGCAAACTACCTTAAGGACCACAAACGCCTCGAGGCGGAACGCCATACCGGAAAGGCACATGAGGACGGCTTAACCCGCCTTGTTGCAAGCGATAGCGTCGGTGTGAGCACTGCGAAACTTGCACCCGGACAGACCCTGATCATAGCACCGGCATCTAACCGAGAAGTCATCGTGGTGCGGGGTGAGGTTTCCATGAAGGAAGGGTTTTCCCAGAAAACGTTACGCGAGGGGGCACGTATGGATATGACAATATCCGATCATGCGCAGTTCCGAAATCGAACAGGCAAACAGGTAGAGCTGCTTTTTCTTGAAGTCACCCCCCCAACGGTGCTGTCAGATGATAAGATTCTGACGTTAAAGAGCTATGCCTGAGCTCATTTTCACAAGCATACGACGCGCTATTTGGCTTTGTTTATCGGTCGCGTTGATAGCATCGGCGCCAACTGCCCGGAGCGATACTGATCCAGACGCGTTGGATGATGGTGTCCGCGTTGCGATCAAGGCCTTGGACGAAATTTTGCGGGCAGGCCCACGTCCGGAAATTCAGGCAGCCACTCTCATCCAAAACTCAGGTCTCGGCGTGTTTACGGGCGATGTGATGCCGACGGCTGAAGTTTTCTCATCCGTGCGAGGTCTAGGCCTGGATCGTGTTTCTGCCCGTACAACGGATTTTCGGCTGACGCTTGGCCAGATCGCCCAGCTTTATGGTGCGCAAGATAACACCGTGGTTGTCGAGGCACAGAGCCTGCCTGGCGCGCAGGCTTTGGTCATAGATAGCGGCACGGTGACAGTAGAAAGCCTGTTCGAGGCTGCGCGCGTTGCAGGTGTTCAGGATGACGGTGGAGCGGGTTATAACTTGTTGCGTGCCCCGTTGATCATCGGCGCCGATGCCACTCTTGTTCTGTCTCCAGGCGATGTTTTGAGACTGAGCCGCCCAGATGGTGCGTTTATAGCAAATTTTGGTCGTATTGAAGTTATCGGCGCAACAATTGAAGGTGTCGGTCCGACAAATCCAAACGCGACAGAATTCCTTCCCTTTGTCGTGAATGCGGGTGGTGCATCTGTAGTGGCGCGAAATAGCCATTTTCGCGCGTTAGGCTTTGGATCTGAAGCCAAGTTTGGCGGTTTTTCTATCGTCCGCAACCCTGTTTTGGTGCGCCGAGACGAGATTGTGATCGAAGGCAATGTTTTTGAAAATCTGAATTCTGTTGCTATGTCGCTGACAGACAACGTGGTCATCAAAAATAATCGTTTTCGCAACAGTCGCGCGGCGGCTTTGATTATTTCAAGAACAAACAATGCAAAAGTGATTGGCAACATTTTTTTCGGTCCTTTGCCAGAAACATATGGCAGGCTTCCATCTGCATCGAACGCTGTGCGGATCAATTTTGCGAGCCGCAATGCACTGGTTTCGGGAAATTTGATTATACATGGTTTCCGGGCCGGTGTTGCCATTCGAACGCGTAGCCACTCGGTGCGTGTCGAGAACAATGTCATATACAACCGTGGGGGCGCCGGTGTGACCCTCAGAGACGTGAACTGCGCGATCATCCAGAATAATGTCGTCGTAGAAAATCACCAAAAAGGCGTAGAAATTCGCTCTGGCAATCGTGCGGTGATAAAGGGCAATCTTTTGCTCGGCAACCGCAGCCCTGCTGTTTATCTTGCCGACCAGCTGGACGACGAAACCACGCTCATCCAAGAAAATACCTTTGTGCGTAATGGTGCCGGACTTGGTGGCGCGACTGGTGCGGTTTATGCCTTAGTTGGTAATAATTTTGCCAAACAATTTCCCCGCTTTGTCCAAGGTGATCTGGCACATCTTAGCAATCAGGTGATTGAAGCCCTTGGAGGCGAATCACCGCTGGTTCTGACTGCTGGAGGCCTAATGAACGTTCCTGTTCCGAACGTCTCTTGTACCGAGTGAATAAGTGTTAGGAGAATCCGATGCGTTCAACTCTACGAAGTTTTCTGGCTCTTGGCCTGATCGTGTTGCTTGCCGTACCGGTATCTGCTCAAGAACTGGAGATCACCGATCTACCGTTGCCCCGTTCGCCTATTTCGAAAGAAAGCCGATTGATAAACGTTGTCGTCGATCCGGGGCTAAAAAGTATGTCAGCGCTGCCGACGCAAGAGCTTCGGGACGCGCGGGCGGCTTTGACAGCGAAACAACCGGTTTCGCCAGATATACTGCGCCGACTTGCCGAGCTGCGCGAAACCATGGCGGCGGCGCGCTATGTCGAACACCTAAGCGGGCTGCGGCAGGTGCAAACTTTGGATGCACTGGGTCAACCAATGTTGCAGATTCTGCCGTCCACGGGTGAGATACCAGGTTATTTGGGTACTGATTACAATTCGGACGTTGCCTTTTTTGGTGCCATTGCGATCGGTGGTGGGCGTAACTGGGTTTTGAACGATATGCTTGAAGCTATGCGTTTTCTTGATCCAGCCACGGAACCACGGGCCCGGATTAGCACGTACATCAAAATGTTGTACCCACAGGCTTGGGCTGGAAACGAACTGGCTCTTGACGCCGTGATAGAATTCAACGGCGTAGGCAAGTTGTTTGGGCGGCTGTCCGAACGAACTCGACTGAAAATAGAAGATACATTGTCAAACCTAGGCACGGGACGCGGAGAAATGAAACGGGCCCTCGGGATATTATCACGGAAAAACCGCACCCGGTCGGATATCGAGGACGCTTTGCCCCTTTTAAAGGTTGCGCAGGGATCCGAAACCCTCGCAATTGCGACCATGGCGACAAACCTTATCAACCATTTCTCGGGCACACCGGGTCGTGGGCTGGCAACCAATTGACCCATAGAGCGAGCAGAGCCATGCAAAGATTTATCAAGCGAATGGCAGCAGCAGCTGTAATGACAACCCTGTTGTTAACAGGCGCAACAGGCCTGAAGGCTGAATCAACGTATGGCTGTATGGATTTGGACGGCTTTCAATACCTTCCAAGCCTCGAAGGGTCAAATGGCGTTTTCTTCAGAATTTCACCAGAGCTTCGCAATTTTCATGCCTTTTCAGACGAAACTGTCGAAGATATGGCCCGCCTAAGCGAGGTTTTACGGTCTCGGGGGACCACGCTGGTCTACGCACCAATACCACCAAAAGCTATGATAATGACTGAATTTCTACCTAGGCGCGCATTCGACTATGGGTTTGATCCACAACTGGCAACGACTGTCTATGATGATATGGTTCGGAGGCTTAGAAACGCAGGCGTTGTGACAGCAAATGTCCGCAAAGGGCTTGTGGTCGGCGCAGGCGGAGGAGAGCCGTATTTTAAGACGGATTACCGCCTGAATGCTCTTGGTACACAATTGGTCGCACAAACAGTTGCAACCGCTCTATCTGGCGTGGACGAAGACTCCGTGATGTATGGCGTGGGGTCCCAACCAACAGGTCAGGTTGAGATCCAATCTGCAATGCGGGATATTTTGCAACGGCACTGTTCGCTTGAATTGCCCAAGGCCAGCACAGCAACCTATGAAACCACTATGATGGCCGCACGAAATGGATTTAATGATCCGGTTGCGCCACGCAGTCGTCAGGTGACCGTGACACCGAATCCACGATCATCCTCTCCGCGCCCTAATTTTAACGGCTCACGGCAGACCACTGGATCTGCGCAAATTGGTTCTGAAACTTTTGGCGGGTCGCCAATCCTGAGGCAGCGCCGTGAGATCTCAGTTCCGCGGCCGGGTGTGGGCGGCAATCTGGTTCTGGTCGGAACAGAGTACTCTGCCACCGATGCGTCTGGGATGGCAGCGGCCATGCAAGCGTACACAGGAATGTCTGTGACAACCTATGCTTTGGAAGACGGTGGTGCCTACGGCGGGATCTCGTCTTATCTGACCAACGGTGGCTCTGATGCGTCGGTTCTAGTGTGGGAAAATCCAGTCTATAACAACCTTGCGCAATTTGGCGACCAACCCATGAGCGAACTGATTGCTTCATCAAATGGGTCTTGCACCATCTCGATTCCTTTGAACATGACATCGGGGAGTTCCACCGCGACGGCAGACTTGGGGCGGATCAGTCAAAGCAATGCCAACACATTGTTCCTAGATACTGATGGGGTTATCGCCAAAGAGGTCAAATTTACCTTTACGGGAAACAATGGTTACGAACGGACAAAATTTGTAACACGTCGATCCGATACAGCCCAATCCTCAAGGTTCTTTGTAACACTTTCAGGGCTTTGGAACGACGGTGTTCGATCTGTATCGATCCAGTCCGATGCCGCTTTGGGTGCCGCCCCCCGCCTGACAGCCTGTACCAATTAAGGAGTTTTTGACTATGTACCGCTCCATCTCGGCTGTGATAGCAGCAACCTTGTGGTCTTGCAGCTTCACGACATCAGTACAGGCTCAGAACCGTACGATAGATTTTGCATTCTTCCCTCCCCTGATTGATGTTGGCGAGGTCTGCATCGAACCTGTTAGCCCCGCGCGTCTTCAGACTGATCCTGTGGTCTTTTCTGAAGCATTGGGAGACACTCAGCGTATTAATTTTTTACGCAGGGATATTGGTCGGTTGCAGGCTGAGGACCCTGTGCTTTGGTTTGATTTTATCGAAGCATTGATCGGTTTACGTGGTCGGGTTGACCCGCAGTATGCTGGCATTGAGGAAACGATTAGCCTAGTCGAGCTCTATATTGATGCCGGTCGTATGGAGCAATTGGTCTCTGAAGGCTTGGTTGCAGATCTGCGCAAGCAACAAGAGCGCATGAACAGCTCTCAAAGATTGACACTCGCACAATATTATCTGAACGGGATTGGTGTTGAAGCCGATGTCCCCTTTGCTCAAGGACTGATTTTGCGAGCTGCATTTCAGGGCAGCTCCAACGCGCTTCTTCAGGTGGCACGTTTTGAACTGGAAGGCCGACCGATCCCAGATTGGAGCGCACCGCTGGATGTGACCGTATCTACAGCGTTTGGAGGACTTTTAGGGCGCGTTAACTCCGGGATCTGTGGTCGGGCCGAGCGTATTGCTGAGGAATACCTAAATGGTGGGGTGGTGTCACGAAACGAGGATGTCGCCTATGCATGGTATAGGTTTGCGGCCGACCTCGGCAGTGCCACAGGTGCATGGCGCATGGTGGAATACCATTTGAACGCCGACTCTTCGGATAAAAATAATGCGGAAATGCTATACTATCTGCGTCTGGCGGTAGATCGTGGCATTGCGGTAGATGCAGCCGCAGTCTCGGAAATTGCTCAAGCGAGCCGTGTGACAGAGAACGAAATTCTTAAGATCCTTGGATATAATTTCTCTGAAACCGAACAACGCAACGATAGTTTGCTGTCACGTTATTTCCAGCTGTCTTTGAAACTCGACCGTGGTCCAAATGTAGCGGAGACATCCTACGCTAAATATCTAAGAGAACTTACACTGTTAGAGGAAGCGCCAGGTTGGATCTACACGTCTTTGGCCAAAGAAATTCTTGCCTCGTCTGGCCGTTGGGTAGGAGAGGACGCAGCAATCCTTATTTTAGAAGAGGCCGCAGCGCGCGATGACGGCGAAGGGATGCAACTGCTTGCCAAACTTCTCGTGCGGCATCGTGATGATCCTGCAAGAGTGGATCAAACGATCGGCCTGCTGATGACAGCGGTTGAACGCCATGGCCTTATGGACAGCATGAATGCGCTGGATGTGCTTTACCGCTGCCAGTTGAATGATGCGCCGCGTATGGCCGAGGCCAGCCGTTGGGCGCGGGCCTACCGCGCAACGGAACATGTGCCTTTGTCCATTATCACGTCTCATTTGTTCGTTTTGGATCAAGCCCAGAGACCCCGTCATCTGGCAAAACTTCAAACACATGCTCTTGAAGGACGCTCCAGACCATCGGCTCAATTCGCTCAGATCGTTCAGAGCAACCCGAATTATACGAACTCTGCGCAGAGGTTTTGGGCCGAGCGTATCAATAGGTCGAATTCGGCCCTCAGAACCTTTGCCAAGCTGGAATTCGAACGCTCTATTAGCCCGGCAGAGCGGGATCTCGCAATGGAGCTGTATCGTCGCGTCTATCTGAATAATGGCGATGCGACTGGATTTGACCTGGCACTGGCGCTGCTTGAACATTACGGAAGAGACCAACTGGTCGCAGACGAAGCGATTGAGCTTCTCAAAAAGTCGGCAAGACTAGGTGAGGGTGCCGCCATTCGTTTGTTGGCAAAGCTCCAATCGCGCGAAGGGCGAGACGCGGCTGATGTGTTTCGTGAGTTCGAACGCGCCATCGACGAGCGCGGCGACTTTGAAGCAATCGTCTTTGCGATCCCCTATGTGAGCCGCGACAAAGTGGAAGATTATTTTGATCGGGCTGTGGCAGAAATGAAATGCAACACCAAAGATATCAATGATCTAGGAGAGGCGGCTGCCATCTGGCAGGACATGCAGCTGAGCTTTCAATGGCGCAACATCGGTTTGGCATTGGATTATGGGCACTCTTTGAACAAATATGGGGTGTCTGATCCACAGATGGATCTATGGCGGGCAGGGTCGGTCCCGTCTGAAGTTCAGATCTACGAACGCTTATTGTCCGAGGGGGATACCTCAGCGTACCGGCAGCTGTATGTCTTGACGGCTGATCCGGATCTGAAAAGCTACGATCCCGCGGCGGCGGCTGTCTATCTTGGTAATGTGGCTGCTCGGAATGCGCCCGGTGATGAGCTTTGGGTCCTTGAAAAGTTCAGATCGGCATCGCTTGACCTGCGGGCAACGATCGAAGCTCAGTTCGACGTCAACTTAATCTTTTTGCAGGCCATTGATGCTGGAAGTAACGAGGCCAAATACGAATACGCCATGTACCTGCGTGAAAATGCTCGCAGTCCATCGGATTTGGCCAGTTCCGCCAACTTCCTGCTAGAGGCGGCAAGTTCCGGCAATATTGATGCTATGACCGAGTATGGGTATTCGTTGGCATATGGGATAGGCACGCAGCGCAATGCCCGCGAAGCTTCCATGTGGCTGGAACGGGCGGCACGCTCTGGCGATCTGAGGGCAGCATCGCTTATTGACTTGGTCAGAGTAGGTTTTGGTCAGTGAGAATGCCGCGTCTGCGACACTTGATACTCGTAATCTTCTGCTCTGCGACGACCTTTCCGTATGCAGCAGCGGCTCAACAGGTATGCCCGTCTGCGCCGGAACCAATTGTAAGCTTGTCTTATGGAAGCCGATACGCATCAGAGAGTGATAACAAATCAGCTTTGGACGAAAAAAGTAACGCCGAAGTAGATTCCGCGCTTGAACCGGTGGACGATTTTTTGCGGTCACTGACGCAGGCGGCGAATGGTATCCAAGCGCTTGACAAGAAAGAGCGCCGTGCTGCGGCAGATTGCATACTGGGCCAAATCGTTGTTTGGGCCGAGGCAAATGCTTTGGGTGATCTTGCCTCCAACAATGCCAAGTTGACCATGGGGTCCCGGATTGCTGGCTTTGGTTTGGTTCTGATACAAGTTGAACCGCATACCAAATCTACTTCGGATTTGGACGTGATCAGGCCATGGTTGTCGGGTATGATGGCTGAACAGATGCTCTTTTGGGAAGAAGATGCATCAAAAGGGTCAAAGCGTGGTAACCTGCGCGCATGGGCCGCGCTGGCTGGCGTCTCGGTTGGGATCATCAACCGCGACCCCGTGATCGAAGGCTGGGCGACAGCCTCTGCAGCCTATATCATGTGTATTTCCAATGAAGACGGAAGCCTGCCGCAAGAAATGGGTCGTGGCAAGTGGGCGCTGCACTATCAGTTACATGCCATTGCGCCGCTCGTTTTATCGACGGCGTTGCTGATGCAGCAGGGCACTGATTTAACAAAGCAATGCGATAATGCGCTTGAACGAATTGTAGATTTTGCGATTTCCGATTTGTCCAATGAAGGGGCTGCAACCCAAAAAATTACGGGTAAGGAACAGTCTCTTTTTGATGGTACACGCGAGCTGAAAAACTGGCAGTTGGCATGGTTAGAAGCCTACAATTCCGTGCGGTTCGATCAAAATTTGGTCGAAATGACAGACAGTTTACGGCCACTTATCTATTCGAAATTGGGAGGGGACCAGACCCTGATTTGGGCAGGTTTGTAACGCGCCACGGCTGGAAACCCTAGTTTTTCGAAAGCCCACGTGCGTGATACACGCGGGCTTAAACAGCAGTTTTATTGGGGTGATGGCATTTTAGCTTTGCGTAGATAGGGCAAGACAACATCCAACTCACCATAGCGTTCCCGGGCCTGGTCGTCATTCAGCGCAACTGCCACGATGACATCCTGTCCTAGGGCCCAATTGGCTGGTGTGGCAATCGGATTGCCATAAGTGGTTTGTAGGGCATCGACTGCGCGTAAAATTTCAGCAAAATTGCGGCCAACGGTCATTGGATAGGTCATCACCAACTGGACCTTTTTGTCGGGGCTTATGATGTAGACCGAACGGACCGTTGCACTGTCAGCCGGTGTCCGTCCGTCAGGCAGATAGGCATCCGCCGGAAGCATGCCAAATGCTTTGGAGACGTGCAGCCCGATGTCTGCGACGATCGGAAAGCCAGCGCTGGTTCCAGCGACCTTTTCGATGTCTTTTTTCCAACCTTTGTGATCCTCGACACCGTCAACAGATACGCCCATCACCTTTACGCCGCGCTTTGCCCATTCATCAGACAGTTGTGCGACAGCTCCGAATTCGGTGGTGCAGACGGGTGTAAAGTCTTTGGGATGGCTGAAAAGAATGGCCCAACTATCGCCAACCCAGTCATGCAGGCCAAGGACCCCGTGGTCGGTTTCGACGGTTAAGTCGGGAATGATATCATTAATGCGCAGGCTCATTTGGGGCTCCGTGAGTTGTTTTGTATGCTCTAGACCCAATCACTCGACAAACAAAGCAGATTTCCTGCGTGGCGATTGGTCAGCGTTGCACAATCAATGTGCTGGGTGGCACACAACCTCGCCCGTTCGCTCATTAAGATAGGGTGGTGTCCGCAAACTGGGTTGGCTATGTATGCTGGACGGACTGAGGTTTTGCCGCGAACAAAGCCAATGTCGGGTTCAGCCACTTTCATTCAATTTGCGTTCTATTTTGTGGCTTCAACGACTGATACCCCCAAAGCAAGCGTTTTGTAGTCCTCGATTTGTATCATTCGCTGATGGAGTTCCCCTTCCCACAGTCCAGACTTTGCCTGTGCATCGCGCAGCGCCTTTTCAAACGCGTCCAACGCTTCACGATCCCTGCCGATTTGGGACAATGCGATCCCTCCCTCGAGCCGGATGATCGCCCCCTTTGCCTGTTCTAAAGGGGCGCATTTTATCCAAGCGTTGGCAGTCAGAGAAATATTGCAGAACCGAAGCTTTTTGAGGTCCTGATACCGATCATTCTGACATGCACTGGCCATTAGTCATCCGGTCATTCCGCTCTGCCACACAAAAAAAGGCCCAAATGAAAATGGCTCTTGCCCACGTCTTGAAGGGCGTTTTTTTGTGGC
The DNA here is from genome assembly GCA_029251265.1 of Pseudoprimorskyibacter sp. Taxonomy (GTDB): domain Bacteria; phylum Pseudomonadota; class Alphaproteobacteria; order Rhodobacterales; family Rhodobacteraceae; genus JAQXDR01. Next base: position 15,786 of record JAQXDR010000106.1, on the reverse strand, counting down.
TCACGGGTCTCTTTCTTTTTGATGGCCTTGGAAAGTTATGCCATCGGCCACTGGTCAAACAATGCGAATACCAAATTTCGCCAACATCGGACTGGGTATTCGTTTACAGTGCCGCGTTAAAACGGAACCTTGCTGCGAAAACGCAGTCCTTTCAGGCTTTCTGGGTGTTGTATCCGCAATTCTTGCGAATGCAGCATCATACGTTTGTGTGCGTCACGGGCGTCGCCATCGGCGTAGAATGGATCGCCCAGAATGGGGTGGCCTAGTGCCTGCATGTGAACGCGCAGTTGGTGACTGCGACCAGTATGTGGACAAAGCCGAAGGCGACTTTCGCTATCTGACGCCTTTTGCACGCGCCAGTCCGTCTGGGCCGGTTTGCCTGTCTCGTGGCACACCTTTTGCTTCGGGCGGTTTGGCCAATCCACAATGAGCGGCAGGTCGACGGTGCCATGGCTTTCGGTCACCCGACCTGCAACCCGCGCCACATAGGTTTTTGATGTTTTGCGCAGTTCAAACTGACGTGAAAGATGTTTTTGTGCATGCGGTGTCACGGCAAAAATCATCACGCCAGATGTGTCGCGATCCAATCGATGAACCAGTAAAACTTGAGGGAAAATCGTTTGCAGACGTGTAATCAAGCAGTCAGCAAGGTCTGGACCACGCCCCGGAACAGACAATAGACCTGTGGGCTTGTTCACAACGACAACCTCGTGATCTTCGTGAATTATCTCAATCGGGTCGCTGGGTGGAGTATATGGTGTGGACATTAGTAAATTTGACATGGGCCCCTGATCGCAGGTTTAACAGACTTCAGCAAGTTGCCAGCTTGCAGTGTTTGACAGGATAGTAAGCGCGCCAGATAATCGCCAAAACGCCGTGGATTCAGTCCTTAACCTAAGCTTGAATTCTATACAGGACGGGACCACTGCGCTATGAAATCGGGTTTTGCAGGTGTGCCGAAAGTCACTATGGCGTGCTTTTGGTGTCCTATGTTGGTTTCCAGATGTGGACAGGGTATTACAGACTGCCTAGGCGACGTCCTGAAAGATGTCTCGCAACAGAGCGGTCAAAGCCGTAGCGTCTGAGTTATCAAATGCACCGGGCTGATCGCTATCTATATCTAACACGCCTAGAAGGCGCTGCTTGCCATTCCAAACTGGTAAAACCAATTCGGATCGCGTCGAAGACGAGCATGCGATATGTCCCGGAAAGGCTTCAACATCGTCCACGATCTGCGCCAGTCCCGTTCGCGCAGCAGCGCCGCAAACCCCTTTGGAAAATGGGATTAAAAGGCATCCATGCCCCCCCTGATACGGACCGATCTTGAGCATTTGCGGTCCAGTTACACGGTAAAACCCTGTCCAGTCAAATCGGTCATCGGCTGCGTGAATTTCGCATGAAACGGTGGCCATTAGGGATATTGTATCCCGTTCGCCTTCGGTGAGTGCCCGCAGCTGTTTGCCAAGATCATCGTAATTGACGGTCGTCATGACACAAGCTCGATTGCAATGGCGGTACCTTCACCGCCTCCGATGCAAATGGCTGCAACACCACGGCGCAGGCCGCGCGTCTTGAGAGCATGGATCAAGGTAACCAGGATTCGTGCGCCCGAGGCGCCAATCGGGTGGCCCAATGCACAAGCCCCTCCATTGACGTTTACAATCTCTCGAGGCAGCCCCATTTCGTGCATAAAGGCCATTGGGACCACGGCAAATGCCTCATTAACTTCCCAAAGATCGACATCCGATTTTTGCCACCCCACCCGGTCAAGCAGTTTTTGCGCGGCGGGAACAGGGGCGGTGGTGAACAGAGCCGGAGCCTGCGCATGACTTGCATGTCCCAAAATGCGTGCCAGAATCGGGTGACCCGATGCCTTTGCCGCAGAATCAGAGGCCAGCACAAGGGCGGCTGCGCCGTCGGAGATAGAGGAGCTGTTGGCAGGGGTGACCGTTCCACCCGTTCGAAAAGCGGGTTTCAACAGCGGGATCTTGTCTGGCCGCGCTGTCAAAGGTTGTTGATCTTCTGCGATTTCTGTTTCGGTTTTGCGCGTGCGCACTGTTACAGGAGTGATCTCGGCGTTGAATTCACCTTTTGATTGCGCGCGACGCGCATTGGCAAGAGAGGTGAGCGCAAATTCATCCTGTGCGTCTCGTGTGAACTGGAAAGCTTCGGCACAATCTTCGGCAAAAGTACCCATAAGGCGACCTTTGTCATATGCGTCTTCTAGACCATCCAGAAACATGTGATCAATCACTCGATCATGCCCAAGCCGAGCCCCTTGCCGCATCTTGGGCAGCAAATACGGTGCGTTTGTCATGCTTTCCATTCCGCCAGCAACGACGATATCTGACTGTCCAAGCGCAATTTGGTCGAAACCGATCATAGCGGCTTTCATACCTGATCCGCACATCTTGTTCAGCGTTGTCGCGGGTACATCCTCACCAAGGCCTGCGGTAAATCCTGCCTGTCTGGCGGGTGCCTGTCCTTGTCCCGCAGGCAAGACGCAGCCCATCAAAACCTCTTGAACGTGCGGGTTGCCTGCCTGTTGCATGGCAGCGCGTATGGCCTCGCCCCCCAATTCAGAGGCTTGCAACGGACTAAAAGCACCGTCAAAGCCTCCGATTGCGGTGCGGGATGCGCCCGTGATTACAACATCTGACATTTGCGATTATTCCTCTGCTTAAAGTGCCGAATGAAAACCAGTTCTAAAGGATTGGCGGGTAACGTCGACGGAAATAGCAGGAAAGGCTGTTTCATGAACCTCTCTTCCAGTCAAATGGAGCCAGCACATGTTGTTACAGTTGATAGTAACCGTATCGATGCCGCAGTTGCAATTCAGTTTAAAGACCTCCTGCGTGCAAAAATGGCACCAATTGAAGGACGACATATCCTCGACTTATCCAATGTTGAATTTGTTGACAGCAGCGGTCTCGGTGCCATCGTTGCTGCGATGAAAATGATGGAAGACAATCAAACACTGGAATTGGCCGGGTTAAACCCGGGCGTGGCAAAGGTATTCAGTTTGACGAGGATGGACACGGTCTTTGTCATTCATTCTACAGTCGAAGAGGGTGTATCCGCTCGGGTGGGTTGATGCGGATGCTGGATGTGTCAAACGGCTTTGATATGAACGTAATATTATTAGATTTTGAATTTGATAGCGATTTTATATCGGTGCGTGAGGCCGTTATATCTGCGCGTGACGCCTTAATACACCGGCAGATTGGGTGTGAACATGTGACCAAAATTGAGCTGGCTGTAGCAGAAGCGCTCAACAATGTGGTTGAGCATGCCTACAAGGAAACATGTAATGGCATGATTTGCATGAAGGTTGAGCAGAGCGGGAAATCCATAATTGTCAGCGTGATGGATCACGGTTTACCGTTTCCAAGTGACAAGCTCTCAGTAAACGAACCAGTTCATGCAGGAGTTGCACTTTCGGACATTCCTGAAGGTGGCTTTGGTTGGTACTTTATCAGGACAATGGCTGAAAATGTAAATCATCGCCGTTCGAAAGACGGCATCAACCACTTGCAGATGGAATTCCGTGTATAAGCCTGCGAATTATGGACGTAGTCATCGTAAAGCGCAGAGTTTTGTTAATCATTGCCAAGCGACATCGCTTAAAAAGATATATCCTGCGCCGTAAATTGTTTTAATGATTTTGGGATTGCGCGGGTCTTCCCCCAATTTGGTACGAAGCCTTGAAATGCGGACATCCATGGCGCGGTCAAAGCTTTCGCTGGCAGCGCCTCCAAGATACTCCTGCATCTGGGCGCGTGTGATCAGACGGTTAGGAGATTGTAGAAAAAGCCTCAGCACTTCACCCTCTGCATGCGAAAAACTGATTGTACGGCCATCAGGGGATTGCAACACATATCTGTTAAAAAAGACGGTCCAATCGTGAAAACGGGCCTGATCTGTGGAATTGGTCTGATTGCGCTGACTACGTAGCCGCGCCCGGACTCGGGCAACCACCTCGGCTGGTTCAAACGGTTTGATAATATAGTCGTCTGCTCCCAATTCCAGACCTGTCACACGATCCTGGACCTGAGCGCGTCCGGAAATTATAATGACGGTTGCGCCCAATTCAAGGGCGAGACGATGCACAAGGGTCAGTCCATCGCGGTCTGGTAGGCCGAGATCCACCAAACATAGGTCTGGTGTGACTCGTCGCAGTGCAGCCTCGAATTCTGTCGCCCGACCAAAGCTTTGGGTTTGATAGCCTGCTGTTTCCAGGGCATCTGCTAGGATACGTCGGATTTCCGGTTCGTCGTCAAGGATCGCAATCAAGGCGCTCATGATATTATTCCTGGCTGGGATGTCTGTAAAAAGCCCTGCAGATCTCTAATATCAAATGGCTTTTTTAAAAGCGGCGCAGCGTTAGCAGCAGCTTTTGTCAAGGGGTCCTCGGCCGGTAAGGATGTCATAAACCGAATGGGGATATCGGATAGGTGGTCTAATAGTTCCAAACCTGTTTTGGTCCCTTCTAACCGTAAATCAGACAAGACCTGAGCTATGTCGGGTATCGTGCGTGCAAGGTCCAGAGCCTCTGTGACAGAGCTGGCTTCGATGACGGTATGGCCCAGCTGTGTCAGCATCTTGCGTATCTGATCTCGCAGATCGGGATTATCCTCTACCAAGAGGACCATATCAGGGTCTGGCGTCTTATTGGCGCGTTGCAGCGGTACACGAAGCGTGACCCGAGCGCCGTCTGGATCGTTAACCAGTGTCACTGTCCCACCCGCGAGCTTGCAAGTGTCATAAACCATAGCAAGACCTAATCCGGACCCATTGGCACCTTTGGTCGTGAAAAACGGGTCAATGCCATGAATGAGCGCCTCGGGGCTGAACCCTGGCCCAGTGTCCGTCACGGCTATTTCAAGCCATGTGTCCATAACTTCGCGTGCACTTACATTTATGTGCCCTTTTTTACAGCACGCGTCTCGCGCGTTCAGGACAAGATTTAAAAGACTGTCCTGCAAACGTCCCGCATCCAGAAGAAAGTGCCCGTCTGTTCGCGACAAGGCTTTTAATTCAACGCCTGCAGGTAAAGAAGGCGATGCGAGGATTTCAAGTTCTGAAAAAAGTGATGTCAAATGGCATACTTGGGGCCTGTATCCGCGCGCAGTGGTCATATCTGCAATTCGGTGAAGCAACCCGCCGCCCCGTGTGGCGGCTGCACGGGTTGCGGTGATGAGTTTGGCCGCTTCATCGCCCAAATCCATATCTTGCAACCGAGACTGTAGACCAAGAATAACGGTCAACAGGTTGGAGAAATCATGAGCCAATCCCGAGGTCAGCTGCGCTGCAATCTCGCGGCGTCGGGTTTGTTGCAATGCCACGCGCGCTTGTGTCTCCTTGGTCACATCCATGGACAGGATGTAGACTCCGCGACCGACTTCATCCGGTGTAAAGACGACCCGAATGCGTCGCGAACTGGCGTCATCGGTGAACTCGAACGTGGCTGCTAGGCCAGATTGTGCAGCTTCGAAATGTGGTTTTACCGATGCAAATGCGGGTCCGAGTGCTTCAGATATATGTAATCCCACGATTTGCGACGGCCGCCCCGGGATCACAGACGTCAGTCGTCTATTGGAATATGTATATCGTGCATCAGAATCGACGTGGGCAATATGAGCAGGCATCATTTCTGCGGTCAGACGTGCTCGCGCCTCCATTTCAGCCAATTCGGTACGTGCGAGGTCAAGCGCCGCGTTCGTCGCGGCCAGTTTTCGGTTGCTTGCCGCCAATTGTTCCGAACGATGCAGGACCTCTTCGTTCAAAACCTCCGAGTGAGCGCGCAACAGTTCTTCTTGAGCTTTCACCTGAGTGATATCGGTATAGACTGTGACCCATCCGCCCTGTGGCAGCGGGGCGCCCTCGACGCTGATGGTACGGCCGTTTGCACGCGTGCGTTCCATATAGTGGGGTTCGAAGGTTTTTGCCAAGGCGACGCGCGCTTCAACAAACTCATTAAAATTGTCTATGGGTCCGTATTCACCATGTTGCACAAGGAAACGGATGACGGCGTCAAACCCTGTTCCTGGCGCGACAAGGTGGTCAGGTAGATCAAACATGCGGATCATGGAACGGTTCACGTGCACCAGTTTCAGATCACTGTCGAAAACCGATAACGCCTGTTGAATCAGGTTTAGCCCTGCCTTCGTCAATGCATCGGTCGCGGTGTTCGCCATAGTCTGAACCGCTAGCACCTTTGTGGGGCGAGCTCATAGCATTTTATCTCGATTGCAAGAATTCGTTATAATTCGGAAAAGTTCAGGAAAAAGTTGACCGCGACGGTGATGGCTGTCCAAATGCGGTTACAACCGTTCAATACGGACTGCTCTGGGGACTCTGGGGCAATTGGGAGGACATACTTTGGCAATAGCGACCGAGAACGCGGTTCACCTGCGATCTGTTCCGGCGTTGCTTGCGCGCAACGCGGAGAAGATGGGCAACAAAGCGGCCTATCGCGAAAAAGAGTTCGGTATCTGGCAGAGCTGGACGTGGGCTGAGACGGCAGTGGAAATCGAAGCTCTTGCGCTTGGACTTCTAGACTTAGGGATTGCGCCAGGCGATTTTGTCGCTGTTATTGGGCGCAACCGACCCAGCCTGTACTGGTCAATGGTTGCGGCACAATCTGTCGGGGCGGTCCCGGTCCCGCTGTATCAAGACGCAGTCGCCGAAGAGATGGAGTATGTGCTCAGCCACTGTGGTGCGCGGTTTGTGATCGTTGCAGATCAGGAGCAGGTGGATAAGGTGTACGAAATTCAAGACAGGCTGGATCGGTTTGAGCACATGATCTACCTCGACGAACGTGGATTGCGTAAATACGATCATTCCAACCTGCATCAGTTTGGCGAAGTCCAGGCACAGGGACGCGCGCGGCAGGGTGAATTAATGGCCGAGCTGGTCAAAAGACGCGATGGCATCACCGCAGATGACACATGCGTCATGTTGTACACGTCAGGCACGACAGGTAAGCCTAAGGGTGTGGTACTATCGAATACCAATATCATCGAAACGGCCCGTGCTAGCGTCACGTTTGACGATTTGCGTGCAACCGATGAAGTTCTGGCTTATCTGCCGATGGCTTGGGTCGGAGATTTCATTTTCTCTATTGGTCAAGCCTATATCACTGGGTTTTGTGTTAACTGTCCTGAATCGGCTGATACCATGATGATGGATCTACGCGAGATTGCCCCAAGTTACTATTTTGCGCCGCCGCGGGTGTTTGAAACCCAACTGACTCAAATAATGATCCGCATGGAAGATGCAGGTGCATTAAAGCGTCGGATATTTGATTTTTTCATGAACCACGCACGACGGGTTGGATCGAAAATTCTTGATGGGGATCGTGTGAGTGCTACGGATCGCCTGCTGTATTCCGTGGGCGAAATGACCACATATGGTCCACTCAAGAACGCATTGGGCTTTAGTCGGGTACGGGTGGGCTACACCGCCGGTGAGGCGATTGGCCCAGAGATCTTCGATTTTTACCGTGCTCTCGGAATCAACCTGAAACAATTATACGGTCAAACAGAAGCAAGTGTATTTATCACGCAACAACCTGACGGGCAGGTCCGTTCAGATACGGTTGGGGTCCCAAGCCCGGGTGTCGAACTAAAAGTCGCTGAGAGCGGCGAGGTGTTCTACCGTTCACCAGGTGTATTCGTCGAATACTACAAAAATCCTGACAGCACTGCGGATACTAAAGATTCGGAAGGCTGGGTCGCCACTGGCGACGCTGGTTTTGTGGAGGAGTCCACAGGCCATCTGCGTATCATCGACCGCGCAAAAGATGTAGCAAATCTGGCGAATGGAGGCTTGTTCGCCCCCAAATACGTCGAAAACAAACTGAAATTCTATCCTAATATTTTAGAGGCTGTGGTGTTTGGTGCTGGCCGTGATCGATGCGTCGCATTCCTAAATATTGATCTTGCAGCCGTGGGCAACTGGGCCGAACGAAACAACATTGCCTATGCCAGCTACCAAGAACTGGCCGGGCATCCTGATGTAATGGCAGCGCTGCAAAGTCATGTCGAAGAGGTAAACCGCAGTGTGGCAGAGGATGAAATGCTTTTTGGCTGCCAGATCTACCGCTTTTTGGTTTTGCACAAGGAATTGGATGCGGATGATGGGGAACTGACCCGGACAAGGAAAGTTCGCCGCAAGATTATCGGTGAAAAATTCAGCGATCTGATTGACGCTTTGTACGATGGCTCGGACAGTATTTATACCGAAACGGAAGTTACTTACGAAGACGGGCGCAAGGGCCAGATCTCGGCCACGTTACAAATCCGTGGGGCGGCAGTTGTTCCCGTGGCCAAGCAGTTGGCAGCGGAATGACGGGCCGCTCGTTGCAGGCGCAACGTCGCCCCACCCGCCATCCCGCACTGGGGCAGGACACCGCCTGTGTGGTTGGTTTTTCGCCCGTAGCGCATGTTGTTTCGATCAAGCTGTGCAATGACGGGCGGCGGAGCTTAGCTCGTCTCACACGATGTGATGTTGCAATGAAAGCGGACGGATTTGCATCATTACCCCAGTACGGCTCACAGAGGACTGCTATTAATCGGGTTACTAATGACCGTCTGGGCCCAATTTGTGGTTTTTTTGCCGACGAAGGAACGTCTGGATGACACAAAATCAGGGATATACCACCGCAGATGGTCGCCAGATCGGCGGAACTGTGATGGAGATGAAGAACATTACGTTAAAGTTCGGTGGGGTGACAGCCATCAGTGATATCTCTTTCGATATCCACGAGGGCGAAATCCGCGCAATCATTGGGCCGAATGGGGCGGGTAAGTCCTCCATGCTGAACGTGATATCAGGTTTCTACACGCCAACAGAAGGCGAGGTTTGGTACCAAGGGGCAAAGCGGCCCCTAATGAGGCCATACGAAGTGGCCCGCCAGGGCGTGGCGCGCACGTTTCAGAATATCGCGTTGTTTGAGGGCATGAGTGTGTTGGACAACATCATGACGGGGCGACTGACTAAGATGAACGCGTCTATTCTGTCGCAAGCAATCTGGTTGGGTCGCGCGCGCGCAGAAGAGATGGCCAACCGTGAAAAAGTTGAGCGGGTTATTGATTTTCTTGAAATTCAGAGCATTCGGAAGACGCCAGTCGGGCGTTTGCCTTACGGTTTGAAAAAACGGGTAGAACTGGCACGGGCCTTGGCGGCAGAGCCAAGTATCTTGCTTTTGGATGAACCTATGGCTGGTATGAATGTTGAGGAAAAAGAGGACATGAGCCGCTTTATTCTGGATGTGAATGATGAATTTGGCACCACCATCTGCTTGATCGAACATGACATGGGTGTTGTCATGGACCTGTCTGACCGTGTGGTTGTGATGGATTATGGTAAAAAGATTGGCGACGGTACCCCCACAGAGGTACGCAATAACCAGGCTGTAATTGATGCCTATCTGGGGGTGGCATAATGCTACATAAAATTTTTATCGATCCGTTTGTCGAGATGTATATGCTGCCAGATTTCCTATTGCAGGTGCTGTGGGAAGGACTGGTGTCTGGTATCTTGTACGCACTGATTGCGCTTGGGTTTGTGTTGATCTTTCGCTCAAGTCGCATCTTTAACTTCGCCCAAGGCATTATGGTGGTTTTTTCAGCGCTGACGCTTGTTGGCCTGCATGCAATGGGTCTGCCGGCGTGGGTCAGTGTTGGGGCCACGCTTGTGGTCATGTATATTCTAGCCATGACAATCGAACGCGTGGTGCTGCGGCCTCTTGTAGGGCAGCCGGATATCATTTTGTTCATGGCGACGATCGGTGTGACGCTATTCCTCATTGGCTTGGGTGAAATCATCTTTGGTGGCGAAAACAAGGTCATGATCACCAGCGAGCTGGGTATTCCCACTGGCGCATTCGAACTGTTTCCTTGGGGTGGTTTCCTGATTTTAGAGCAAAAGGACGTGACAGCCGTGGTTGTTGCGGGGCTGCTGGTTGCGGGTCTTATTGCCTTTTTGAATTACACGCGGATGGGGCGGGCGATCCGGGCCTTGGGGGATGACCACCAGGCTGCTTTGTCTGTGGGCATCAGCTTGCAAACGATCTGGGTACTGGTTTGGTTCATCGCGGGGATCATTGCCTTGGTCACCGGTATCGCATGGGGCGCGCGCGCTGGTGTCAGTTTTGCCCTTGAGGTGATTGCTTATAAAGCTTTGCCGGTCCTTATGTTGGGCGGATTGGAAAGCATCACGGGCGCTATTATTGGCGGGCTTATGATTGGGATGCTTGAGAAGTTGTTCGAAATCTACTGGGGGCAGCCGCTTTTAGGTGGAAACACCGAGACATGGTTTGCGTTTATGCTTGCCTTGATTGTTCTGCTGTTTCGACCGCAGGGATTGTTTGGGGAAAAAATCATCGAAAGGGTCTAGAGCCCCGCCAGCGGTCCCACCCGAGGACTGCTGGCGGGGGCCCATGCTGTCGGCATGGGCGGTCGGATCGGGCAGACCGCTTTTTGTGCGGATATTCAAGCAAAAAGAAATCGGGCATTGGGCCTGTAAAAAAGGGCACAATGATGTTCCAAGCGGAAAGTGATCAGATGATCAAATTGAGTGCCACTCTGAATATGAGTGTCTGGAGTGTGATCTGGGCAGTATTTTATTGCGCCGCGACAGCCGGTAACCAGCCTTTGGGCATTACGCTGCCGGTGGTCGCATTTGCAACGCTAGGTCTCATCAGTATCGCGTGGCCTGTGTATCGAGCGAAACGACAGGCCATACGTCCGCTAGTCACTGGTGATGGTTTTTATTGGAGGAGCGTCTGATGCTTTACCGGACAGCAGGGCAATACAAGACCAGCTACGAGGCGGATCAAGCTCTTTTTCCAGTGCGTCAGGACGCTATCTTGTTAATGGTCGTTCTTGCGCTGGCCTATGTCATCTTCCCGTTAACGGCGAGCGAATTCACGTTTCAAACGTTGCTGATCCCAATCCTAATTTATTCATTAGCAGCAATGGGACTCAACATCCTGACGGGCTATGCCGGACAGCTTAGTCTTGGAACTGCTGCGTTCATGGGTGTTGGGGCTTATGCATGCTACAAGATGATAACGCTGATGCCATGGATGAACCCAGTTATTGCGATATTGCTGTCGGGCGTCTTTAGCGCGGGCGTTGGTGTGGCTTTTGGGATCCCATCCCTGCGGATCAAGGGGTTCTATCTAGCAATTGCGACCTTGGCGGCGCAGTTCTTTTTGATCTGGTTGTTCGAAAAATGGGCTTGGCTTTACAATTATAACGCCAGCGGGGCGATTCAGGTGCCGAACTTGGATATTCTGGGTGTGTATGTAACGGGCCCATTGGCCAGTTCGGTCACGCAATACTACGTGGTTCTTGTGATCGTTACGCTTTTGACATTGCTGTGCATCAATCTCACTCGTGGCACTTTGGGACGCACATGGAAGGCGACGCGTGACATGGATATTGCGGCGGAATTGATTGGGATCAACTTGATGAAATCGAAGCTGACTGCCTTTGCGGTGTCCAGTTATATTGTCGGTGTCGCGGGCGCATTGTTCGTATTCCAATGGCGTGGTGCAGCCGAGCCAAACCTGTTCGAAATTGGTCTGTCATTCGAAGTCCTCTTCATTGCAATCATAGGCGGGTTGGGTTCCATTTTGGGCAATTACCTTGGCGCTATCTTGATTGTGGGCCTGCCAGTGGTTCTAAACATTGTCGGTGAGATCGAGCTGCACGATGTATCTCTCGCGGTTTGGGTGATCATCGCGCTTGTTCTTGGTGGATTGTTTGCCGCAGCCGTAAGCTTGCGCAGCAAGGGTACGATGATTGGTGTCGCTGTTGTTACCCTGCTGTTGGTCGGATACGCCTTTGCCCAGTCCCGTGGGTTCGAGCTGCACTCCGCGATGATTGAGCATCTTAATATTATGATTGTGGGCAGTTTAATCGTCTTTTTCTTGATAATAGAGCCTCATGGTCTTGCGCGGCTTTGGGCTCTGATCCGTGAAAAACTTATAATCTGGCCATTCCCGCACTGACGCGGGACTGGTCCAACACAGCCAAAAATGGCATCCAATGGGAGGAAAGTCATGAAACAATTTGCCAAACTGGCCATCGCCACGGCAGTTGGTGTCGTCATGGGCACGGCGGCTATAGCCGACGGGCTATATGCGCCAAACCTTGCCTATCGCACCGGGCCTTTCGCCGCGACAGGAATTCCGCTGATGAACGGGCAGCGAGACTATATCGCGATGCTGAACGCGCGGGATGGTGGCGTCGGTGGTATCGCTATCGACTTTGACGAATGCGAAACGGGCTATTCAACAGCCAAGGGTGTTGAGTGTTACGAAAAGACCCGTGGGTCTGCGATTGTGACACAGCCTTGGTCAACGGGTATTACGTTGCAAGTCTTGCCAAAGACCAACGTTGACCAAATCCCGATCCTTGCTCCGGGATATGGATTTTCGCCAATGGCGGACGGCCGTACCTTTCAGTGGGCATTTAATGCGCCATCCGGGTACTGGGATGCTGCTGACATGATTGTGCAGTATCTTGAAGGACAAGGTGACTTGTCTGGCAAAGAGATTGCATTCCTGCACCTTGACCACCCCTATGGGAAAGAGCCAATTCCAGTTTTCGAAGCGATGGCCGAAGCCAAGGGTTTTGATTTCAATCCTATCCCTGTTGGCTTGACCGAAATGCAGAACCAGTCAGCGCAGTGGCTACAGATTCGCCGGACGCGTCCAGACTATGTCGTCATGTGGGGCTGGGGAGCCATGAATGCTGGTGCCATCACCGAGGCTGTCAAAACACGATTCCCGATGGAGAACTTTGTCGGTGTTTGGTGGTCTGGACACGATGCGGATCTTGCATTGGTTGGTGACGCTGGAAAAGGCTACAAGTCAATTTCGTTCTCGTTCCCCGACATGGATGCACCTGTGATGGCTGACATTCGCAAGCATGTCGTCGATACAGGGCTGTCATTGTCCAACGAGACTGAGATGCAGGGTGTGTTCTATGCACGTGGTATCGTGATTTCGATGATCCTTGTTGAGGGCATCAAGACCGCACAGGATCATTTTGGAACCGCTGAAATCGATGCGACCCAACTTCGTTGGGGTCTTGAGAACCTGAATGTCACAGAAGAGCGTTTGGCAGAACTTGGCATGTCCGGCATGGTGCCGCCGTTTTCCACGTCTTGCAGCAACCATACCGGCCATTCCGGTGGCTGGATGCTGGAATGGGATGGCGCTGCTTTTGCCAAAGTCAGTGATCACTTGATGCCAAATGTTGACGGCTATGCCGCTCTGGCCGCTGAAAAGGCCGCCGAATACGCCGAGGCAAATGCGCCTTGGCCAATCAATGAGGCCTGTGAAGGCTGATTGAATACCCCGGCGGCTTTAGGTCGCCGGGGACCCCACGGACATTTGTAACACGAGGCGCATGCCATGTTGGACACGGCCAAGACCGACGACGCTTTGCTCGAGGTCAATAATATCGAGGTGATCTACAATCATGTGATCCTTGTGCTTAAGGGCGTGTCGCTCAAGGTGCCCAAGGGGGGTGTTATCGCTCTGTTGGGAGGTAACGGGGCTGGCAAGACCACAACCCTCAAAGCAATTTCGAACCTGTTACACTCTGAACGGGGCGAGGTCACCAAAGGGACCATCCTGTATAAAGGGCAGGGTGTGACAGAACTGGACCCGGCAGCTTTGGTCAAGATGGGTGTCATTCAGGTGATGGAAGGCCGCCACTGTTTTGAACACCTGACTGTAGAAGAAAACCTTTTGACCGGCGCCTACACACGGCGTGATGGCAAGGGTGCGGTCGATGCTGATCTGGAAATGGTCTACACCTATTTTCCGCGTCTCAAGGACCGTCGTCGTTCGCAGGCTGGCTTCACTTCGGGTGGTGAGCAACAGATGTGCGCAATTGGCCGCGCTCTGATGAGCCGACCCGAGACTGTGCTGCTGGACGAACCCAGTATGGGTTTGGCGCCACAGTTGGTCGAACAGATTTTTGAGATCGTAAAATCAGTCAATGAAAACGAAGGCGTGACCTTTTTGCTGGCTGAACAGAACACCAATGTGGCCCTGCGGTATGCACACCATGGTTATATTCTGGAATCTGGCCGTGTGGTTATGGAAGGTCCAGCAGCGGAGCTGCGCGAAAATCCAGACGTCAAGGAATTCTATCTTGGCATGTCCGAGGACGGCCGAAAAAGCTTTCGCGACGTGCGCAGCTATCGCAGACGTAAACGATGGTTGTCGTGAGAGTGTCTGCTGACAGACGCGACTGATTAGGTTGAAAGTAACGACCTGAAAATTGCCACAAGGTGCCTTGCGGACCCCAACTTAAGACAACACGCCGCGCGTCGGCAAAACGCAACACAGGAGGTCGCGATGGCCAAGTTTTTTGACGCGCTAGAGACGCGCTGTGCCAAGGATCGCGCCTCAGCGCAGCTAAAGGCCTTGCAGGACCAGATCAAACGCGTTCAAGCTTCGAACGCTCCGGTTAAACCTGCTTGGGTGGATACATTGTCTGGGCTGGCTGATCTTCCAGTTTTACGCAAATCCGCTCTGCTTGCTTGGCAAGAAGAGCGCCCACCGTTTGGGGGGCTGCCGGTGCAGAATACCACCCACATCTTTCAGTCACCGGGTCCGATCTATGAACCAGGTGGGTCCAGCCATGATTGGTGGCGTATGGGCAGGTTTCTACATGCAGCCGGGATTGGGGCAGGGGATGTGGTCCAAAACTGCTTTGGATATCACCTAACGCCCGCCGGAGCGATTTTTGAAAATGGCGCGCGCGCTGTGGGTGCTGTGGTTGTGCCCGCAGGGACAGGTCAGACAGAGCTGCAAGTGCGGGCCGCTGATGCTGCCAAAGTAACCGTCTATGCGGGTACACCGGATTACCTTAAAGTGATATTGGAAAAAGCAGATGCGATGGGTATCCACCTTGGTATCGATCGTGCTGTCGTTGGCGGTGGCGCACTTTTTCCGTCGCTGCGTGCTTGGTATGAAGACCGCGGGATTTCCTGTCTGCAATGCTATGCAACAGCCGATCTGGGCAACATCGCTTATGAAAGCCCCTCAAAAAAGGGAATGATCGTTGATGAGGGTGTAATTGTCGAGATCGTGACGCCTGGCACGGGCGATCCGGTCCCAGAGGGGGATGTGGGAGAGGTGGTGGTGACCTCTCTAAACCCTGATTATCCGCTCATCCGGTTTGCAACGGGAGACCTGAGTGCGGTCATGCAAGGGCAAAGCCCGTGTGGGCGCACGAACATGCGGATCAAGGGATGGATGGGACGCGCAGACCAAACGACCAAAATTAAGGGGATGTTCGTACGCCCTGAGCAGGTTGCTGGTTTTGTGAAACGCCATTCCGAGGTGACGCGGGCGCGTGTTGTTGCTACCCGCGATGGTGAGCGCGATGTCATGACCTTGCAGGTCGAGGGCCGCGTAGATGCTGTTGACGCATACGAGGCCTCCGCACGCGACGTAATGAAGATGGGCGCAGTGATACAGGTCTTTGAGCAAGGTGATTTGCCACGCGATGGAAAGGTCATTGACGATCTGCGGAGCTACGACTGACTGGAAATTCTGGACAAGATCAACCGGCCGAGACGTTACGAAAGCCTGTTCGCGCTGTGTCTGAGATCCATTCGAAGAATTTATCTTTTTCTGAAAGGTTTGAACCAGTTTGAACAGCCCCGGGTTTACCGCAGAGGTATTGGCGCAAACGTTTGGCTGTTTTTTAGTCGTTGTTCAAGGCTTCAAAAAGGTCCCTTCTGCCTCTT